>NZ_JBRESC010000012.1:0-163032 GCF_056726085.1 Vibrio sp. 2433-A1
GGCTTTGTTGCGTAATTCGGACAGAAAAACAAACCGCCCGAAATTGTGCAATTCTTAAACAACAAACTGAGTTTCAGGCATACCAAGCCCTGTAAGCTTGTTCAGCGCTTTAATCATGGCGTAGGTTTCGCCAACCTGAGCATTGTAGTTTCGCAGGCTTAACCTCCCACCTAGCAACTGCTTCACTCGATACATGGCTGTTTCTGATAGTGAACGTTTGTGATAACCATACCGCTTTTTCCACTTCTTGTTGGAGCCGTAGAGCTTTTGGCAACCCACTGCTAAATTGCGAGGATGTCCTTGTTCCCAGAAGGCTGCCCCTTCTCTTGGTGGGATAAGCGGAATAGCTCGCTTAATCCGTATGGCATCATGGCAGTTCCTTGTGTCGTAAGCACCATCTCCAGATATCTCGATGATTTGTCGACGTGTTTGCTTGAGCAAATTAGGAAGGACTTCTGAATCAGTGACATTAGATAAACTCAGTTCTGCTGCTACTATCTCGTGAGTACTGGTGTCGACTGCTAAATGCAGCTTTCTCCAGACTCTACGCTTCCCGTCAGTACCGTGCTTCTTGACCTTCCATTCACCTTCGCCATAAACCTTGAGACCAGTGGCATCAATGGCCAGATGCTGTATCGCACCTCTGGTTTTAGTTTTAAATGAAACCTCAACCTGCTGGGCTCGACGGCTTATACAGGTGTAATGCGGACAAACAAGCGGTATGTTAGCCAGCTTAAATACTGAGTCTAGAAAACCTTGCAGCGCTCTCAATGGCATAGAGAAAACGCGTTTTACCATCAGTGCGGTAGTAATGGCTAGGTCGCTGAATCGACGAGGCCTGCCGCGCTTACTCTGTTTGCTTTGCTTCCACTCGCGTATGGCTTCCTCATCAATCCAGAAAGTGAGTGAACCACGGTTGATTAGGGCTTTGTTGTACTGTTTCCAGTTAGTTGTTTTGTAACGAGGTTTCGGCATAAGGCTACGATGATTAACTGATGTAGCCGATCAGATCGTAACTTCCTGATTTAGTTCCATCGAATTACGCAACAAAGCCTCGTGGAGGTGAAAACACCCAACGTACCTTCTATCGCGCTGATAAAGCCTTATATCGAGCCAAAGCAAACGGGCGTAACCAAGTCTGCACTGAGTAGTAGGGGTAACCCCCTACTTCAAAAAGAACAGTGATATGCCCGCAACCGCAACAATCGTCCCGACAATCCCTCGTTTAGAAATTGGCTCTCCTTTTGTAGCGTAAATAATCAACATAAATAGTGGGCTTGTGGCAATCAAGCTTTGGGCTACCGCAGGGTTCGCATATTTCAAAGCGACTTGCTGAAGCCACAAGGCTAAGAATGTGCCAACAAAGATCGCTGCCAATAACCACATAAAACCATCTTTCCCGAGTTGCAATAAGTTTTCTTTCATCGATTGATAGGGCTTCTTTTCTATCCAGACAATCATCACCATGACAAACACGACACCCATTGATAAGCGAATCAAGGCTCCCAGTAATGGCGGTAAATCACCAGCCACCAGCGCGTAATGAGAAATCACAACACCACTGGCCTGACATACGCTGGCCACAAGTCCAAACCCTACCCCACGCCAGTCCAATGGTGTGCCATCAGAGTGGAACACGGTAAGAGAGACGGCGACCGTGGTAATGATGACACCTAACCATCCTTGCAATGGCAACACACTGCCCAAAGCTAACAATGCCAATACACCAGAAAGCGGCGGTGCGAGCGATTCTAAAAGTAACGTTTTATTAGGCCCAATCCGTTTCAGTGATGCAAAATAGGCACTATCACCAATAGCGATACCGATAACACCGGATATTGCTAGAATCGTAAAGTGGTCCGCAGAAATAGCAGGAGCACCTACCATCGAGAATGGGACCACACACATCATCAATCCTGATGCAATGACACCTTTTACTATATTTAGCTGAAGCGCGCTAAAACGGTGGCTAAACTGACTGTATATCCAAGTCGCAACTGCCCAAACTAACGCCGCCCCCACTGCTGCAACTTCTCCCTGAAAAGGCATCTTTCCCCCTGCTTCTCTGTGCCATTTATGCGAGATCGGTTTTACCGACACCCATCTAATTTGTTGTTTTTATTGCTATACTTTGTTAACGATAATCAGTATTCTTTATAGATTCCATTTCATTAAGCAAGGATTGTTAATATGTTTTTGGATTATTTCGCACTAGGGCTGCTCGTCTTCGTCGCATTGGTTATTTTTTACGGCATCATCGTCATTCACGATATTCCCTACGAAATTGCCAAAGAGCGAGAGCACCCGCACCAAGATGCAATTCACTACGCCGGCTGGGTAAGCCTATTCACCTTACACGCTATCTGGCCGTTTCTATGGATTTGGGCCACTTTATGGCGTAAAGAACGCGGATGGGGCTTCCAGAAGCTCGAAGAAGAGCAGCATGACATCCATCATCGCGTTGATACTCTGATCGATCAAGTCAATAAATTGCAAGAAGAAGTACGTGATCTCAAACAACAGCAACCGACCCAATCGGTGCAGACGTACAGCAAAAACAATGAGGAGGAGCAATAATGGATTTACTACTCATTCTGACGTATGCCGCGCTGTGTATCACTATTTTTAAAGTCTTCAATATTCCACTAAATAAGTGGACCGTTCCAACCGCTGTACTCGGTGGTGTTATCCTGATCGGTACGCTGATCCTACTCATGAACTATAACCATCCATTCACTCAGCTTGGTAACCAAGTTTACTCATCAACACCTGTTGTTTCTGGTGTGCGAGGACGCGTTATTGATGTGCCAGTGGAAGCAAACAAACCTTTAAAACAAGGCGAAGTGCTTTTCACAATTGACCCCATTCCGTATGAAGCGGAAGTTGCCAAGAAAAAAGCGCAAATCAAAGAAGCGAGTCAAGGTGCGCTAGGCTTAGAATCTTCACTGCAAGAAGCCATTTCAGCCAAGAACAAAGCGATTGCGGAACGTGATAAAGCTCAACGTGAATTTGCTCGTTACCAACGTGGTTATGACAAAGGCGCATTTACAGAGCAGCAATTAGATACTCGTCGCCAAGCATACAAAGCAGCAGAATCAGCTGTTGATGTCGCTTCAGCAAAAGTTGAACAAGCGGAGCTCGCATTAGACTCAGAAATCGGCGGTGAAAACACCACGGTAGCTCGTCTCTTAGCAGAACTTCGCCAAGCTGAGTTCGACCTAGAACAAACAGTAGTGAGAGCGCCGACTGATGGTTTTGCCACTCAACTTGCGTTGCGTCCAGGTGTGATGGCCGTTCCATTGCCGCTAGCACCTGTGATGACATTTGTTCACACCGAAGACGTCTTTTATACCGCAGCGTTTAGACAAAACTCACTCCAGCGCTTACAGCCAGGTTATGAAGCTGAATTTTTGTTTAGGGCACTTCCAGGCAAGGTCTTCAAAGGTGAAGTGGTTGAAACAATTCCAGCCATCGGTGAGAGTCAACTCCAAGCTCGTGGCACGCTTTTAGGCACAGATGCGTTGCGAACCAGTGGTCGAGTATTCGTAAAACTGAAAATCAACGATGACCTTTCAGACTACCACCTGCCTCTTGGTACCGCTGTAGAAGTTGCGGTTTATTCTGACAAATTCACTCATGTATCGATCATGCGTAAGGTACTGATTCGAATGAAGAGTTGGCAAAACTACTTATACCTAGACCACTAACGTCACACTATTGATAGGTAAAGGCGCAATATAGGCCTTTACCTATCCAATACCTAGCCAACAATACCTACATAACACTATCTAACCTCCGAGCTCTGCTCTCTCTTTCCTTCGAGAAAAACCAACTTTTTGTACCATATCTTAGTGTATTTTCCGTTTGACGGTTGTATTTTAGCCGTCTAGACAGTTATCTTCCCAAACTTGCACTCAGAAGGTATAATCTGCGCCTCATTTTCACAAGCGAATAAAATTCAAACAAAAGAAGCGTTTGTGAACCAAGTTCTTTAAAGATTTTGACAAAGGGTTATCTATGAATCTTTCGGCTAAAACCGTTGTTGTGATTGCTATTGGCGCGGCACTTTATGGTATTGGTGGATTACCAATGTTTGGTATTCCCGTATTCGCTAATACAACACTAAAACCAGCAATGGCCGTATTAGCGCTATTCTCAGTTTTATTCGGTCCATTAGTCGGCTTTTTAGTGGGATTCATTGGTCACTGGGTTACCGACTTGTTTGCTGGTTGGGGCGTATGGCTAACTTGGGTACTTGGCTCAGGAATTGTCGGCCTTATTCTTGGCTTCTTCCCTAAAATGACTCAGAACCGCCTTGCTAAAGGTGAATTTAGCCATAAAGATTTCTCTTTATTTGTCGTTTTGGCCTTAGTAGGTAACATCATCGGCTATGGTTGCTCTGCATTCCTAGATACGATTCTTTACGCCGAACCCTTTACTAAAGTCTTTACCCAGCTTTCCATTATCGCTGCTGGTAACACTGTGCTGATCGCAGTCGTAGGTTACTTCATCCTCAAATCGGTCGCTAAACGCAACCAACAAAGCCGCAACTTAACAGAGTCTTAATCATCAATGACAATTGAATTTTCTGACTTCTCTTTTAGATATGACTCGCTGGATAAGCCCACGCTGAAGCATATCAATCTAAGGATAGAGAAAGGAGAGAAAATCGTCATTATCGGTCCAAGTGGTAGTGGGAAGTCTACCCTTGGCCAATGCCTAAACGGTCTTATTCCTCATGCAATCAAAGGAGAGAGTTCGGGGCGACTACTGCTTAACGGTCAAGACTCGACTTCGCTCGATCTGCACCAGTACACAGAGCAAGTTGGCACTGTCTTACAAGATACAGACAGCCAATTTGTTGGGCTAAGCGTTGGTGAAGACATTGCATTTGCGCTTGAAAATCAGTTGATGTCCAATATAGACATGTACCCGTTGGTAAAAGCGACTGCGAAGATGGTTGAACTCGAAGATCTACTGTCGCGTCCCCCTCACGATCTCTCCGGCGGACAAAAGCAACGTGTCTCTTTAGCCGGTATTCTGGTTGACGAGGTCGATACGCTTCTGTTTGATGAGCCCTTAGCAGCACTTGACCCCAAAACGGGTCGAAAGACTATCGAGATCATCGATCAACTGCACAAAAAGACGGGTAAAACCATTATCATCATCGAGCACCGCTTAGAAGATGTGCTCCATCGTTCAATCGATCGCGTGATTTTAATGGATCAAGGTTCCATTGTTGCGGATATGACGCCTAACGAGCTTTTAGCATCACCATTACTAGAGAGCCATGGAATCCGCGAACCTCTCTATCTTTCAGCTATCAAATCCGCGCAGTGTCCACTAGATGAACTATCGCAATGTGATGGGTTAGATAAGCTATCGCTTAAGCAACTCCAACCTTACTTTGCGCATTGGCAAGCCGATCAACCAACACGTACTGAGCACGAGAATACACTTTTATCTATTGATAACCTAACCTACTCATACGATGGCGAAAAGAATGCGCTGGAAGGTGTCTCCTTTGCTATTCAGCAAGGTGAGTTTGTCTCAATCTTAGGTAAGAACGGCTCAGGTAAATCGACTATTACGAAACTGATCATGGGCGTTATCACCCCAGATCAGGGCTCAATTGCTCTCGATGGTCAAGAACTCTCATCGTTATCGATTTTTGAACGTAGCCAACAGATTGGTGTGGTGATGCAAAACCCAAATCATATGATCTCGCATCATATGATATTTGATGAGATTGCATTTGGGTTACGTAATAAAGGGCTAAACGAGTCTGCAGTTGAGCAGAAAGTGACGGAAGTGCTCGATCTATGTGGGCTGAGTAAATATCGTAACTGGCCAATTGAAGCATTAAGCTATGGCCAGAAAAAACGTGTCACTATCGCTTCAATTCTTGTCTTGGAACCTAAGCTACTGATCCTTGACGAGCCAACAGCTGGACAGGATTACCGTAACTACACGGCAATGCTGAGCTTTATTAAGCAGCTCAATGAACAGCTAGATATTACGGTGATCATTATCTCTCATGATATGCACCTGGTACTTGAGTATACCGACCGCTCTATCGTGATTTCGGATAGTAAACTCATCGCTGATGCGCCAATGACCGAAGTATTCAGTCAGCCAGAGCTATTAGAGCAGGCAAATTTAACCACGACCAGTTTGTACGAATTAGCGAAAGGGTTAGGTAAAACGGATATTAATAGCTTTATGCAGTACTTTATCCAGCAGGAGCACCATGCAGCATGAACGCCTCTAAGATGAAGTTTGGTATTAGCTACGTTGATACTCAGTCACCGCTACATGGCCTAAACGGGATAACCAAATTCGCTCTATTTATGGCTTGGGTGACTGTGGTCCTGACGACGTTCGATCTGCGCCTTATCAGCTTGTTGATCATGTCAGGCCTGATGCTACTCAAAATGACGCGCGTTCCGGTCAAAGTATACAAGCCACTATTGATCGGTACCGGTAGTGTGCTGCTGCTTAATGCGCTGTTTATGTTCCTCCTTGCTCCTCAGCAAGGCAGTGAATATATCGGCAGCACCACAACCTTGCTCGAATTACCTGGTAGTTACTCCCTAACTCAGGAGACATTGTTCTACTTAGTCACTGTAACATTGAAGTATTTCAGCATGTTCCCGATTGCCTTGGTGTTTGTATTTACCACCCACCCGACAGAGTTCGCAGCTAGCTTGAATCGAATTGGCGTACCTTACAAAATTGCCTATGCAGTAAGCTTAACCCTGCGCTATCTACCTGAAGTCAAAAATGACTTTGTAAATATTATGCATGCGCAGCAAGCTCGCGGACTCGACATTTCAAAAAATACCCCGCTGATGCAACGCCTACAAAATGTCGCCAAGATTCTTGGCCCGCTAATTTTCTCAAGCCTAGATAGAGCAGATGAAATTTCAAACGCGATGACATTACGTGGGTTTGGTCGACATAGCAGCCGAACTTGGTATAGCGCGAAGCCACTAGGGCGTAATGATAAGTTGTGCCTAACTGCGATAGCCGTGATTGTCGCGCTGGCAATCGCCAAACGCTGGATAGACACTGAGCTGTTCTGGTATCCATTCTAATAAAAAGCCTAGGTTTGGAACCTAGGCTTTTTTATACCGTTTGCATCATCCTGGTCCAGACTAACAACAAAATCATCGCTGATGAAAGCCAAACCGCTGTCGCCATCGATAGCGTGTTAACCAAGCTAAATCGATAGCTAAAATAGTAAACTGCGAGCAGATATCCTGCATAAGGTAGCAAAGAGTAAAGGCCAAACAGTGCCGTCTCTCTCAGTGCCTCCATACTGCGTTCCGTTCCAACCACATAATGAGCAATGAGTGCAAAGGTTGGAAATAAAGGAACTAAGCCCGCGATATAAAAGCTTTTACTTTTTGAAAGCAACGCAATCATTAATACCGCTGCAGAGCCTAAAAGGCACTTACCAAATAGAGCTAACATCGCAACCTTCTTAAGCCAAGTTCAAAAACAGTTCTTCATCGGTCATGTATTTGTGTTTCGCACTTAAATTACGTAAATGCATAAACATAAAATCAGGAAAGCCTGGCGCTAATAGATCATTTGGTTGCCAGACGATGCCTCCAACAAAGACATATCTGCCCTGTTTCTCTTCATTGTGCAGAATATTGTTAATCTCAGTTGATAGTTCCGGCCTAACCCCTTCAACCACGCAAACAATCTGGCCCTTCGCTACCCCAATAACGCGTTTTACTAGGTTTGCTTTCATTCCACATTTCCACGCCTGACGCGTAGCTAATTCGAATCCGTGCTTACGCACCCCTTTATGAATATTGACGATGAGGTTCATTTTTACTTACTGATGAAAATAGACTTATCTCTAGGTTAGTAACCCCTATAGAAGATGACGACACCTCCATCTGACCAAATTCTCACTGGATGAAAAACAACGCGAAATTAAAAGTTGGCCGGATTCGGATATCTAACCCTTTTCACTCTGCTTAACAAATTATTTTCATTCACATTGGCGAGCCAAGCCAATACCCACAAAGATCACAAATATGAATCCAATACAACAGACTGTTACATATATATGAGATCTGAGTCGGATAAATTTGAGTTATATTTCGATACATTTATCATCACTAAATTACATAGTTACGACCAAATCACTCAACCAACGGATTGAAATATGAAAGAAGTTGAATTTCGTACTATAGATCGCCTGTTTATTAAGATGTCGATAAACGACAAGATCTGGGTTATTTTCTCGCTGTTTTTGATTGCTGTTACTGCACTCGCTGGCGGGCGCTACTACCAAACAATCAACAATATTGAGACACAAACGATTGTCGCTGCAGAGCAATACCTCGCGGGCGTATTGACTCACTCCGATAGCAGTACGATTGCAAATAGCAGCCATATCACAACCGTGTCACAGCCAAGCGAACCAAGTTATCGACAAGGCGTTGCCGTGGTATCAGCGACACATTCCAATGGGACAACCTATCAACTGACTTTCACCAATCCAAATATCAAAGAGCTAGAATCTCAGGCTTTAATCACTTTCGCTCTAAGCTATCTATGGGTAATTCCATTTGCGATTTTCTGTTACTGGGTTGCGACTTTCTTAGGTGGTGCACTGTGGGTGCTCTACACGACAACACAACGCATTGGTGAAGGTGATTTAACATCACGTCTTGGTTTCCACCCGGGCCGAGATGAATTTGGCACCATTGGCTGCGCTCTAGATAAAGCGATGGATACCTTGACTGAGTTAGTTGTTACCGTCAAAGACAATGCAACGACATTGAGCGATACATCGTCTTCATTTGAGCAAGAGATGAAGCTGAGTGAAACCCAAATCAGCCATCAATATGCCTCCCTTGATTCCGTAGCGACGGCAATGGAGCAAATGACAGCATCGGCAAAAGAAGTATCAAGCATTTCTCAACAAGCAACTCAGCAAACCGAAAACGACTCTGGTCATATCGAAAATAGCCATCATCGTGTCCAATCCGCCATCAACGAAATCGGCAAGCTTTCCGACTATATTGGCCAAGCCTCCCAGTCAGTTTTGAGTTTGACCGATAACACGACTCAAATTAATGAAGTGATCACCACCATCAATGCCATCTCGGAACAAACTAACCTGTTGGCACTGAACGCGGCAATTGAGGCTGCTCGTGCTGGTGAACAAGGCCGTGGCTTTGCTGTCGTCGCTGATGAAGTTCGAACACTCGCAGGCAGAACTCAAGCTGCGACGGTAGAAATTCAGTCGATGATTGAAAAACTTCAAGCTGAGACTCGCAGTATTTCTTCGATTACCGAGCAAACAGTTAGCCAAGCGAAAACCAGTAGTGAGCTCGTCTCAAATATTGGCAGTGATGTTCAAGCGATTTCCGAGTCTGCCAAAACGCTTATGGATATGAGCATTCAGATCTCAACCTCTGCAGAGGAACAAAGTTCTGTCGCGAATGATATCTCCTCTGAACTCAGCGATATTCGAACCCAATCAAACACGATTAGGAGCGTTGCCGAACAGTCATCTCATGGTATCGCGAACTTGAGCCAAGCGTCACAGTCACTTGCAGATGCACTCAAACAATATCGAACCTAATTATCTCACAGTAAGGGCCTTCAGGCCCTTTTTAATGCTCAGTATAAAAGAATGGCCAAACCTAACTTCCGAGATTATTAATTCTGTTAACGCGGCCAGAGGCATCTAGATCACAACTTGTTAACATTTAATCCCCAGCACAACACCTTTGAATTAGTATATTTGCTCGATTTAAAGGAGAAGCATCATGGACGAGTTACTCAATAATTTTCCAGTCATCACTGAAATAGAAGTTGCTTGGGGAGAGATGGACGCATTACAACACGTCAACAACGCTGTCTACTTTCGTTATTTTGAAACCGCTCGACTCGATTACTTCAAACAAATCAATTTGCTGGTGAATTTGAAACAGAGTCATATAGGGCCCGTTCTAGGCCATACAGAATGCCGATATAAACTGCCGGTCACCTACCCCGACACACTTTTAATTGGCTCGCGTGTGAATGACCTGCAAGATGACCGCTTTACAATGGAATATCAAATTGTCAGCCGAAAACTAGGTAAAGTTGTAACGGTCGGAAGCGCGACATGTGTAATGTTTGATTTTAAAAACCACACAAAAGCATCAATCCCTGGCCATATAAGCCAAGCGATCGCTACCACAGAAGAAAAGTGAGGCGTTTTGCCTCACTGTCTCTAGTCCAGTTTATTGTGTCAAAACTTCAATCAGATGTTATATACTCCCTGCTTCGTTAATAACCTCATCAAAATTCTCAATGAACAAGAGCTTAATTACCAATATCATCGCGCTTGCACTATTAGCAGGTGGCTATCAGGCTGGTAACCAAATCGCTTTTTACGCAGGTCTATTTGCCTTTTCTGGTGCCATCACCAACTGGCTTGCGATCCATATGCTATTTGAAAAGGTTCCTGGACTGTATGGTTCGGGCGTTATCCCTGCACGATTTGAAGAATTTAAAGCGGCGATAAAGAACTTAATGATGGAGCAGTTTTTTACCCAAGAGAACATTGACAAATTTTTGAGCAAAGAAATGGCGGGTGGCAAGACATTGAACCTTGAGCCCGTGATTGAGAAAATCGACTTTAATCCAACCTTCGATTCCCTAGTAGAGGTTATCGCTAACTCTCAGTTTGGCGGAATGCTAGCGATGTTTGGTGGCACTGAAGCACTAGAGCCTCTCAAGCAGCCGTTTGTTGAAAAAATGCAGGCGGCAATTGTTGATATGAGCCAAAGCGACACAATCAAAGATGCACTAAAAGAGCAATTTGAAGCGCCGGCAATGATGGACGAGATAAGAACCAACGTTGAAAATATTATTAACCAACGTTTGAGTGAATTGACGCCTCGTTTGGTCAAAGAGATGGTGCAGAAGATGATCAAGGAGCACTTGGGCTGGCTGGTTGTGTGGGGCGGCGTCTTTGGTGGCTTAATTGGCATTGTGTCATCTTTCTTCGCTTAAGAAGTGATGAAAACTACAAAAGGGAAGCGCATTGCTTTCCTTTTCTATAACTTGCCAATCAAATCCGCGTTCACACCAAAGCTGGTTTTATGCTCTTCGATAACCACTTCGCTTCGCGTTTGGATAACGCCAGGTAAGGTACCAAGTTTGGTCGACATAAAGCTTTGGTACGCTTTCATATCTTTCACTCTCACCTTAATCATCGTATCGAAGTCGCCAGATAGAGAGTAACATTCTTCAATCTCTGGCATATCGGCCACCGCCTCAGCAAACTTTTCAAAAATCGAGAAACTGGTCTGGTCAAGACGAATATGAATGAACACCTGAACATCTAAACCCAACTTTTCTGGATTCAACTCGGCGTGATAGCCTTTGATATAACCTTCTTTTTCTAATCTTTTGACACGATCAGAACAAGGAGAAGTGGTTAAGTTAACTTGTTTAGCTAACTCTACAATAGCAAGTCGACCTTTGAGATTTAAGGCTCGGAGGATTTCGCGGTCTATTCTGTCTAGTTCCATTGACGACTCATAAGTAAATGCGAGTATAAAGCAATATATTAAAATAAAAGTGTCGCTGTACTTACATCTACGCCAAGATGAACAAGAATTTTGTGAAGTTTAAGCGATTTTCACGCCAGAGAATACACCTTGCTGCGGTGTGATGAGCTTACTTCGAGCATTGCAAGCGCGGCAAAAGGCGTGCTTTTCCATTTTAACGTAGTGGTCGCCTTTAAACACCGTAGAAAAAAAGCAAGCCATCGACTTAAGCACCGAATCATGCTGCTCCTCACAACGCTTCAAAACGATCTTATGTGGGGTGTTTTTATTGCAGCAGTGGCAGTGCATTTGAGGCATTTCTCTTTCTCCGGCTGAATCAGGGTTCCTGATAGTTGACATATTATGTAAGGGAGAGTTCCCGCCCTTCATACTTTAGTTCATAAACTGTGACCTATATTCAATTAATAACCTCACTCCTCAAAAAAAGTGAGCTAATAAACAGAGTAATAAATACAACAAAGCCCTGCTACACACAATGTAGATCAGATAAGGATCGGTTGTTCGAGCCTTTTTGCTTGGCTTATCACTATTTCGTAGCAGACTAAGAGAAGATGACTTTAAAGCGCTCAAGCACTAATAACATCTCTTTATTTGGTTCAATCTTGAGTTCTTCACATTCACGAGAAAAGAACTTCCAGTGAGCTTCACGCCACCATTCAAGGCTTTTATCTCCTTCACCCTCTGTTGCAGCGAACTCCGCTGTAACATCGCAATACCTTGCTTTGGATACATCAGCACAAAAGTAATCTGCACTGCAAGATGGACTACTGCGCACTTTATCTGTAGGCAGAGTATCTAGATATTGTTGTAAAAACTGCTGGCTTTTTTCATCCATGTTCAAACTGCTGCTGTATCAAATGGTCGACAATCTAATTACTGCTCTGGTGAGTGTTTTTCAATAAACGGACCTAACTTCTCAAGCAGTTGCTGCTGTTTACGCTGCGCCTCTTCCATACCGAATCGAGCGCCCAACTTCGCAAGCTCTGGTGACTTCTCTACCAGTTTCTGGCCAACTGGCGTTAGGTAGAAATGAGTAATCGCTTTGATCTCTTCATGAGTGAAGGTGTCTGCATAGAGATCAGCTATCTGTGTACTGATATAAAACTTGTCGAAATCGTTATTAAACCAATCGCGGTATATCTCTTTTAGCTCTTCTGTCTCGCCTTGGTCGAGCTGAAGCTTAGCGGCTAGCTGATGAATAACAGGAAGCATAGCTTCGAAGCCCCCCACCATTTGATCTTCGATTTTCATCGCATCAAGTAGCAGCGCTACTGATTCTTTTTTAGTTTCTGCTGCCACGAGTGGGCTGTATGCGATTGCAGCCGATAAAATTAAAGCGAGTGCCTTTTTCACAGTTAACATCCTTACCTGTTGTGATTATTCACCTCGACTTTTGATCAGGCGATGAGAAACAATCCATTGAAAACTCGTATAAAGTCGCTGAATGGTAACACTGTCACGATTGTATTTATATGGAACGGTACAGATATGCCTCACAGTTCAATCGACAATTATCAATCAGTTAGAATGAAACTTAGTGCGATTGAACCCGTTATTGAAAATGTGCAGCGCTAAGAGCTTGAATTCATTGCTCGTCACAAACAAGGTGGCTAACTTACTTAGCCACATCAGGTCATTGCGATGAAGAATCAGTTTATATTGAGCATTAAAGAACACATGAGAGCACGTCACTATGCGACTAAGACAATTGATGCTTATATTAACTGGATTAGTCGATTTATTACGTTCCATGATATGACTCACCCTTCGAAGCTTAATGAAAAAAGTGTTGAAGAGTTCCTAACACACCTTGCCCTCCATGATAAAGTGGCCGCGAAAACTCAAGCTCTTGCACTCAACGCGATTAACTTTCTCTATCGAGACTTTTATCGGACGCCACTAGAAAACGATATGAAGTTTCAGAAGTCGCTACTCGATCGAAAACTTCCTGTGGTATTAACCAAACACGAAACCCGACAATTCCTCAAGCACATCGATCCAAGGTACAAACTTCACATCATGCTGCTGTATGGCTCAGGACTGCGCGTAATGGAGGCAGTTCGGTTACGAGTACACGACATCGATTACGACTATTCTGCAGTGCGAATTTGGCAGGGAAAAGGCGGCAAGAACCGAGTCGTTACGCTGGCAAAGGAGTTAGTCCCAATGCTCAAAGAGCAACAAACTTTGGCGCAACGTTATTACAAAAAAGATATGAACACACCTGGGTACGCTGGAGTGTGGCTTAACCAATCATTGCAAAAGAAATATCAAGGCGCAGAACTAGAGTTCAAGTGGCACTACTTATTTCCTTCGAACAAACTATCAACAGACCCTGAAACGGGCTTAGTTCGTCGCCATCACATCAACGCAGTCGCGCTTCAACGCGCTGTTAAACGTACCGCTAAAGAGGCTGGAATCGATAAGCATGTTACCTGCCATACCCTTCGACATAGCTTCGCAACACATTTATTAGAGTCAGGTGCAGACATAAGAACGGTACAAGAGCAGCTCGGCCACAGTGACGTACGAACAACGCAAATCTACACCCATGTCTTAGAAAGAGGCGCTAGCGGCGTTAAAAGCCCGCTGTCGAGCTTATAGAGTGATGGTAACGTTACGTTTGAAGAGGTTGGAGAGAATGTTCGAAGTAACGATTGAGAGAAGATTGAATTACATAACGGATATAAAAAAGGAGAGCCTAAGCTCTCCTTTCCTTAATCCTAATCACTAACTCTAATTAAAGAGCAGCTTTCGCTTTTTCAACTAGAACTGCGAATGCAGCTTTGTCGAATACCGCGATGTCAGCAAGAATCTTACGGTCGATCTCGATAGATGCTTTCTTAAGACCGTTGATGAAACGGCTGTAAGATAGACCATTCTGACGAGATGCAGCGTTGATACGTGCAATCCATAGTTGACGGAATTGACGTTTCTTGTTGCGACGGTCACGGTAAGCGTATTGACCAGCTTTAGTAACTGCTTGGAAAGCTACGCGGTAAACACGTGAACGTGCACCGTAGTAACCTTTAGCTTGTTTTAGAACTTTCTTATGACGTGCACGAGCTTGTACACCACGTTTTACGCGAGGCATTATGCTTCTCCTAAACTAAACGATTGATAAACTAAAAAGAATTATGCGTATGGTAGCATACGAGCAACTGCAGCCACTTCACACTTAGGAAGGATTGCATTTGGACGAAGCTGACGCTTGTTCTTAGTAGTACGCTTAGTCAGGATGTGACGTTTAGTAGCGTGCTTAAACTTAATACCACCAGCAGTTTTCTTAAAACGCTTAGCAGCACCTTTGTTGGTTTTCATCTTAGGCATGATGAATAACTCCGCATTGTTGAGTTGTATTAAACAATAGTAATTAGGGCGAACAAAACTCAGCCACCTTACGGCAGCTGAGTTTTATTACTTGCAAAGCCGTTAATTACTTCTTTTTAGGGGCAAGAACCATGATCATCTGACGACCTTCGATCTTCTTAGGGAAAGATTCCACTACTGCTAATTCAACAGTGTCTTCCTTAAGACGATTTAGAACGTCAACACCGATCTCTTGGTGTGCCATTTCTCGGCCACGGAAGCGAATTGTTACCTTCACTTTGTTGCCTTCTTCAAGGAAACGCGTCAGGTTGCGTAGTTTTACCTGATAGTCTCCAATATCAGTTCCAGGACGGAATTTTACTTCCTTAATCTGAACCTGTTTTTGCTTCTTCTTCTGCTCTTTAGCAGACTTGCTCTTCTCAAAGAGGAATTTACCGTAGTCCATTACACGACATACTGGTGGCTCAGCGTTTGGACTGATTTCTACCAGATCCATACCAGCTTCTTCAGCTGCTGCTACTGCTTCTTGAATAGAAACAACACCAACTGATTCACCATCAGCGCCAGTTAAACGAACTTCACGAACGCCACGAATTTCACCGTTTAAACGATGAGCATTTTGTTTGGCCGGTACTTGGCCGCGTCTTCCGCCTTTAATAGTTTATTCCTCCAGATTGAGCTTACGGCTTGAGATCTCGTCTTGGATGTATGAAATAAAGTCATCCACTTTAAACTTGCCGAGATCTTTGCCTTTACGAGTACGTACTGCGATTTCGCCAGCTTCCATTTCTTGGTCGCCACAAACAAGCATAAACGGTACACGCTTCAGAGTGTGTTCGCGGATTTTAAAGCCAATCTTCTCATTTCTCAAGTCCGCTTTAGCTCTAATTCCACATTTTTGTAGTTTTTGTGCCACTTCCTGAACATAATCTGACTGTTTATCAGTAATGTTCATGATTACAGCCTGTTCTGGCGATAACCAAGTTGGGAAGAAGCCATAGTATTCTTCAATCAAAATACCAATGAAACGCTCTAGTGACCCTAGAATCGCACGGTGAATCATAACTGGCGTTTGACGCTCGTTATTTTCATCAACGTAAGTTGCACCTAGACGGCCTGGTAAGTTGAAATCCAACTGTACTGTACCACATTGCCATGCACGATCTAAACAGTCGTGAAGAGTAAATTCAATCTTCGGACCGTAGAACGCACCTTCGCCTTCTTGAATTTCGTACGCGATATCCATCGCTTCAAGAGACTGCTTAAGCGCTTCTTCAGATTGGTCCCAAATCTCATCTGAACCAACACGCTTTTCAGGGCGAGTAGACAGTTTAACAACGATGTTGTCGAAACCGAATGTCTGGTACGTATCGTACACCATCTTGATACAGCTAGTCACTTCTTCTTGAATCTGACTTTCAGTACAGAAGATGTGAGCATCATCTTGAGTGAAACCACGTACACGCATAATACCGTGTAGTGCACCGGATGGCTCGTTACGGTGACATGAACCAAACTCTGCCATACGCAGTGGTAGATCACGGTAAGATTTGAGACCTTGGTTAAAGATCTGTACGTGACCTGGACAGTTCATTGGCTTAAGCGCGTATTCACGGTTCTCTGAAGAAGTCGTGAACATTGCTTCTGCGTACTTGTCCCAGTGACCAGAACGTTCCCAAAGAACGCGGTCCATAATAAGCGGACCTTTTACTTCTTGGTAACCGTACTCTGTCAATTTTTCGCGAACAAATACTTCTAGATCACGGAAAATAGACCAACCATTGTGATGCCAGAACACCATACCCGGTGCTTCTTGCTGCATGTGGAAAAGGTCAAGCTGCTTACCAATTTTACGGTGGTCACGCTTCGCCGCTTCTTCTAGGCGAGTTAGGTGTGCTTTAAGCGCTTTTTTGTCGTGGAATGCAGTACCGTAGATACGTTGAAGCATCTTGTTGTCACTGTTACCACGCCAGTATGCACCAGCTACATTCAGTAGCGTAAAGTGCTGACAGAAACCCATATGTGGTACGTGAGGTCCACGACACATATCGATGTATTCTTCATGATGGTATAGGCCCGGACGATCATCACGAGAGACGTTTTCGTCCAAAATTTCCATCTTGTATGTTTCACCGCGAGCTTCAAATGCATCGCGTGCTTCCTGCCAGCTTACCTTTTTCTTGATAACTTGGTATTTGGTCTTAGCGAGCTCTTTCATACGCTTTTCGATCTTCTCTAGATCTTCTTGCGTTAAAGAGTACTCAAGATCGATATCGTAGTAGAAACCGTTATCGATAGTTGGACCGATTGCCATTTTTGCTTCAGGGTAAAGCTGCTTGATCGCGTGACCTAGCAGGTGAGCACATGAGTGGCGAACGATTTCTAGACCATCTACTTCGTCTTTAACTGTGATGATTTCAAGGCTTGCATCTTGTTCAATAAGATCACATGCATCAACACGGTTGCCATCAACACGACCAGCGATAGTTGCTTTCGCAAGACCAGGACCGATAGATAAAGCAACATCAAGAGTAGAAACTGGGTTGTCGAACTGACGCTGACTGCCGTCAGGAAGAGTAATAATAGGCATTAAAATATCCTTTACAGTGGTGTTGCACACCAAGCAACACATGCAATTTAAAACGAGTCTTTAATGAGAATTCAAAGATTAAAGACGAGAGTTCGTGTCCTTTTCTGCGCAAATACGGATGCACAACTCAGGAAAGAACGAGCATTGTAACGAAATACTATAAAATAACAATCGAAGTCACAGAAACCACGTAAAAAAGTTCACTTTTCGTTCAGTTACTTCCATTCAGCCATTGATGAATCACAGCTCTCGCTTCAGGTATAATATCACTCGCGACTAGACCTATCTGGCCATATTGGTTCGCGAGATTATCAGCAGCCACACTGTGAATCAGCGTCCCCACTTTCGTTGCATCAGATAACGATAGCCCTTGGGCAAGCATGGCAGCAATAATCCCAGTGAGAACATCGCCCATACCGCCAGTGGCCATGCCTGGATTGCCTGCATTGCAGACATAAATATCATGGCCATCGCAGATAAGCGTACCGGCCCCTTTTAAGACGACGACACCACCATATATATTCTGTAGGTCGGTTACAGCTTGGAAACGGTTTTGCTCCACCTCAGCAACACTGCAACCCAATAGCCGTGCTGCTTCACCCGGATGTGGTGTAATCACCCTCGCCTTATCAACATTAGGCTCGTTGGCAAGCAAGTTCAGAGCATCAGCATCAAACACGTTAGGTTTAGAGGTCCCCTTGCAGGCTAACATGAGCGTTTGAGCCCAACTATCGGTGCCTAAGCCTGGGCCCAATGCGATCACATCCGTTGCCTGAAGGGCTTCACTCAATAAGTTACTGTCCCCATTCCATGTTCGAGTCATCACTTCTGGGCACCCGACTTGCAGCGGCAATACAGAGCTTTCATGACACAACGTTCGAATAAGCCCCGCTCCCGCTCTGGCCGCGGCACTGGCACATAATCGAATCGCGCCAGAATAACCTTCGTTGCCGCCCATACACAGTAAACGCCCATGCTTACCCTTATGCGCCGTGGCGTGCCTTTTAGGTAGCAACTGCTTTACTGACTCTGGGCTAAGACATAGAGAGGAATGAGATACAAGCTGTTCAAACTCGTCATCCACTTCTAGCCCTGCAAAATGTAGCTCGCCGACTACGCTTCGAGCTTGTCCCGTCATTAGCCCTTGCTTGACCCCGACAAAAGTAACCGTTGAACTTGCTGATATTGCAGCGCCCAAGATCGTGCCTGTATCGCTACACAAACCTGAAGGGATATCTATGGATACCACAGGAAGATTCGCTTCGTTGATCTTTTCAATGACGACCTGCATTGATTCGCGAACATTGCCACTTAAACCCGTTCCAAATAACCCATCGACGATAAGTTCTGCATCTCCTGCATTAAAGCTTTCGAGCGAGCTAATCTCGCCCCCACCGTTTAACCACGTTTGTTTAGCTTTTTTCGCATCCCCCGATATTTTGGCATCATCCCCATAAAGATATAGCTGGACATCTAGGCCATCTTTCTGCGCCTGCTTTGCCACAACAAAACCGTCTCCACCATTGTTGCCACAACCGCACAAGATAGAGAGGTGTTTGATGTTAGGGTATTGATATCGAATATGTTGGTAGACAGCCTTTCCAGCGCGTTGCATTAGGGCATACATTTCTACGCCTGCTTGCTGCGCAGCCAATTGCTCGCCCTGCTTAACTTGCTGAGCGGTATATAAGCGAGTAGGTAGTCGTTCCATTTAGGTACACACTTTTGTAGGAGTTGCTTACAGCATATACAACAACGCCAGGATTACCTTGGCGCTGATTACAATTTATTGCTGTTTGGAAACGAGAGCTTCTGCGGTGGCATCTTGTATCGATAAAAACAACGAGCGAATTTCACCTGTTGGAGTTCGCATAGGATTCAAGGTGATATTTTGGTACATGAAATCCGCTTGCTGGGTTACTGGGCGCACATTTCGACACTTAAATAGATATGGTCGCTGCTGCCAAGTAATAAAGCTTCGACATCCTAAGTCATAAACCGGCTTGGTTTTTAACTTAAACCAGTCTTGCGGGATCTCAGGAAACAATTCAAACAGTGTTTTGCCTATCGCATCATGAGACTGGACGCCACTGTGGTGAGTCATAAAACCATTCCACACTTGGACCTTGTAGTCTCGGTCGATAACAATTAACCCCAGATCGACGTTTTGTACCATATCCACCATCCAGTGGAATTGTTCAAATTCAGCAGGAAGATTCAACATTAAAAGTCCTCCATTAGGTACGACAATTTGTTATCAAGTAACGGCAAAGATTCGTCAACAAACATAAACAACAAATCACATCTGATGCTGGTGCCATCAATGTTGTAGCTCACCTCAAATGTCATGGTTTTTTGGAATGACCCACTGGTCGATTGGATAACCGAATCAATTGAGATGTGCTGACCTAGCAACACAGGTGAACTTTGAAAGAATCGAACTTCTGATTGTTCACCGAGACCATTAAGAAATGAACCAACAAGGATATTTGACACATCCATAAGTAATTCAAGTTCTTCGAGCTCTTCACTGTCAACAGGGACTTTCATTAGTTTCTTTAGATCAGAAACGCTTGAGTCACTTAACAGAACCAGAGCTTCACCAGCTATCCCCTCTCCACTAAACCCTTGGCAAACGCCCGACACTTGGTCATTCTCGGCCAAGTCTCGTAATGCCATATGAAGCTCGCTTACTTCAAAGATATTGACGTTCGGTAGCGGTAAATGAACAAACACATCGAAATGACGTGCTAACGCATCAGCCGCACGACCAATGGAAACGTTGGCCACCTCCATATAAATATCACGGCGACGAAGAATAGGCAGGTCAATTGAGACAGGTGTGACAATCTGAGGGCGACTCGCTGGCTCAACAAGTTCTTTAAGAACCGCATTTAGAGCGTCTTTGTCGATCGGCTTTTGAATAAAAGCTTTTGCACCCAACGCCATTACTCGTTCTTTGGCTTTGGGTTGGATATCACCTGACACAACAACGACTGGGATATCAAGACCCCTGCTGCCAATCTCTTCAAGCGTACCAAAACCATCCAACTCGGGCATGGTTAGGTCCAAGAACATCAATTTAAAATCGTTATTTTCTAGCTGTTCTAATGCATCCAAACCATGAACAGCAAACGTTATATCAGCATTCAGCGAAGCAGGCAGTGAGCGAGCCATTTGCTTTCTCGCTAAAGCGGAGTCATCGCATATAAGTACCGGAAAAGACATGCGTACACCTACTCCTATTTGTATAATTTATTGACAGAGTGTAACAGAACGTTAGAGCACTAGGTACGGTGATTCGAACTTTTCTTACATACAATCAGTAAGTAAGACCGCTTGTGTCTACATTGTGACTATCCCTTTTAGGCTAATCAATTCGGTGTCATAACTTTTGAACCTTATCCTGTGCAGCATCCAAATGAGGTTTCAAAAAGACCCAAAAAATCTCAAAATTTGAGAGCCTAACAAAAAGCATAGCTTTGTAATAAATTTTCGGCAAAGGCACGGGCAAAGATAAGGGTTGAAGAACTTATCATTACCCAATAAAAAAGCCTTCCGAAGAAGGCTTTTTTATTTTGGATATGTGACAGACTATTACTGAGCCATACGGATGATTGATTTACCAATCAACCACTCAAGCTCTTTCGCACTGCCTTCACCGAACTGGCTTTCTGTCATCTTGTATAGACGATCAATACCATTGCTAGCAAACTCATGCGTACTTTGAGACGTCACGATATGGTGGAACAACAGACGTAGGATTGCTAGGAATTCTTCACTGTCTAAAGCAGCTACCCAGCTTGAAGAAAACTCTTCTAGACCTTTAGTAAACTCTACGTGCTCTACGAACATCTTGAAGATACGTCCGTCTAATGCAGCGGTAAAATCCGTCTTCTTAGGAAAATGGTGGCTAATACCCGTTCTAGATACACCAGTCTGTTGGCTCAAAGTCGTGTATGACATTTTGTCATAGCCAAGACGCAATAGCTGATCAACTACTGCATCCATGATCTTCTGGATCGTGATTTCGGTATCTTCTTTACTACGCTTTGGCATGTTCAGGCTCTTCTCTCTGTAAATCCGTCTAACTCTTCATGAGTCTATTATCGACGCCTTATTAATTAGCTTCCTTGTCTAGTGACATATTGTTAAGCGAGATGAATAATCAATCTCAATGCAAAAGACAGTATCACAATTAAACCGTACGCACCATCTAACTGTCGAGTAAACTAACGCTCCATAACCGCATGCATTTGCGTGCTTTATAGAATAATAAGACTTTATCTATTGTTTGTATAATATATGAATCACGGATAATCTTACAAAATGCTAACCCTGACAACTAACTGAATAACGTTCTGGATGAATTATGACATGAATTTTCGTAATTTATTGATCTTCATCACACGTAAATAGGAGCCATTCGCAAATTAGTCGGGAATTATTAACCGAAACGCAACACGGCATACTGATTTAGGGCTGAAATTATATGCTCTCGTTTTTATGGATAAGCTCCCAAAATCTCGTTAAAATGACCTCATTATTTGTAAGAGGATATTGAGATGACCACCGAACAAGAACAAGAACAAGTACAAGTATGCGAAGCATGTGGTTGTGCAGGTGAAATGGGCTTTATCATCAAAGAAGGTGATGATGTGGCTGAAGTAACGATTTTTGCAACAGGCAAAGCGCTAATTGAAGCTGAGCTAGCAAAATATGTAGCATTGGCTGAGGAAGTATGTTCAAACGTTAAGTATGAAGTGACTCCGATTGAAGAAGATGCGACAGAATTAACAGCACGCTTCCAATTTGAAGTCAGCGCTGAAAAACTCATTTTTGAACTAAAGACGCGTGCATTAACTCGCTAATTCAGTTCTGAATACTTTGCAAAACGGGCACTTGAGCCCGTTTTTTTGTCCCTGTCGCATAGAAAATTTGACCTTATCTCTGTTAGAACTCATATTGATTACGAACTCTCTAAGTGATTGAACTATGCCTCGCTCCTTTTGTTTACTCTTTTTGCTCTGCTTTAGTTTTGCTGCGACAGCAGTGCCGCTCGATCAATTTCGAATTCTCAATCACCTAGACAATTATGGCAATCTTGACCTGCGAAATAAGCCATACTCGGAGCTTCCTGACGGGCTTGTCATTAAGGGCAATTTAAACATTGCTAAGACGACCATTAAACGCCTGCCTGAGGGTATAGATATTCAAGGGAGCCTTGATGCATCGAATAGCCAACTGGAAAAGATTTCAAAGGGAGTCAATATCAGAGGGTTTGCCAATCTACTTGGCTCGAAGATAAAAAAATGGCCTAGAGGGATTAAAGTGGGTGGTTACCTCAACTTTACCGATACCCCCTTACAATCATTACCGCCTCGATTAAGAGTAAAAGGTGATCTTAGCGTGATTAGAACCCCTCTTAAGGCCCTGCCCGAAGGGATCACTGTTGACGGCGATCTCTATATCAGTGGTTCTCAAATTACCGAGTTTCCAGACACCATGACTGTAAAGGGTAATATCTTTCTTGGTGGTAACCGCATTACAAAGTGGCCGACAAACCTCAACTTAGGTGGCGCTGTCGCTCCATAATTAACATCACCAGCGAATAAAAAGCCTCACTGAATGAGGCTGTTTTCGAAATGAATTCGCTATTTATGCTGACTGATTCTTTACCGGGTTTGCATAGCTTGCTACCAAGTAAGGCTGCGCACCTTCAGGGAGTAAATTGAGCTTATCTGCAAATTTCGCTTTAACTTGCTCATCAACTTGTTCATTGCCCGCCGCCAATTGGTTGATTGGGAATAGCTTGTAGTTCGCATGCACTTGGCGATCGATCTCTTCGGCCAAGGCTTCAGGAGTTTCAAAGTCTTGCTCAATCACATCACCAAATGCAACATGAACACGGCCTTTATCACCCACAATACCTTGAATGATACTTTCGATATCTTCAAATTCGCCTTTTTCGTAACTACCTACCGACTCTTTCGCATGCAGCTCTAACGCCTTAGCGATATCACATGGATCGTTTTCGTAGGAAATCGACACTGGCACAATTCTAAGAGACTTAACGTAGTCCGAAAATGCTACTTTCTGCTTACGACCTTCAACATGGAACATTTTCAGGATTGCTGGATCAGTAAAATCGTTGCCATCTTTAGCACGACCTTCTTTCTGAGCAATCCAAATTGAGTGTCCCGTATCTAATGAATGCTTGATATAACCAGACAAAGTTCCCAGCGCCTTCATCATCTCACGTGGGCCTTTTGCTGAACGTTTTACAATGAAGCTCTTATTCAGCTTCATTAGTTCTGTTGCACATGGCTTCTTCAGCAGATTATCACCAATAGCAATGCGAACCGTTTTATGTCCATTTTGAAACAGCCCATAATTGACTAACGCTGGATCCATCGCAATGTCACGGTGGTTAGAAACAAATAAATACGCTTGCTCAGGGTCTAGCTTGTCAAGTCCGCTAAAATTCACACCATTGGTGGTTGATTTCAGAGTTTGGTCTAAATACTTCTTCACCTCAGATTGAATCGTTTCAATTGAGTTAAGTTTTGACCATTTCATCTTCAAATAGACTTTCACAACAGGCGACATTAGGGCTTTAAACCAACCTGCGTGATTAGAAAAACGGTGCTGTAGGATTGCGCTAATGAACTCTTCATCATTAACTAAGCGGTCAATCGCCGCTGGAATCTCTTCGTCATTATATGGACGAATTTCAATAAATGGGTCTGTGTTTGTCGTCATTATTTTAGTCAGTAAATAGAAAGCGCGACTATTCTACGCATAGAAACGTCTCTTGGCAGCTATAGTTCTCGCAGATTTTACAAGGTCAGACCAGAGCAATTATCGCTTTTTGATGCATTGATTACTCAAAGTTGGCTTTTTCATCAAGAAACGTTAACCTTAGCGCCCCAAAACTGATGAGCGACACCATGCACTACGCGATTTCATACCAAGCTGAACACAATGATTTTCTTATTTGTACACCACGCAGAAAATCTCTAATACACAGGTTGATTTGTGTCAGACAAGGCTTGGTCTTAGTGAAACTTGGAAAGCATGAATTTGCGGTTGAACCCAACCAGTACTTTTGGCTACCTTTCGATACATTGACGTCGATTACATACACCCCGAATACGCTAGTAGACAGCGTTGAGTTGTCATCTCGCGTATCATTGCCGCTACCAAAGCAAGCTGGATTTGTTAAGTCGAACGAACTGATGACCGCTTTACTAAACCGTTTACGTAATATCCCGGCTGCGCGTGATAAACAAATCGACTTACTCACGGTCCTGCAATACGAATTCGTTGATCTTTGTCCGGCATTGAAAGAGAGCAAACTCAGCCAACAGATAGCTCAGTGGACCTACAACGGTGAATCCCCTCTTTCAAGTGAGTTGCAACTGGTACTTAGAGCTCGCGAAGCGACCAAGCAAATGCAATCTGGCAAAAAACGTCCTGCTGTTGTGGAAGCACTCTTTGAAGGAAACGATTCTCTCTTTAGTGGATTAGAAAAAGCAATCCTAGGCCGCTAATTCGTAGAAAAGTTGTATAATTTCTGGCCGAACCTTCATTTCATAACTATAGATCTATAAATCACCACTTAATCTATAGAAGGACTCTGAGATGAAATTCAGCCATAAGATTGTAGCCGCGTCTTCATTACTACTCTTGGCGACGGTCACTCTTTTGACCCTTCAGCAATACTATACCGTCCAACGTGAAATCAAGACTCAAGTTACTTCAAGTGTCGCTGAAATTGTAGATGGAGTTCGGGACACGACAGCCGCAGAGATCAATAGTCGTAAAGCTATCGCTTCATACGCCACCAGCATGCTTGAGGTGAACCTTTCCCCTGACGCAATTACAGCGGTTCTGACTCGGCCTGTCGTTAAGGAGACTTTCTTACTGGCAGGACTAGGATTCGAAAAAGATGGCTCCAACATCAACAATGACCCTTCATGGAATCCCGGACCAACGTGGGACCCGCGCGTTCGCCCTTGGTACATAGACGCCAAAAACTCAGGCAAGCTTGTTATTACGGCCCCCTACGCAGATTCCGCTACTGGTGAGATTTTGGTTTCCATCGCGACCCCAGTGCGCGATAACGGCCAGTTCATCGGCGCAATCTTCTATGATGTGAGCTTGGCAGCCTTGGCAGAAGTGGTAAATAAGGTCCAATTATTTGAGGCAGGCTTCGTGTTTATTGTCGCAGGCGACGGCACGACTATTGCCCATCCAAGCACCGAGTTTAACGGCAAGCCAATGAAGGAGTTTTTAGGTGGTGCGAGTATTAAAGATGAACCTCAGCAAGTCAAAATAGATGGACAACAATACACTCTAGATTTTTCTAAAGTTCCAGGCGAAGACTGGTATATTGGTGTCCTACTCGATGAAAGCATTGCTTATCAATCCCTTGCCGACCTGAGAAACAGCTCCATCGTCTACTCTATCATCGCCTTGCTCATCAGTATTGTGTTGCTTCTAATCCTAATTCGTACCTTGATGAAACCTTTAGACGATCTGAGTAACGCTATTCAAGACGTGGCATCTGGCGAAGGAGATCTGACCCAACGCTTGAACACAGACACTGATAAAGAATTCTCCATTCTCGCCTCCGGATTTAATGAATTTACGCAATCATTACAGCAACAAATCACTCAATCTAAGGCCATTGGTTCTGAAATACTGCGTGGGTCAGAAATGACCTCTCACGGACTTCAACAATCCGCTTCAGCTATGCAAGACCAGTTACATGAACTCGAACAATTGGCAACGGCAATGCACGAAATGGCAACTACATCTGGTGATGTTGCCAACAATGCGCAAGGCGCTGCAGCCTCAGCCAGAGAAGCCGATGAAGCGACAAGTCTAGGGACATCCGTTGTAAGTGAGACCACTAGCGCGATTGATAACCTATCGCAGAAAATTGATGAGGCTGTCGAAGAAGTTAAAGTACTTGAGTCAGCCACTGACAACATCGAAACCATCCTAAAAGTCATCAATGATATTGCCGATCAAACCAACCTACTCGCTCTCAATGCCGCAATTGAGGCTGCCCGTGCAGGGGATTCAGGTCGAGGTTTCGCGGTGGTTGCTGATGAAGTTCGAACACTGGCGCAGCGTACTCAGGAGTCAACAACCGAAATCAGAAATATGATTGAGCAGCTCCAAGCTGGTGCAAGTTCCGTTGCCAATGCGATGAATATGAGTAAAGCCACGGCGGGAACTGCTGTCGAACGAGCGCAAGAAGCAAACGTGGCACTCGAAAGTATCCGCGATGCTATTCAACAAATTAGTGATATGAATATCCAGATTGCTTCAGCAGCAGAGGAGCAAAGCCTTGTTGCCGAAGAGATCAATAGCAATACAGTGAAGATCAAAGATCTTTCCACTCAAGTGTCTGACGCTGCTGATAACGCCAATATTGCTATGCAGGCGCAAACTGAAAACATTCGCGAGCAAGATGCTATACTCAACAAGTTCAAAGTTTAGATACACTGCTACCAACCATCAAAAAGGCGCTGAATTCATTCAGCGCCTTTTTAATTATTTGTCTTTCAATAACATCATACTGCTCATACTTGGTACAGATATACGCACTCTTCCGCTTAATGAAGAGTAATCTTTCCCCTGCAAAACATCTGTCCAATTACCATTGAGGCGTAGCTCTATCGTTTTAGCAGATTTCGATTTATTAATAACAACAACCCCATTACCACCTCGACTAAAGATAAGCAGGTCATCGAATGCTTCAATGACTTTCATCGGCTGCCCATGCATACGATTATGAAAATCAATAGCGGCAATCAACCTCGGATCCTGCCACGCTCCTAACCAACGCGGTTCTCCTTCCTTATTAATTACCCCACTCGTATCAAGATCGGTATAAATAAGAGGTACCCCGCCATCTCGACCTAAGATATAACTGTATGCTAACCATTCAGAAGCCTCATCCATAACCAAATTGGCAAACACTTCGTTATTAGGAATATCATGTGTGATAGCGAAAGTAATTGCTCGATTTTCTGATAACGCTTGGCCAAAACAATGCGGATCGACCAAACTTTTTAAGCTACCTTTTGTATCGAGGGCATCAAATATCATCTGAAACAGTGGGAAATCATAGGCACCAAATCGAGTGTGTGCGAGAAACGGCTCTAGAAACAAGTCATACTCAGGCTTTGTTGCACCGCCACTAGTAATTATCTCACCAAAGATATGTACATCTTTACAAACTTCTTTCGTCCAAACACGCTGTAAATGCTCTAATGTCATGTGCTTAGCAGCGTCAATACGAAACCCTTTCACTCCCAACTGCTTTAGCGCGATCAAATAGTTTTGTTGTTGTGCAATAACATTGTCACACACTCGCAACGTGGGCAAACCTGGATCAGTCGGCCCTCCGGTTATGCGCCCATTTTGAACTTGCCATTTATCTTCCCAATCACTGATACCAAATGCTTCAACGAAATCATTTTGATCAAACAACGGCTGAGTTAAATCACCAAACAATCGCTGTCGCTGAAAATATTCCGCATCATCTTTATAAGCATTCATATCCTGCTGGTTCGGATATTGTAAATCGCGGCGAAGCGAAGACTCATTGGCCATGTGATTAAATACCACATCCGCATACACTCCGATACCCAACTCACTAAGCGCAGCGATCATCACTTTAAGCTCCTCTAAATTTCCGAGCTGATTGTCAATTACTCGATAATCTTGTGGTTGGTAACGTTGCCACCACTGACTGCCAGCCTCAGATTTCAAAGACTTCATTGGTGGAGAAACTAATACGGCTTTATAGCCCGCTTGAGCGAGCTGTTCCGCGCATTGCGTCACTAATGTGTAAGGCCAGTCAAAAGCATGCAAGATAACATCCGTTGCTGCAAATAGGGACATGACAATTTCCTATACTGTTATTCTATTGCTACTTTCAGCAGCATCGTGACTCCATACTACCAAAAGCACTTATGGAACCTTATCCCCCTAATCATGAGTTTTCCCGTAGTAGTCTCTAGGCGTAGAAATTTCTAAATAGTGAGCGGATAAGTAAAATCTCATCCAGCACACCGCTATACTATCTGTAGGTTAATTTAAGGATGTGAAGATGAATAAAGTACGTATCGATATTGTGTCTGATGTCGTATGTCCGTGGTGCATTATTGGTTATAAGCGCCTTGAAGCTGCACTTGCGGCTTTAACAGAGAGTGTTGAAGCCGATATCCAGTGGCACCCGTTCGAACTTAATCCGGCAATGGCTTCTGAAGGGCAAAACCTGCGTGAGCACCTTAAAGAGAAATATGGTACGACTGATGAAGCCAGTATTGCTGCGCGCGACACCTTGACTTCTCTAGGGAAAGAAGTCGGGTTCAAGTTTCGCTTTCATGATGAAATGCGTATTTATAACACGCGAAAAGCGCATCAATTATTGATGTGGGCACAAAGCGAAGGCAAGCAGTTCGCTCTAGAGCTACGTCTGTTCCAAGCCTACTTTTCTGAAGGAAAAAATATCAGCGATCCAGACATACTGATTACGTGTGCCGAATCTATCGGTTTAGACGCTAAAGTCGTCGAAAGCGTAATTAATGATCAGTCATGGGCTGAAGCGGTCGCTTCCACTGAACAACAATGGCTTGAAGCGGGAATCAACGCCGTTCCAGCCATTATCATCAACAGAAAGCACCTCATCTCCGGCGCTCAAACAACGGAGCTTCTTATTTCAGCCATCACTCAAATTAGCCAATCAGAAGAGCAAGACTGAATGTACTCACTCTAATCTCAATAAGTGAGTACATTCCAATAAGTCGCTCAGTTACGTTTTTTTATTTTTGAGAACAAAGCCCACACCGCAACAACCACTAATCCAGCCACCAACCCCAATATTCCGTTAAGAAGCGAAGGTAGTAGTTCCTTAGCGATGGAGATATTTGGGATCTCCATGATGATTGGCTCGATCCAGTGGTGTAGAAGCGGAATGTTGTGCACCACAATCCCACCACCCACTAAGAACATCGCAGCTGTACCCACCACCGCTAGTGCTTTCATTAGCTTCGGCGCAAATGCGATCAGAGCTCGACCTAGCGCCAACTTAATACCCTTACCTTGAGATTTGCGCTCTAAGTAAAACCCAAGATCATCAAGCTTAACTATACCCGCAACTAAGCCATAAACGCCGATGGTCATTAGAATCGCGATTAAGCTAACGACAAAAGCCTGAGTGCTCATTGCTTGCCCTTGAACCGTACCAAGTGCGATCACAATGATTTCAGCGGAAAGGATAAAGTCAGTTCGAATCGCTCCGGCTATCTTGTTCTTTTCGTACTCTTCAATGGACACGTGCGACTCTGCTGGCTTATCTTCCGCGTGTTCAGGTTTATGGAACAATTTCTCTAAAACTTTTTCAGCGCCTTCAAAACACAAGAACAAACCACCAATCAGGAGGAATGGCATAATCAACCAAGGAGCAATTGAGCTAATAAGCAGCGCGGCGGGAACCAGTATTAACTTATTACGAAACGAACCCTTGGCCACGCTCCAAACGACGGGAATCTCCCTTTCAGCCGTCACACCTGAGACTTGCTGTGCGTTCAAAGCCAGATCATCACCTAGAACACCGGCTGTTTTCTTTGCCGCGACTTTTGACATTACCGCTACGTCGTCTAATACCGTAGCAATATCATCTAACAAGGTTAATAAACTTGCGCCTGCCATTTTTCGTTTCTCATTCAAGGTAGCAATTAATGTTTCTAAATGTAACACCACAACAGACAAGCGGAAACATACTTGATGTCAATGCACGGTTAATCTTTTTACTGTGGTCGATAACATTTGCCTGTCGCGGTCGCCCACTCTATGCTGTTTAACGTTTTTCACCATAACTACAAAGGCAAGGTAATGCGCAGTACTTACACTTATCCTATCGGAACCCCAGGTCAAAAATGGGGCGAAGCAGAACGAATTGCTTGGCGTGAACAGATGACTATCAAACGTGAATATCAACAAGAAGTCGTACCGAAGATTAAAGCTCTGAGCGATCAGTTCGTTGTTGAACAGTATGGTGCACTCTCTTACGACGAAGCGCGTTACCCTCTATTCTGTATCAAATCGAACAACTGGGACGCGGGTAAGCCAATCGTTTTAGTGACTGGTGGCGTGCATGGCTACGAAACCAGTGGTGTTCATGGCGCGCTCAAGTTTGCTGCTAATGAAATGGAACGCTACACAAAGCATTTCAACATTGTCATCGCACCTTGTGTCAGCCCTTGGGGATACGAAACGATCAACCGTTGGAACCCGCTAGCACTCGATCCAAATCGCTCGTTTTACCAAGACTCTCCTGCAGAAGAATCAGCAAACCTGATGAAACTGGTCGCCTCATTAGGCAAAGAGGTTCTGGTTCATATTGATTTGCACGAAACAACCGATACTGATGAAACAGAATTCCGCCCTGCTCTAGCAGCACGAGATGGTATTGAGTATATCGAAGGTATGATCCCAGATGGTTTCTACACGGTTGGTGATACTGAAAACCCACAATCTGAGTTCCAAGCTGCCGTCATTGAATCTGTGAGCAAGGTGACCCACATTGCACCTGCGGATGACAAAGGTGAGATCATTGGTTCAGCCGTCGTACAACACGGAGTAATCAACTACCCAATGGTAAAACTGGGCCTTTGTGGCGGCATTACTACCTGCCAATACGGCACAACAACGGAAGTCTACCCAGATAGCCCGAAAGTGACGGGGGAAGAGTGTAATGACGCTCAGGTAGCCGCGATTGTTGGTGGTTTAGACTATGTGCTAACTCAGTTAGACTAAAACAATCTACTCTTATATTGCTCCGGGGTTTGCCCGGAGTATTTCTTAAACATTGCGATAAATGGACTGGCCTGATTGTAACCGAGCGTAAGGGCTACCTCTTTCACTGAATGCCCTTTTCTAAGTAAATCCATTGAATACAGATAGCGGACTCTCAAGCGCCACTCCGTAAAGCTCATACCGAGTTCTGCCTGACAATGCCGTGCTAAAGTCCGCTCAGTAGTGTGCACTCGCTCCGCCCACTGGGACAAACTGGTATTATCGATTGGATTCTCTTCTACCGAAGCTAAGATCTTCGCCAGATATTTATTATCTGTAGAAGGCAGGAAATGATGCTGTGTATCGCGAGTCGCGAGTTGATCGAGCAAGACCTGAACGAGCCGTTTGTCTTGTTCACTTTGAGCCACATTGATATCACGCTGACGAAAATCATCAATAATCGCAGAGACAATAGGAGTCACTTTGATCAGGCTAGTACAGTCAGGGAAGTGCTGCGTCAAATCTTGCGCAATATTGAGTGAGCAATAAGAGATCGGCTTGCGGTTAAAACTGGTATGCATAACACCAGCAGGCACCCAAATCGCTAAATGAGGAGGGGCGAGAAAACGGGTATCTTCCGCTTCCATTTCCAAAATACCGCCACTAATCAGTTGCACCTGCCCCCATGGGTGGCTATGCATTCGAGTTTCCGTATTGGAAAGAAACGCCTCAAAATTCATAAACACGTCTGATGGTGCTTTATCAATTGATAAGGATGGATGAAGATGTTTTACCGATTTTCTCAAACTTGTCTTCCTATGACTCAATATGTCGTTATAGCGATATATATAATTATATCGACCTGTCAGACTATATTCTACCGATAATATTGCGATGGTGTTCACATGGTCTATCTACTTCCTCTCTTTACCGTTTTCATTTGGGGCGGAAATGCAATCGTAAATAAAATGGCTGCAGCGACAATAGAACCTAGCGCAATGAGTTTCTATCGATGGTTTCTGGCTATCTTATTGCTCTCACCTTTTTGCTTGCCTAAAGTGATCAAGCGCTGGGCAACGATCCGCCCATATTTAGCCAAGCTCGCATTTTTAGCCATGCTCGGTATGGTACTCAATCAGTCGCTTTCCTATTACGCTGGGCTGACTACAACCGCTTCAAATATGGCGATGATCACCTCACTAGTTCCACTGATTGCGATTTTCATGAGTGTGCCTCTGTTAGGTAAACCGATTTCTGTACTAAGCATTGTCGGTGCCGTACTTGCCCTTGCTGGTCTTGCGTTCATGCTAGGCAAAGGTGATATGCTGTTTTTCCTTCATCAGGATGTAACGCCCGGTGATAGCATTATGGTCATTGCGTCCATCTGTTACGGTGCATACTGTGTGCTTCTCAAACGCTGGAAGATGCCACTCTCTAACTGGACCATGGTTTACATGCAAGGAACACTCGCTTTACTCATGCTAACACCTCTTTGGTTGACGAGTAACGAGCTACTACCAAGTAAAGAGGCAATGCCATTGATCGCTTACGCGGGTCTCGCGGCTTCGGTTGCTGCACCTTGGATGTGGGTTAAGGCGATTGATCTTATTGGTGCTGATTCAAGCGCGATGTTTATGAACCTAATGCCAGTTGTCGCGATTACGCTTGCCGCATCCGTGCTTGGCGAGGCGGTTTACAACTACCATGTCATAGGTGGTTTACTGGTAATTTCTGGGGTAATTCTGTCGCAAATAAAACAACCGAAGAAACCGCTCACACCGCTTCCTCCTTTAGACAGCGCAGAAAAACCTTAACAGTTCGCCAAGAAACAAAAAAACAGTTAAGGGCTTTTTTGTTTCTAATGCTTACACCGTTTAACTCGTCACTTCAACGTCCGTGAGCGGTGTACTGCAACATGCCAAAACTACACCTATGTTGCGTTCGTGATCTTGTAGTGCTGGAACATCCGGCTGATGTACCTTTCCTGACTCTACCGTCACCTTACAAGCACCACATAAGCCAGCACGACAGCTATTGGCAATTGGTGCTCCAGCATCTTCAGCCTGCTCTAAAAGCGTTTTTTGATTATCGCCAACAAACACATGACCATTAACACTCAGAGTTAGCTCTTTGATTGGCAGAGCTGAAACCTGACTCACACCAAACGCTTCTTGATGATAATGCTCTTCTGGTAGCCCTTTCTTCAATAACAAGTTTTTCGCTTTATGCATAAAGCCATCTGGCCCGCACACAAACACCTGACGCTGCTCAGCGTCTTTAATTTGTTTCAAGTGCGACAGAGTTAAACGCCCCTTTAAGCCGAACCAGTCAGCAGGCGCTTGTGACAATGAGATAAGCACGGTAAGCCCTTCGTGTTGACTACGCAAAGCATCCAGTTCAGCTTTGCACGGAATATCTTCAACACTTCGGCACTGATGATAGAAAACAACATCCTCCATTTGATTATGATCCGCCAAATAACGCAGCATCGATAACATAGGAGTGACGCCGCTGCCCGCTGACAGAAGTAATAACGGCTGGTCATGCTTGTCGCCTAAATGGAAACTACCATCAGGCTCTTCGCAAACAAGCTCATCACCAATATTCAGATTATCGATTAGCCAATTAGACACTCGACCACCATCAACTCGCTTCACGGAAATGGCTAAACGGCCAGGGCGTGAAGGGCTCGAAGATAAGGTGTAGCGGCGACCGACAGACTCATCATCGATAGGTACGGCAATTGGTAAATGTTGGCCCGGCTGATAAACCGGTAACTCTCCATGAGGAGGCTCTAACCAGAACGTCACGAAGTCACGCGCTATTTCTTCGCGCTCAACACATGTCATGGTTAACGTTTTCTTGCCGTTATCTGGGTAAAACTCTTTCGCTTTATACTCCAAGACTTCGATCGTATCGTGTTGATTAATCACCCCTTCATTCAGGGCTACAAGGTTTTGACCGAAGAAGACACCGCCACGCTCATTAGCACGGAACTGAGACAACGTATTGAGAGGCTCTTTGCTACCACGAAAAGCACCTTTATCAACGTCTACTGTCGTCAAAATACAACGCTCGCAAGGCTTAACAGCTTCAAACTCCACTTCACCAATTCGAATTCGCTTCCAACTATCTTCTGCAAATGGTTCCGTTCCTGACACGACTAAATTAGTTCGAAACTGCGCCATTGAATGTTTTTCAGGGCTACGGTGGTTAAGCTCTGCTAGCGAGGCTTCGCTGATCACTAACACCGGGTAACCATCTGCAAAGCTCACGTTGTGCCCTAGCTTTTCACGCACGCGGTTTGATTGCTCACCAGTAAACAACAATTCAACTCGCTGACCGAGCACTTGGCTAAACCAATCATCGGCTTCATCCGTGGTGGTATAGGCAACAAAGTTATCTTTCCAAACCTGAGCCGGGGCTTCTTGCATTTTGAACTCGCTGTAACGGATTCTTAGTGCTGAATGACCTTGTGCAGTAAAAATCAGACCATCTTGGGTTAAGCAAGACTTGACCTTTACCATCTGCGGATACTTTCTCGCGGTAACCATTGAGCCGTCAGCAAGCGCTAGCATAAAACGGCGATCAAACATGAGTCCCTGCTTTTCGACCCACGATGTAGATAGAGAAAGACCACCGACCGATTTTACCGGAAAGACATTAATTTGGGAGAGAGTTGGCGCTGACATTGCTAATCCTAAGCGAGAGTTATTATGTGGTTATTATACTCATCTCGGTTCCACTGTCTTGGCTAACATCACCAACAATATGATGAGATTCACGTCTCATTTTTGATATTTAGTCAACGCAAATGTCGGAAAAGCCTGATTTGTCTGATTAAGTAGTGATCCACGTTGGAAAATGGAAACTCGACCATCATAATATTCGTCAAATAAACGACAGTATTATGAATTCCGTCACTAAGGAGTAATTTATGAATAAGCTGGTAATGATCTTACTATGTATCTTCCTACCACCTCTTGCAGTATTCATCGATAAAGGTCTGAACAAAGACTTCGTTATCAACCTAATTTTAACGTTCTTCTTCTTCCTTCCAGGCAGCATTCACGCACTTTGGTTGACACTAAAGTAAGTGAAGGTTGCCTATGATTTAGGCAACCAAAGTCTCCCACAGAAAAAGAGGATGAAATACTGAGCAGATTGCTCTATCATCCTGTCGCCTAAGCGTAAGCGTTTGCTTTCTCGGTTTTCGCTGCGTTTAGGCTCCAATCAGACAACCTAAAATATGGTGGGAGCAAAAATGACAACACTTACGATCACACGTCCTGACGACTGGCACGTTCACCTACGCGATGGCGAAGTGCTAAAGGATACCGTGCGAGACATTAGCCGCTACAACGGTCGCGCGCTAATCATGCCAAATACCATCCCACCTGTAACCAACACTGAAATGGCCCTTGCTTACCGCGAGCGTATTATGGCAGAGAAGCCAAGCGAGCAATTCGAGCCGCTAATGGCGTTATACCTAACAGACAACACCACTCCTGAAGAAATTCGTAAAGCAAAAAAATCTGGTGCAGCGGTTGCCGCTAAGCTATACCCAGCGGGCGCAACAACCAACTCAGATTCAGGTGTAACATCTGCTCAAAACATTTATCACGTTCTTGAAGCAATGCAAGAAGTGGGTATGTTGCTACTGGTACACGGTGAAGTAACTCACCACGATGTCGATATCTTCGACCGTGAGAAACAATTCTTAGACACAGTGTTAGCGCCAATCGTCAATGATTTTCCGAACCTTAAGATTGTTCTTGAGCACATCACCACTGCTGATGCCGCTAACTTTGTGAAAAACGCTAACGAGAACGTAGCAGCAACTATTACTGCACACCACCTATTATACAACCGTAACCACATGCTTGTGGGTGGTATTAAGCCTCACTTCTACTGTCTGCCTATCCTTAAGCGTAACACGCACCAACAAGCACTGATTGAAGCTGCAACAAGCGGCAGCAAGAAGTTCTTCTTAGGCACTGACTCTGCGCCTCACGCTAAAGGCATGAAAGAAGCCGCTTGTGGTTGTGCGGGTTCGTACACTGCACACGCAGCTCTTGAGTTATACGCAGAAGTGTTTGACCAAGAAGGTAAACTAGAAAACCTAGAAGCGTTCGCAAGCCATAATGGCCCTGACTTTTACGGTATACCGCGTAACGCAGATACAGTAACGCTAGTGAAAGAAGAGTGGCCTGTTGCTGAGAGCATGCCATTTGGCAACGACATTGTTGTGCCAATTCGTGCCGGTGAAACTATCGCATGGAAAGTGAAGTAAGCCTCTTCCATAGGTAATAAATGAGCCCTTAAGTTCCCGCTTAAGGGCTTTTTATTTGTCTATCGATACTGCCAAAAGTAACCGCTCACATTCTTCTTGCTGCATGTATTTTGGCACTGGGTAATTCCATCTTGCTTCATGTAACGACTGCTTGGCGAGTTCAGTAATATGTTCTTGCAGAATATGATCAAAATAAGATGGTAAATCGAGATTTTTCTGTAGCCGTTTAATGTAATCGATAAAAGCCTGAGCTTTGATAGAGTCTGAAACATGACTATCCGTTAGCTTTAATGTATCGGCCAATTTCGCCATTCTTTCTTTCGCCTCAGACTTGGAAAATTCCAAAACATGGGGAAGCACTACAGCATTCGCCAATCCATGAGGCGTTCCATACTTCGCCCCCAATGTATGCGCAATAGCATGAACGTAACCAAGGCTAGCTTTGGTAAAGGCAAGGCCAGCGTAGTATGAAGCCAAAGCCATATTTTGCCGTGCGGTCGCGTTTTGACCAAACTTGACGGCTTTCTCCAAGTTATCATCAATGAGGCTGAATGCGGCTAACGCATAACGATCCGTTTCTGGTGTCGCATTATCTGACAGATACGCTTCTATGGCATGGGTTAGCGCATCCATACCTGTCTGAGCCGTGATATGGGCAGGTAACGCTAACATTAAACTCGGATCCAATGCCGCTGCAATCGGAACAAGCTTAGGATCAATTATCGGTGTTTTCTGGTGAGTAGCAGGGTCCGAAACAACAGCGGCCACCGTCACTTCAGAGCCAGTCCCTGCAGTAGTAGGGATCACAAAAATAGGTGCCGGCACTTTCCACACTTTGAGCAAGCCAACCAAACGGTGAACAGGTTTATCATTGGTGGCACACGCGGCAATCACTTTAGCGCAATCAATTGAGGATCCTCCCCCCAATGCGACGACAGCTTGGCACCTGTGCTGGCGGTAAAGAGATAAACCATCTTCGACATGGCGATATGTTGGATCCGGCTCAACTCCATCATAGATTTCGCAGTGAACCCCTGCACGTTCAAACTCAAAAATTAGCTTTTTAGCTAATCTAAGCTTCACAAGGCCACTATCTGTCACTATTAGGACTTTATTGATGTCCATAATGGACACACTATGGCAAAGCTGCTTAAGCGCTTCTTTACCAAGGAAAAGTGTCGGCTTAGAGATAGGTAATATTTTAGCGGCGACCTTTAAGCACCACATATAAACTCGGTGTAGCCAGTAATAGAGCTTCTGTTCCATTATCTGTCTCGATGTAATTAGGTTGATATTATTAGCCTAGTCTTTACAAAGAGTTATCTCTAGTCCAGAGAGTAAAATTTTCCTATCCAGTTAGTTAAAACTGAGCCAAAAGGCGACTAAGCCACGTTATTTCACCAAACGCAATCAAATCATAAATAGTGAAAAACACCACACAGATAACCGCAAGTTTTAATAGTCGAAAAAGAATAAACATAGTAAGGCATCAAGTTTACAAAGTGGCCGTCAGAATGACCTAACTCGCGATTTCAATCAAGAGGTAAGCTTCTCAAGCCCTTAGTTAAATGGATAAAAGTAAAAAAAGCCGCACAAGGCGGCTTTTTAAAATTCAATTTGAGTCTTAGTGAATTGGCGTATCTGTCTTAGCGTAGAACTTACCAAAATACTGCTCTAGAACCTCCGGGGTCAGCTTACCTTCAGCTTCTAGCTTTTTAAGCTCTGCTGCGATGGCTTGCTGTTCTTCTAAAGATGGCAACGCCACTTCTGGCTCATCACCCATCTCTTGAGACATTTGCTCTAGTTCTTTTTCGAAATCACTCATGATCCCACTTACCTTTAAAATAATAACTGAGGCTAAGTTTACCGATTTAGCCTCAGTTATTCCAGTCGCTACAAACTACAGCTTAAAGCTGCCTACCATTCGGTCTAGACGAACGGACAGTTCCTTAAGCTCTGCACTTGCTTCTGCCAGCTCTTCTGCTGTACCTGTCGTGACTTCATTTACCGCATTAATCTCTTCAATGTTTTGATTAATGGTATGTACCACGGTCGACTGCTCTTCCGTTGCAGTAGCAACTTGGGTATTTCTGTCTGAAATATCGTGGATACGTTCAGAAATACTGATCAATACTTGCACCGCTTCATCAGATGCAGACACCCCCTCGCCCGTTACCGCTTTACCTGCTTCCATCGCGGTTACCGCATCTTTAGCATCGCTTTGCAGCTGGTTGATCATTTTCTGGATCTCTTCAGTCGAGTCAGCAGTACGACTTGCTAAGTTACGTACCTCGTCGGCTACCACAGCAAAACCACGCCCTTGCTCACCCGCACGCGCTGCTTCAATAGCCGCGTTGAGCGCCAGCAAGTTAGTCTGCTCTGAAATATCACGAATAACACCCAGAATAGAACCAATATCTTGCGTGGTTGATGCTAGCTGTCCAACGACCTGACCCGTGCTCTCAATGTCCGCCGCCAAACGACTAATCGCATCTTTGGCTTTGTTCACAACGTCTTGTCCCATTTGGGTGTTGCTCGATGCTTCTGACGCCGTTTCTGCCGCCGTTGCTGCATTGCTGGCGATTTCACTGATGGTTGCACCCATTTGGTTAATCGCGGTCACCACTTGGATGGTTTGGTCACGTTGAGCCTGACTGTTGTCATGGGTGATATGGGCTTTATTTGAAACACCGTCAGCCGCTGACTGAAGCGCACTACTTGTTTCTGCCACTTCCTTCATTGATTGATGAATCTTTTCTATAAAACCATTAAAGCCTTCTGATAGCTGACCAATCTCATCATTACCTTTAACTTCAATGCGCTGAGATAAATCGCCATCACCTTTACCTAAGTCAGCAAAGCGAGCTGAAATAGCACGAATTGGACGAGCGATACTATTCGCTAAGAAGATCCCCATGAAAATAAACAGGCCAGCAACAACAACAGTCGTCACCATCATCTGTTTAGCTACGGCATTGAGATCAGCAAAGACTTCATCAACAGGTACGACACCAACCACAAACCAGTCCATCGTCGGAATATAAGTACTTGCGACAAATACTTGTTTCCCTTCATAGTCCGTTTGGATTAGGTTGAAGCCTGATTTTCCAAGCAGCTGTGACGAATCCGAACCGTATAAATTCGATAGTGACGACTTCGCTTTGTTCGATTCGCTATGAATTTTAATATCACCATTAGCGTCCGCGAGGTATACGAAACCAGTGTCTTGAATACGGAAACTGTTCAGCAATGAAACCATATCGTCCATCGACTTAGACAAACCCGCCATCGCGTGGCCATTCAACTGTTGATAGTTAGTAAACATTTTCACGTCGCCATTGGCTTCTTGGAAAATACTCACCGACGTATCTTTACCTGATTGAGTAAAACCAAAGAACCAACCATCTTGCTGTCGATTCAGCTGACGTAAAAAGCCACTCTGGTTCCAATAGTATCCAGTATCGCGGTTTGCGACTGATGCATCATTCAGCTTATATTGATTACGAACATTGTTAAGCTGCTTGATAAGCAGGCGTTCGGTTTCTGGGCTAATTTCTGTTGTATCTACCGCTTGTTTAATAAATTCGTTGTTGGCGAGCTGATGAGCTGCCGATAAAAGTTGGCTAACATCGCGGTCGATTTGGCTATTGATTTGTTCAAGCATAAGTGGAAGCTCGATATCGATGAGACGGTGTTCTAATACCGCTCGCGCTTGTCGTTGAGCCATCACACCGACAATAATCGTTGAAGCGAGTACCGCAAAGGTGATACCAGCAACGACCTTTTGTTTTATGCTAATTGAAGTTAGTTTCATGTCTGCTGCCTTTTAAAGCATTAGGTTTCGTAAAGGGTAATAAACGGTCAGTGGCAAACAAAGGTTGTGCCGTCCTTTTGATAGACCATCCAGCCAATATAGTATATCGGACAAATAAAACATTTCTTTACTAAATAGTTCAACGGCAAATTGATTAACTGAAAAGTAAAATTTCTATTAGCCATAAATTTCGTGCTTGATTTTTGGCTCTTAATTCATAAACAATTGAATCTAAGGGATTTATCAATAGCCACCCATCGATTGACTGTTGATTTTTTCACCAATCAGTTAACCGCTCACTTCAAATGTGGAACTTTTTACGTTCACCAGATACTAAGTGAAAAATAGGGAGACACACGATCATGAATTCTGACGCTCTAAAACACCTGCGCGAATATTTAAATAGCCAAGTTATTGGCCAGAGCGAACTGGTGAACCAATTGCTCATCGCACTGCTTGCCGATGGTCATATTTTGGTTGAAGGGCCTCCGGGGCTTGCCAAAACACGCGCAGTAAAATCACTGGCCGATTGCATTGAAGGTGATTTTCACCGTATTCAATTTACCCCTGACTTACTGCCAGCGGACTTAACCGGCACTGATATATTCCGTCCTGAAACAGGCGAATTCACCTTCCAGTCTGGACCAATTTTCAATTCATTGGTGTTAGCGGACGAGATCAACCGCGCACCAGCTAAGGTTCAAGCGGCCATGCTCGAAGCCATGGCAGAGAAGCAGATCACTGCGGGCCGAAACACTTATGCGCTACCAGAGCTTTTCTTAGTCATGGCAACGCAAAACCCGATTGAACAAGAAGGGACCTATCCTCTGCCAGAAGCGCAGTTGGACCGCTTCTTAATTCACCTTGATGTAAACTATCCAGACGCACAAAGTGAACTTGAGATTTTACGCCTTAACCGTGGCGAGGCGAAAGGCGACACTGCCCCAACACCACCAACTCTGACTCAAGCCGATATTTTTGCTGCGCGCCAGTCTGTGCTCAATGTCCATATGGCTGACACTATCGAGCAATACATCATTCGACTTATCATCGCGACTCGCAATCCTAGCAACTATGACGACACGCTTGCTCAGTGGCTAGAGATGGGGGTAAGTCCCCGTGCAACTATCGCCCTTGACCGTTGTGCTCGCGCTCATGCTTGGCTAAATGGTCGAGACTTTGTTTCACCTGAAGATGTTCAAGCTATGGCATTTCCTGTACTGAGACACCGTTTACTGCTGAGTTATCAGGCACAAGCTGAAGGTGTTCATCCAAATCAAGTCATCAACAAGCTTCTTTCACTAGTAGGCAGCGCTTAAGGTTAAATGATATGGAACAAACGCTGCCTCCATATAGTGACGGTGTCAATCTGTGCCTAGACGAGCTGCTGTATTATAAGCAGCAATGCGTTAAGTGGTTGCCACCAGCCAAAAGCCTGTGGTCGCAAATGCTTGGCCAACACCAAAGTCGTCAGCTAGGCCGCGGTATGGATTTTAGTGAAGTACGCCAATACCAACCCGGAGATGATATTCGGGCAATTGATTGGCGCGTCACCGCTCGTACTGGTAAGCCTCATACCAAGCTGTTTTCCGAAGAGCGAGAGAAGCCTGTTGTACTTTACCTCGACTTTTCATCCTGCATGGCGTTTGGCTCTCAGCTGCTGTTGAAGTCTGTACAAATGGCCCACATGGCAAGCTTGATTACTTGGTTAAGTGTCACGCAACAAGATCGTATTGGTGCGGTGATTGATACCGGAAACGAACTGATTGAGTTAAAGCCAACGTCAAGAAACCGTGGGGCTCTGGCTCTATTACAGACCTTAGTCACTTGTCACCAAGACTTGATTAACCAGCCATCTCGCAACGACCAAGATATTAGCCATGCGCTTCAAGCTCTGGCGCGTTTATGTCCAAAAGGGAGCGAGATCATTTTATTGAGTGATTTTTCTCGTCTAACAACCCAACATGAGCCTAAACTCAGCCGGCTTTGCCAACACAATCGCGTTCGTATGGTGCAAATCAGCGACCCTCTAGAGCGCGGGCAAACAGGTTTTCGTGGCACAGAACAAGTCTCAAATCAAAACAACACTCGTTGGTTGGACTTTTCGTCACACAAAACACGCCAAGGTATTGAGCGCGCGTTCTCAGAGCAGCAACAACATCTAATACAACTTACTCAAAAGATGGGCATCAGCTTTTCATCACTCTCTAGTGAACAAGCTCTTACTCAACAGCTAAACGGATTATAAAAATGAGTAATGAAACTCAAACATCACCGCTTCCTCTAAACCCAATGCACCTACCTGAGCCTCCTTCATGGTTACCACTCTCTTGGGGTTGGTGGGCAGTGATTGCGAGTATTTTGCTAGCTAGCCTTATCATATTTATGTTTATCCGCTGGCGTAAAAAGCGCTTAGCACCAAAGCGAACCGCACTACGCTTACTTGCAAATGGCAACCGACCTTCTGAAGCCATTGAGCTCGTGAGACAAGCGGCGCTGTGCTATTTCCCAAGAGAACAGATTGCCCAGCTTACAGGTAAAGAGTGGTATTCATTTCTTGATAGCCAACTAGCAACACCTCGCTTTAGCGACAACTACGACCTGTGGCAGCAAGCGCTATACACTAATCAGGCAGTACCAAATGCAGAGCAACTTATTCAACATTGTAATGAATGGGTTGAGCAGGCTCTGCCTCCGAAAAAAGGAAAAATTTCTCGTGGCTAATATCAGCTTCGTGTGGTGGTGGATGTGGTTACTACTTCCACTGCCTTTGCTCGTTTACTACTTTGCTCCACCATTAAAACAAGCCGCTCCTGTCCGCCTTCCCTACTTACCTGAATCAGGTACGGCAGTTGCACCAACCAATACGCTGGCACGGGTGTTGGTTGCAATAACTTGGATTGCACTCGTCGCCGCGCTTGCACGCCCTGTTTGGTATGGTGATCCAGTGACAACTCAACCTAAACACCGCGACTTAATGTTAGTGCTCGACCTCTCCTATTCGATGAGCCAAGAAGATATGCAAGACGGCGATCAATATATCGATCGACTCTCTGCGGTAAAAAACGTCGTAAGTGATTTCGTAGAGCAACGAAAAGGCGACCGATTAGGTCTGGTCCTCTTTGCCGATCACGCTTATCTGCAAACACCATTAACTTTCGATCGAGAAACCATCGCTAATCAGGTTAACTCTCTAGTGCTGCGCCTGATTGGTGATAAAACCGCCATAGGTGAAGGTATTGGTCTAGCGACGAAAACCTTTGTTGATAGCGAAGCTCCGCAAAGAGTGATGGTACTGCTCAGTGATGGTAGCAATACCTCTGGCGTTTTGGAGCCACTGGAAGCTGCTAAAATCGCTAAAAAGTACAATGCAACGATTTACACCATTGGCGTTGGAGCGGGCGAAATGATGGTTAAAGAGTTTTTCATGACTCGCAAAGTCAACACAGCCAAAGATCTTGATGAAAAGACTCTGAAGCAGATTGCCGAACTCACTGGTGGACAATACTTCCGAGCCCGTAACGCAGATGAGTTGGCAACCATCTACGACACCATCAACAGCCTAGAGCCAATTAGCCAAGCAACGCAAACATGGCGACCTCAAACCGAATGGTTCCCACTGCCACTGACTCTTTCTCTGCTGTGTTTTTCTTTACTACTGATTGTCCGGAGGAATTATGTCTAATTTTGTTTTCCTCTCCCCTTACTGGTTACTTGCCAGCTTGCCTTGGTTCGCGTTTATTATCTGGCTATCCAAACGGGCGAGCTCACACACCTTAATCGCCCCACACCTAGCTAAAGTGATGGGAGTACAAGCCAAAAGAAGTCACTCAGGCTGGCTGTCCACTATGGCATTAAGTGGTTTGATTGCGATTATTGCACTTGCCGGGCCAAGCTTTAAAACCCAAGAGTTGCCCAGTTATGCAAACAACAGTGCAAGAGTGCTGGTGATGGATATGTCGATGTCTATGTACGCCAACGACATCAAGCCTAATCGCCTAACCCAAGCCCGTTACAAAGCCATTGATTTACTGGCTAACTGGAGAGAAGGTTCGACCGGACTGGTCGCTTACGCGGGTGATGCCTATCAAATTAGCCCAATGACAAGCGACAGCCAGACCATTACCAATTTATTACCTAATCTCTCCCCTGAGCTCATGCCCTACCCCGGCGCAGATGCGAGTAAAGGTATTGAGCTGGCCATCAATATGATGACCAATGCTGGCCTTGCGACTGGCGACATCGTGTTAATCACAGATGACATCGATGATATGGAGCGTTCAGCGATTGAGAAGCTGCTAAAAGGCACAGACTGGCGACTGTCTATTTTAGGAGTGGGCACCCGTTCAGGTGCGCCGATCCAACTCAATGATGGGACCTTAATGACACATACCAATGGTCAGCCAGTGGTTGCGAAATCTAACTTCGATAACATGCGCGCGCTTACATCGACCTTAAATGGAGAGTTTATCCCTATCCAAGTCACCAACAGCGACGTGGAACGAATCACTCAAATCACCTCTCACCTAGATGGTACCAATGCGCAAGATAGCAGCCATAAGGTCGCAGAACGCATCAATCAAGGTTTTTGGTTACTACCTTTACTGATCCTTCCTGCCTTGCTGCTATTTAGACGCGGGTTATTTTTGAGTGTGTTGTTACTAGGACTGCCATTAGTTAGCCCTAAACCTGCCATGGCTAGTCCTTGGATAAACAATGATCAACAAGCGAAGCAACTGTTTGATCAAGGCAAGTTCGCTGATGCCGCCGAGCAGTTTAATGACCGGCGATGGAAAGGGGTTTCTCAGTATCAAAATCAGAACTATTCAGGTGCGATTGAAACACTTAAGAATGAACAAAGTGTTGATGGACGATACAACTTGGCCAATGCCTATGCTCAAAATGGTCAGTTGGATGAAGCAGCGGAGATCTACCAAGAGATCCTCAAACAAGACCCGAAGCATAAAGATGCAAAGCACAACTTGGACGTGGTGAAGCAAGCCCAACAGCAACAGCAACAGCAACAGCAACAGCAACAGCAACAGCAACAGCAACAGCAACAGCAAGATAAGTCTAATCAAGAGCAAAGCGATAGTAAATCGCAGGACTCTAAGGACTCTAAGGACTCTAAGGACTCTAAGGACTCTAAGGACTCTAAGGACTCTAAGGACTCTAAGGACTCTAAGGACTCTAAAAATGATAAGAGCTCAAGCCCTGAGTCAAGTCAGTCACTACAAAATAAATCCTCTCAAAGTGAGCCGGAAAATCAGTCGAAAACTGAAGAAAAGCAGTCCAAAGATCAGCAATCTCAATCTGAACAACAAGCAAGCGCCAATGCGGAGCAAAAGTCGAATAGTGAGCAAAAAAATAAAGCCGATTCACAGCAAGAGACGCAGCAAGCGCAGCAACAAGATAACCAACAGGCCATTGACCCTGAACTAAGAAAGTTACAGCAAGTAGAAAATGCCCGTGACCCGAGTCGATTGCTGCGAGCACAAATGATCTTGCAAGCTCAGCAAAAACAACCACCACAAGATACAGGTAAAAAATGGTAATGAAGAAACAAGTTAAACTCTTTTTCGCCAGCCTATGCGCACTACTGTTTGTCTTAATCAGTCCAACCGCCTTCGCGACTAACATTCAGGTGACGGTGAGCAAGAATAAAGTCGTTAAGAACGAAGTTTTCCAACTCAGAGTCGTGGTGGACAAAAAGGTCTCATCGGACGCGATTGATTTTTCAGCGCTAAACCAAGACTTTTATGTCGGTCGACCAAGCTTTGGCTCATCAGTAAACATCATCAATGGTGACCGCTCAACGCGTAGTGAATGGAATATTTCATTAGCCGCTCAACGATTAGGCCTAACGTCGATTCCAGCATTCACAGTAGATGGCACCTCATCACAGCCGATTACGATTCAAGTCTCTGCCGATACCGAACAGCCAAAATTGACCGATTTGGTCGAGCTACAAAGCACACTGAGCAAATCTGAGCTTTACCCGAAAGAGAGCGCTACACTTACCACGCGCCTAATCGTAAAAGCAGATCCTCGACGACTGCAAAACCCAAATATTCAACCACCTGCGATTATCGGCGACAATCAATCAGGGCTATCTCTTGAAGCTTTGGGTGAGCCCAATCAGTACCAAAGTGTGTTAGATGGTGTTGAAGTCACTGTGGTCGACCAAAACTACCGTGTCACTGCCAATACGGCTGGTGATTACACTCTTAATGGAATTGGCTTCAAAGGTAGCGTCGTTTATGGTGATAACCGCAGCAGCACAACCAAGCTAGTTTCAGCCGATACACCTGCGAAACAATTCAAGGTTCACGTTTCTCCGATTCCAAGCCAATATCAAGGTGAGTGGCTACCTGCAGCAAGCCTAAGTTTGACGCAGCATTGGGGAGACTCTTCAGGTAACACCATTTCGACAGATAGCTATCAAACCTCCGTAGGAGAGTCTCTTACTCGCGAGATTACCCTAGATGTCGAAGGACTTGCCTCTGAACATATCCCTAATTTAAAGGTTAGCTATCCAAAAAGCATTCGTGTTTACCAAGAGAAGCCTCAGTTTCAAGACCTAGGCAATGGCAAAACAAGAATGACAGTCAAGCAGGTATTGATTGCTCAGCAGCAAGGAGAGGTGCACCTGAGCGATGTATCGCTTAACTGGTGGGACACAAGCAACAGCGTCACTAAGACTGCAACTTTGCCAGGACTGGACATCCAGATCGCAGCTGGTAGCGGATTAAGTAATGAGCCTATCGCTGCACCAGCCGCTAACATCAGTAAGCCTGAAACGGTCGTGGTATACGAGCGAGGAATATGGCCATACCTGACCACATTGTTTGCACTGTTATGGCTAGCGACTCTAGTCATGTTAATTCTCTCGCGTAGCCGTAAAACGACAAACGTTACCCCGACACCTACAACGAGTGAAGTCGAACAGATCCTCACGGCGCTGAAGCAAGATGACAAAGTCAAAGCGAACTATCTACTCAAACATTGGTTAGACAACAGCGAAGGAATGGACTCAAACTTAGTGTCAGAAATTCGCGCTGAGCAAGTGGCCATGAACCAGAGCCAATATGGCAATGAAGGTAACCATTGGAAGGCGGCAAAGCTTATCAAACTGATTAAGAAAGCGAACAAAAGCCAGCGTTCAACAAAAATGTCTAAAGAGCCCTTGCCTCCCCTTTAACAGGTAAACAGTAAAAAGCCTTGCGATGTTTCATCCCAAGGCTTTTAATTAGGCGTTAACCAACATTAACGTCGAGCCAACCACACTGTTTCTTCCATCGTTTTTGGCTTGATAGAGAGATTGGTCAGCCGCACTATACAATTTATCGAAGCTAAATTCGCTTTGTTTTAGCTCCATAACAGAATAACCAACCGAGACGGTCAACGTCTCTTTCACCGAACTCTGTTCATGAGGAATCGACTCAAGCTCGATACTATGGCGAATACTCTCGGCTAATTGCGCCACTTTTTCAGCATTCTGAGTAGTCATTAGAAGCGCAAACTCTTCTCCACCAATACGACAAAAGACTTCACTATCCGATTTCGTGTGCTGTTGTAAGATACTGCCCACTCGCATCAAAGCAATATCCCCTTGCATATGACCATACTGGTTGTTGTAAAGACCGAAATAGTCAATGTCGACGATAATGAGTCCATAACACTGGGACCCCGAAGCCGTGTTACGGCAGATATCTTCCAACAGTGCCTCAAGCATTCTACGGTTCCCTAAACGTGTCAGAGGATCGAGCTTTGACATCGTTTCAAGTTGTTCATTGGCACTTTGAAGCTCACGAGTTCGAATCTTCACCTCTTTCTCAAGGTTATTGTTCAGTTCGTGGATCGCCTCCTGTGCTCGCGTTCGAAGTAATACCTCAGTTAGGTTTGACGCAAACATGCGGATCACTTCACGCAGTTGGTGAGTCAAAGGTGAACGTTTAATTAAGTTGTCGGCCGCGATAAAGGCAATTGGTTCTCCACTGTTACTGACCAACATGGTCATGGCTGTCCAACCAAAGCCAACAATATTGAAATCATGGTAAATCGGTACTGACTCTTCAAAAACCACTTCGTTAGGATTCGCACGCGCAGCATTGACGATGGAGCGATTAATGGTTTCAGAGCGATAATAGGATTCGTCCACCACATTGCCCTGAATGTCAGTTCCCCAAGTCCCTTGCATATAGGTACAAGATTCATCAGTGAGGAAGACAGCAAAACGATCAATACCTAAGCGATTAATGGCGAACGTCACTGCAGATTTACAGACTTCACTAATGGTCATACAACGGGATAACTCAACCATACTGGCATGCAACATTCGGACATTCTGCTCTTGACGCTTGCGAATATAGATCTGTGACAACAAGGTTCCAAATGATTCAAGCATTTGGCGTTGATATGAAGTGATAGGTGTGCGGTGGATATAGTTATCCATCGCTATCCACCCGATGATCTCATCGCCATCACGCAAAACCAGCATACCGTTCCAGCCCTGGCCGATAACACTCCCAGCCGTATACAAAGGTGCATCTTCGACAACAATCAGATTCGCTTTACCTTCAAACAGCGCATCAATATAGGTTTCTTCTAATTGGTGAAGGTCGTACTGGGTATGATGCTCACTGATCGTATTGCCATGCTCATCGGTGCCATAGGTACCGCTAAAGCAGCGCTTTTTAATATCAAGCAACATAAAAACTGCACGATCAAAGCCAAGCTTTTCTCGAATAACCTCTACTGCCATTCGATACAATTCATCAAGATTTTTAGGATTAGCGATCTCAGCCGAAACTTCTTGAACAAGTTTCATGTTCTCAATAAACAGTTCACGCTGCTTGATCACATCTAAGTGCTTAGCTTCTTTTATATCTCTCTGCTTAAACTCTTTCGCCGCTTCGGTCTCAGCCCGGACACATTGCCACCTAGAAGCGATGATTTGCAAAGCATCCAATTGATTGAACTGATTTAACTCACTTACCTTTGCTGCAGAGGCGTTTTCAATCACCAGATAAGCGCGTCTTTTGGGGTGGTTATCGAGCATAAATACATAGCTATCTTGTGCCATGATCTCAGAATAATTCCACTGACAAGTATTAAGTACTAAAGGGATTAGACCATCAGAAGAGTCAAACTGTGAAACCCAAGTCCAGAAGGTATTAGGGTATTTTGATAATGATGCAGGATTGCCGTGACTAAACAAAAAGTTTAGTTCTGAGCCGCTTTGGGATTCTAGAAAAATACCAATATTCTCAGGCTCCAGTAGCTCTTTTAAATACTGAAATAGTGAGTTTGCTAGAAAGCGATGATTTCTAGCCGAAAGAATATCTTTTAGTAGTACCCTTGGAAGCATAGTCCTAGCCTGAAGCGAATTATTATTGTAGTTCGATTGAAAAGGTAACAGCTAGCATTATGCAATCAAATGTATTTGCGATCGCTTGTTAAGTCACTCGCAAATCACCAAAAGCAATATGTCCAGATATGATACTGGCTACATTTTGTTGATGTTGTTTCCATATTTTGCATCGGAGAAACTATCGCTATAATAACTAAGATATGAATCACTCATTGGTTGAGTCGATGCCGCACTCAGATTTAAGGGATATGTAGTTTGACGCGTTGGTTGTGCCTATTTAGTCTCTTTTTGACTCTGCCTACATGGGCAAGTATCGATTTGATCGAAGTCGATAAATCTAAACGCCGTATGTATCTCATTGACAACAATCAAGTCATCAAAGAGTTTAGAATCGCGCTTGGTAAGCATCCGAAAGGTCATAAGGTCTATGAAGGTGATCAACGTACGCCAGAAGGACGCTATTATTTGGAGTTCGTTATGGACAGCTCGGATTTTTACCGCTCAATTCATATCAGCTACCCAAATGCAAATGACGTTGCCTATGCCGATACTCTTAACGTCAATCCAGGTGGAAACATCAAAATCCATGGACTTAAGAATGGTGAGACCCGCCCAGCCAAATACATTCAAAGCTTCGACTGGACGGATGGCTGTATTGCAATAACTAACCAAGAGATGGATGAGTTACTCAAACTAGTTAAGGTTGGAACACCTATTGAGATTCGTTGGTAGTCAGACGGGCCTCATCACTGGCCTTTTCTCTGGTTACCCACCAACACATTAATGAACCGATAGTAACCATCACCACCCCTTGAATAAAGCTCTGCGTCAACACTAGGCCTAAGATCACCGACGAGATAATCGTCGACAGTACTGGGGTAAAGTAGGATAACGTCGCCAATAGCACCATGTTTCCGCCGATGATGGCGTAATTCCACAATGCGTAACCACTGCCCATAGCGATACCAGCAATCAACAATAATCCCCCTGATTCTAGGTTTATGCTCATCCCGGTTTCACTGCTTAGTGCATATTTGATCCATAACGTTATCGCCGTCATGATAAAAAACAGCGTAATGGCATTTTGCCCGTTGGCGATGCGCTTGGTCAGATTACAGTAGATCGCCCATAAAAATGCGCCAGTAAAAGCCATCGCATAAGTCACTGGGTTGGTTGCAACGTTGGCAGCAATTTGAGCCACTGACAGTCCTTGCTCACCAGTAATACTCCAAGCTACGCCAAGAAATGCCAATGCAATGCTTGGGTACACTAGCAAACTGGTTTTCTTACCACTGGTTAATACCGCCAACAGCACAGTTAATGCAGGCCACAAGTAATTAATCACCAACATTTCTATCGCTTGCTGACGCGTATTTGCCATTGCCAATGCAAGCGCTAGGCATATCTCATAGGCAACAAACAAACCGCCACCAAGCAACACATAACGAGGTGAGTACGAACGTACTTTAGGTACCCCCATAACAAGCACCAAGAAAATCGACGCTACCGTATAGATAGCCGCCGCGCCTCCAACAGGCCCAAGCATTTCAGTCACCGCACGAGCAAGGCCCATGACACTGCTCCAGAGGAGAATGGCGGCCACGCCTGCTAAGGTAAATTTATGGCTATTGTTCATGCTATTCCAAACTTAAAACAAAAAAAGCCGAGCAGAGTGCTCGGCTCTTAACGGTTATGACGTATTAAATGATTTCCCAACTATGTGTCATCTCAATACCTTTACCTAGCATCAGACATACTGAGCAGTATTTCTCTAGTGAGTCCGCCGTCACTTTTGCCACGATCTCAGGGTCTAAGTTGTCGCCAGACACTTCAAAGTGAATGTTAACCTGAGTAAAGATACGCGGAGCAGTTTCACGGCGTTCTGTAGTCAACTTCGCGTTACAAGCAGTCACAGCTTGGCCGGCTTCTTTTAGACCATCAACCACGTCCACTGAACTGCAACCACCTGCCGCCATCAGAACCATTTCCATCGGGCTTGGCGCAGTTGCACCACCGTTGCCATCCATTACGATTGAATGACCTGACTGGGATTGACCTAAAAATTTAAACTCTTCAATCCATTTTACTTCAGCTTGCATCTGCTTCTCTCTTCTACTTATTTGAGCATATCTTATCGGATGGAAACGTAACGCCAGTCTGACGACGAATTTCCTCTAGCAATTTTGCCACAATCAGCGAGCGTTGAGTGCAACTTTCATTACTCATTTTGTTGTTAAACTGATGAGCAAATTCAAGCGCCTCATAATACATAGGGTTAGCATCTTGTTTGACACTGAGATCGACCCCAATATCGCTCCCACGGGTAAACTTGGTCAACTTTTTAGCGGTAGAGATCATCTCCACCAGCAAAGCCCCTTCTTCACCTTGAATCTCACTCAGCAAATAAGAATCGCTCGTTTTCGAGTGCTGTAACACCACCTCAAAGTCTTGATAGCCAAGAATGACACTTCCGCTGCCATCCACGCCCGAATCAAGTAACTGAGCTTGAGCTTTGACCGTCTCAGGTTCACCAAACAATTCAATCGCCGAGCTCAAGCAGTAAAAGCCAATGTCCATAATCGAACCATTAGCAAACTCTGGATTGAAAGTATTGGGATTCTCGCCCGCAAGATATTTCGGATAGCGAGACGAATACTGACAGTAAGTGAGCAGCGCTTTACGAATTTGCCCAATCCCTGATAGCTCTTCTTTCAAGCGTTTAAAGTTAGGCAGGTGAGGCGACATAAACGCCTCAAACAACAAGACATTGTTCTCTTGGGCAACATCGAACATCTGTTTCGCCAAAGCAAAGTTCGCGGCCATTGGCTTTTCGACAATGACATGCTTGCCCGCTTGCATCATTTGAATCGCCTGAGGGCCGTGCAAGCTGTTCGGGCTAGCAATGTAAACCACGTCAACCAAAGGAGACTCAGCCAAGGCCGTTAAGTCATCGAATAACGCAGGCGATGAGTATTTTTGCCCAAACCGCTCCGCGCTCTCTAGTGAGCGAGAGTAGATGGCAGCCAACTGGTACTCGCCCGTTTTTATGGCGGCTTCAATAAACTGGTCAGTAATCCAGTTAGTACCAATGACGGCAAGTCTTATCATTATTTTTTCCTTAAGCTGCGAGAAAGATTAAAACGACATTTACACCGTAAGTACGACGCGTATTGCAAGCAGAATAAGTACTGCGCCGGACAATCTATCAATCAATAGCGCTTTTGAGCGAATCTTGTCAATCAGTCGAGGGCTCGAAAGTAAAAATGTAATCAAGGTATACCACAGACCATCAACAATGAGTGGCGTCATGACGATGACACTCTTAGCCGTCACGCTGTCACCCACCGCCACAAACTGACTAAATAGAGCGATAAAGAATAACGCAATTTTAGGGCTCAACAATGAGATCAAAAAACCTTCTTTTGCTGACTGCCAAACGCTGGTTTGCTGCCCAGACTCGAGCCTTTCAGCGACGCCCCCTTTTGAACGTAATGCGTTGTAGCCCAGATAGACGAGATAAGCCGCACCTGTATAACTAATGGCCTTAAACAACAGAGGAGACTGCTGCAGCACAACGGCTAAACCAATCAGGGTAATAAAAGCGTAGATACCAATACCAACCGCATGCGCCCATGCCGTCGCTAAGCCATTAAGGCGTCCGCCCGCAAGACTGTGCTTGGCGACCATAGCTAAGCTTGGCCCCGGTGACATCGCGCCAAGAATACAGATCGTAAAAAGTGATAGCCAAACAGTGAACGTCATTATGTCAGATCCTTTAGTTGAAATACTGAGCCTTTGTGCCTAGATCAGCAGATGCATCCAACGTTAGTTAAATTATGGAATGATTTGAAATATAAGTTTAATCATGAGAAGCATGGCATCCAATCATCCCAACAGAATACGACCATGCCCTGATAGCATGCAACCCTTTATCTTACTTAAACTAATGAACCATCATCTGCACTAGGCTAAAAGAACTTCAGGCAAGAAGAAAGTAACATAAAAAATCCCCAAACCTTAAGTTTGGGGATTGTCATATTAACAAATACTCTAGAACAGATTACTGACCAAATTTTGCATCAAACCTTGTTAAATAATGAGTGATCATTGGGATTTTTCACTCTCCACTTATTGAACGCATATCCACAATACGCAAAGGCACCCAGAATACTCAATGGTCCCAGTATCGTTTGAATCAAAGAGCCTTGGAAATTCTCTTGCCAAAGTTCTGGACCAGGAACTAATGCTGCCACTGTAGCGGCAATAAAAATAATCGCCATTGGTATTATAGATAAAAGTGCCCAACAACGACTTTTACCCAAGAAATAAAAACTGCGTTTAAAATTTTCATCCTTATTGCTAATTCTCAGCTTCATATACCCTATCAACATAAACAGAACAGGTAGTGTTGCAGCACCACCATTTAAGTTTTTGACCGCGACTAATATTTGGTTAATGTCTGAGCTAAATTGCCCAACCATAAATAGAATCATTATGATGGTCACTAAAACACCCTGCATCTTAAGTGCATTGACCGGTGTACCTTCGCCATTAACTTCAGACATCTTATCGCCAAAGATGCCTTTAGGTGCATCAACAAATAACATTTTCACTGGCGCCGCAGTCCACAGCATCAATGAACCACAAAGGGTTGTTAACAGTAAGAATGCCGCAATAACATTGGTCCACCATTGAGGGAAACCTAATTGTTGAAAAGCAACATAGATAGCGGATAGTAATCCCAATTCGGATGCAGCATGATCGGGCAAAATCATGTTCATCATAATCGCAGAAATAATCATAATGCCTGAGAATATAAACACATTCAGTATTAGCCCGAATCTAAACGAACGCTCCCCTCCTTTAATGTTCCGCTTATATGCGGCTAAGGCTTCAAGACCACCCAGTGACTGTAAGGCCCATGACATCGATGCAATCTTAGACCAAGATAAATCAATGGCACTCATCCATTGAGGAACCACAGCCTCTCCTTGGTAAGTTATATGACCAAATGTGATTTGATAAGCCGCTGAAACAATAAATACAACGGTTAAAGAAAAACCCGCATAACCCGCCAACGATAAGAGTTTAGACAACAATTTAGGCCCTTTCATAGAAACCCAAGTCGCGACCCAAAAGATCAAAATCGAGGCAATACTAATAATAGGCTTAAACCACATCTGGTTGGTAAGATTTGTCACCCAAGTGACATCACTACTAATGGTATATAAGAAATAGGTGATGATATTTGGTAACAAATCAACAAAGTAAAAAATATTAACGTAGAAGTAGAAGAAGCCCGCAATAAAGCCATATTTTTTGCCAAGTATTAGATTTAACCAACTTTGGTACCCACTTTCAGAATCTTTGAGTTTCTCGATTGAAGATAACTCAATGATCATAAATGTGTAAGGGATCGCGTATACAATTGATGCCACCGCATAAAGTATCCACGAGTTGTATCCCCAATCAGTATATTGAGAAACAATTCCTTTTAGTACAAATCCCCCTCCCGCTATGGAGAAGAACAAAAACGTGAGTAGGGACATTTTGTATCGGTTATCAGATGCTTCCGACATAGGAGGTACCTTCCATATTCATGTTGAAATAATCGGCAACTTCATCAGTTGCCGCTGTTATATTTATTAGTGGGTGTTGTTTCGAAATGGTCGAAGCAAGAATGAATAGCTATAAGGTCTAGCAACTAGCTGATATTGACTTGATGGCAGAGAACGCCAAGAGTCTTGACCTCCAGTTCCCATCTGAGCTAAATCAATATTCAGAGTAGTTGTATCTCCCGATTGAATATCAATACCATGCTTCTGAGAGCTCGGTGTAAGGCCAGACGCACTGATCGCGTCAGAGTCAGGCACAAAATCGAGTTCTTTTGGGTCGAAAGGCCATGCACTCATATTTAGAAGCTCATCGCACGCGACAACTTCAATACCACTCCCCATAGCGTTGCTTATTTTAAACCAGCGTACATCAGTCTTATTGCCTGTTTCTTGTGGACGCGGATATGCATGAAAATGGTCATAAACTGAGCCGCCATAGATCCCTATTTTCTGCCCTTTACGATCTGAATATGTCTCTTCTGGACCTCTTCCATACCAGTTGATGAACTTAAAAGAAGGAGGCATTGAGATTTGGGTACCAAATCTTGGTACGATAGGAAGCGGCTCTTTACCCGGTGCAAAGTTGACATCTATTTTTATTTCACCGTCTGGAAACACGTAATATTGATAGGAAATTTCGCTACTAATGCTAGGCAAAGAGAACTTAGTCTCTATAACGGTTACGGTTTTGTTGTTACGATAATGCCCAAAGTAGACGAGCTTTTTCTGAGTGCCAGCATTCTGCCAAACAGATGCAAACTCATGAACTCTTGCACCAAGGTCATTGTCCGTCATTCCACGCCAAAAATTAGGCATGAATCCCGATTCAAAAATACATAGCTCTTGGTAAGTAAAATTGCTGATATCACCTGTTAGCTTGTTGAACGACAAAGTAAAATGAGTGCCTTTTATTTCTAAGGCATCCGTTGACTCTGATACCTCTACGTAGCAAGCAAGTTCTGCATCAAACTGAGGTTCAAGCTTATGAGCTGGAGGTGTCAGGTTAAATTGCTCCCAACCAATCTCAGCACCACTACCTAAAAGTGGGCTATGATGCGTATCTAGAGCACTGAAGGTAACAATGTATTCGCTATCACCCTCAAGCTGGTAAGTATCTGACGGAAGCTTGAATTGCTCGCGACTGTTGGCCTTCACATGAGTTGGTGAAATGAAACCAGAATGATGAATTACCCCATCTTTGAGAATCTGATAAACAATGTGAATATGATCTAAGTCAATAAAATCATATCTATTTTCTATTTCAAATACCTGTTCATTACCACTATCAATCTGATGGAATCGAACAGGAGAATATACCTTCTTAACTTCGGTCATATGAGGGTGAGGAATACGGTTAGCATCGACTAAGCCATCGTTCATGAAGTTACCATCTGTTGGCATCGTTGGGTGATAATCTTTGCCGTAACCCCAGTACTTTTCACCTCGTTCATTCGTTAATTCAAGTGCATGGTCCATCCACTCCCAAATAAAACCACCTTGAAGATTTTCATTACGATCAATCAGCTCCCAGTAATCTCCCAAAATGCCAACAGAGTTGCCCATCGCATGAGCGTACTCAATCATAATCATCGGCCGTTCGCTCTGCTGTTTAGCGAACTCCGCGACTCGTTCCAAGGATGGGTACATTGGACAGACAATATCAGTGTAAGGCTGCTCTCCTGCCGGCTCATATTGAACTGGACGACTGTTATCACGATCCTTAATCCAAGCATATAAGTTCTCAAAGATAGAACCTGTTCCCGCCTCATTACCCATAGACCAAATAACAACACATGGATGGTTTTTATCGCGCTCTACCATTGCTTGTACACGTTCAAAATGAGCCGGATACCAAGACTCGGTATTACCTATTTGTGTCTCTTCTTTTAGGGCAAGTGGGTGAGACTCGATATTCGCTTCATCAACGACATAGAGTCCATATTGATCGCATAACTGATACCAGCGTGAATGACATGGAAAATGACTGGTCCTCACCGCGTTAATGTTATGCTCTTTCATTAGTTGAATATCGCGAAGCATATTCTCTTCAGTCGGTACGTGACCTAACTTGGGATGAAGCTCGTGACGATTGACGCCTTTAATTTTGATTGGCACCCCATTTACTAAAAGTTTACCTTCGGTAATACTCACCCGTCGAAACCCTACTTTATGGCTTGTAGACTCAACTGTTGTATTATTTTCATCATAGATACTGACAATTAAGGTATAGAGATTTGGGGTCTCAGCAGTCCAAAGCCGCGGTACGTTGATGGCTCCACTGCTCCGTGTCTCTGTAGTGCCAGAATCACAAGTTAAAGTCTTCGTGTCTTCATACTTAGATACAAGTGAGTCAGCGTCGTCTAACAGTTCGACCTTAAGTTGAATTGACTTCGCCACATCCGAATAGTTTTGTAATTGAGTTGTTATACTGAAACTTGCTTGTGAAAATTCATTATTTAGTTCTTGCTCAAAATGAACATCATATATACGTTCAGAAGCGGTGGAATAAATGAAAACCTCTCTTTCAAATCCGGACATATCCAGCATGTCTTGCTTTTCGATGTAACTCGCATTCGACCATCGATACACCTCAACCGCGATGAGGTTTTTCCCTCGAACAATATACTCTGTTATGTTGAATTCAGCTGGGTTTTTGGCATTTTGTGTATAACCAACACGATGTCCATTAACCCAAATAAAAGCAGCAGTTCGTACCCCACCAATGTGAAGAAACGTCTCTTCTCCTTGCCAACTTTCATCAAGTTTGAATTCCTTAATATATGAGCCGACTGGGTTATAATCTCTTGGTACATTTGGCCAATCTGCATCAAAGGCGTAGCGCTCATCAACGTAAATCGCATTATCCCACCCTTGAGCTTCCCAATTTCCTGGGACTTCGATCATCTCCCAATCATCAGAGTTATAACTCAGCTCATAAAACTGCTTCACTCTATCTTCAGGTTTTTTGACGCAGCGAAAGCGCCAGAGGCCATTAAGGGATAAATAATTTTTCTCACCATTTCTATTGTTTAATAGTGCTTTTTCTCTACTTGAAAATGGAAAGATGTAGGGTCTGGGTGGCAATTTATTCAGACCACTAATCTCATGTTTTTCTAGCACACATGGTACTCCGCAAACATCTTCATAGAGTTTATCGATGTTGGCACTATTTGATTCACTGTTATGCATTAAATTGACCCTTATTTAGTAAAAATTTAGCTGACAATTAAAATACACCTCGAGTAATTCAGCATGTGTGATGGAGTATCAAAAAATATATTCATCTTGTGTTACATTACAAAATTGCTTAGATTCAAAACAAGAACACTCATAATAAAACCATTACAACCAATGACTTAAATTTACTTTTCATTTGCAACAACATTGATTCCATTAAATAATAAAGAAATAATCCAAGCTCGCATCTCAATAATTAAAATTGACTAAAAAATCATATTTATTTACTTAACAACAGCATTTAATCCTTTTTCTACGCTCCTTAATTGCAACATTATGCGCTATGATGAGTAGGCCTATTTTGTGGTTAGGTTCGCCTTATTTTTCCCTTTACCTATCTTCCTTTCTGATACTATACCTATCCAAAAGACTTAGATCGCAACACTACGAGACCCCTTAATGAGCGAATTTCAAGACTTATCTTTCCAAATTGAAAACATCGCCCAAGCTGAGCCAGAGCAGCAGAGCAACATCCTCAATCAACTAATAGAGGAAGGGTTGGAAGCGGGCTCAATCGCCTGGATCCTAGAAGCATTCCCAATCGATGAGCGTGTGCAATTGTGGCGTGGGCTTCCATTAGAACTTCACATTGATGTACTAACAGAAGCACGTGCTGAAGTACGCCGCTCAATCATTGATGAGCTGTCTGAGGTTGAATTAAAGCTCACCCTAGCCAAGCTCGATAACCTATCCCTTATAGAGTGGGCCGACTCTTTACCCGAAGAAATCATTAACGAAGCGCTACAACTGATCGAGAAAGATGAGTTAGAGCTCTACGATCAAGCCAACGAATATCAAGATGATGAATTAGGCCGCTGGGCTGAAAGAAAGGTGGTCACTCTTCCTTTCAATATCTCGGTAGAGAAAGCCAAAGGGTTGATGGAACGTTATAGCTATGACGCGCCACAGCAAATATATCTGATTAACAAACGTAAACAGTTCCGTGGTGTCGTCAGCTATATCGATCTATTAAGAGCAGAACCGGCAGAACGACTGCGTCACCTTGCCATCGACAATGTAATCACTTTAAACGCGACACTGACTCTGGCGGAAAGTATTGATGCGCTTGAACATTCTTCTCTTTCTACCATGCCTGTAACCGACGACGAGCAATTATTGATTGGTGAGGTCGACTGGCAATTCGCGCTAAGCACTCAGCGTGAAATCTATGAGGCTCGCTTGATGGCGGGTACTGGTATGGATGAGGGCGATGACCTGTTTGCACCGGTGATCAAAAGCTCACAAAAGCGTGGCGTGTGGCTAGGGATCAACCTAATGACGGCAATTTTGGCCTCAGTCACCATTGGATTGTTTGAAGATGTCATTGCCCAAGTGGTTGCGTTAGCGGTGCTGATGCCGATCGTTGCCTCCATGGGTGGTATTGCAGGTAGCCAGACTCTGACCCTAATGATTCGTGCCATGGCTTTAAACCAGATCACCTCAGGTAACCGCTGGGCCTTATTGAAAAATGAAATTGGTATCGGTTCGATTAACGGCCTACTTTGGGCACTGATCATCGGCGGCCTAGCAGGCTTATGGTTTCAGTCTGCAATATTGGGAGGAACGATCGCGTTGGCGATTATCGTCAATATCATTACCGCTGCGCTATTTGGTGTTCTGATCCCAATCGCACTCGACAAACTGAAGTTAGATCCTGCATTAGCAGGCTCAGTTATCCTAACAACAGTAACGGATGTCGTTGGCTTCTTCGCTTTCTTGGGCACAGCGAGTTTGGTGATGTTGTAACGCTATTGATAACATTTATATCATTAGCAAATGTATGGTCATTTGCAATTTGCATTTTCAATATGCAAAGAGATCATCATAAATGCACAAAATACAATCAATTTCATAGCAATTCAGTGCTATTAACGTTGGCACGTATACTGCAATTCTATAAATGACCCTTCTTAAGCCGAGGGTCACCTAGCCAACTGACGTTGTTAGTGAACTCAAATTTTGTTCACAAGTATAGCGGCCAATCTCACTTCTTGAGATTGGCCTTTTCTTTATCTTATTGCCAAACTCTACTTCTTAAGAAAAACTCACAAAATTCAAAGTTTGGTTATATTGCATCCATAACAAGCAAATATAACAATAAAAAACAAGCACTCCACCTAGATTGGAAAATCAAAACACCAAAAATGCAACTTTTCTTATTCACAGGAAAGTAGGCAGCTGTTTATTTCAATAGATATATCAAGATAACGTTTGCATTGTCGTAATATCAAAGTACAAACCGACAACAAACTATATAGAACACAGTTCATAAGCCGTAAGTAAAACCCAAATATCAAGCATCATAAAATAAACACTTTAAAACCAAAAGCAAAGGTTAAAATGAGGCAATAAAATCATTCACCCAAAACTTAAATGCATTAATATCAATAATTTATGAAAAAAACATAAGATTAAAACACACTAACAACAAAATTATCATTGACACAGTTTTTTATATCATCATAATACGCGCCGTTTACCTAAAACTCACACAATTTGTATTGATAATCTATTTGCGGAGGTTATAAATGGCTGCGGACAATAACTACAGTCTGGGACCCGTGCCGACAACGGCAAGGAAAGGAGTCGCTTCACTCACCATGGTAATGCTTGGGCTCACTTTCTTCTCTGCAAGTATGTGGACCGGCGGTTCCCTTGGTACTGGTCTTTCTTTCAATGATTTCTTCCTCGCTGTTCTTATTGGTAACCTCATCCTCGGTATCTACACCTCTTTCCTCGGTTACATTGGCGCTTCTACTGGCCTCTCTACTCACCTTCTCGCTCGATTCTCTTTTGGTACTAAAGGCTCTTGGCTTCCTTCTGCTCTACTAGGCGGAACTCAGGTTGGCTGGTTTGGTGTTGGCGTGGCAATGTTCGCCATCCCAGTTCAAAAAGCGACAGGCATTGATACCAACACACTTATTATCATTTCTGGCTTGCTAATGACGGCTACGGTTTACTTCGGTATCAAAGCACTAATGATTCTATCGGCGATTGCTGTACCAGCGATTGCAATCTTAGGTAGCTACTCAGTTTCAATGGCAGTAGATAGCATTGGCGGTTTAGAACAACTTCAATTGATTCAGCCAGAAACGCCGATGGATTTTTCGGTTGCTCTCGCCATGGTGGTCGGTTCGTTCGTTAGCGCAGGTACACTTACTGCTGACTTTGTTCGTTTTGGTAAGAAACCAGCAAGTGCGGTATTAGTGACTATGGTTGCCTTCTTTATTGGTAACTCACTAATGTTTATCTTCGGCGCAGCGGGCGCGGCAGCAACAGGTCAAGCGGATATTTCTGACGTTATGATTGCGCAAGGTCTTCTATTGCCCGCTATCATCGTGCTTGGCTTAAACATATGGACAACCAATGAAAACGCGCTTTACGCTTCGGGTCTTGGTTTCTCAAACATCACTGGGCGTTCAAGTACAGTGATGTCCATCGTTAACGGTATCGTAGGAACCATCTTTGCGCTGTGGTTGTACAATAATTTTGTAGGCTGGTTGACCTTCCTTTCGACGGCAATCCCACCAATTGGCGGTGTAATCATTGCTGATTTCTTATTGAACCGTAAGCGCTACCAAAACTTCGACAAAGCTGAATTCCAGTCCGTTAACTGGGCAGGTATCCTAGCGGTAGCAATCGGTGTTGCGGCAGGTAAGTTCATTCCAGGTGTTGTACCATTAAACGCTGTTCTAGGCGGCGCACTAAGCTATGTTGTACTTAATTCACTACTAAACAAACGCGCGCTGAAAACACAAGCAGCGTAAGGAAGCATCATGACAACGCTATTGATCAAAAACGCGACACTTCGCAATCAAGAAGGAATAAAACAGATCTTGATTGAAGACGGTCAATTCAAGCAAATTCTTGAAAACGATGTGGATATTGCTTTTGAAGGCAATATTCTTGATGCTGAGGGTGGCCTTGCGGTTGCACCTTTCTGCGAGCCTCATATCCACTTAGATACTACTCAAACGGCCGGTGAACCGAATTGGAACATCTCAGGAACATTGTTTGAGGGCATCGAGCGTTGGGCTGAGCGTAAAGAGATGCTTTCTGTCGATGATGTAAAAACTCGTGCTAAGCAGACGTTAAAGTGGCAAATCGCTAACGGTATTCAACACGTCCGTACTCACGTTGATGTTTCAGATCCAACCCTGATCGCGCTTAAAGCAATGATCGAAGTACGTGAAGAGATGAAAGAGTGGGTCGACATTCAAATCGTTGCATTCCCTCAAGAAGGTATCCTTTCTTACCCGAACGGTAAAGAATTACTAGAAGAGGCCGTCAAGCTTGGCGCAGATGTAATCGGTGCAATTCCTCACTTTGAGTTCACTCGTGAATACGGCGTGGAATCTCTGCACTATGTATTCGAACTGGCACGTAAGTACGATCGCTTGATTGATGTTCACTGTGATGAAATCGATGATGAGCAATCTCGCTTCGTTGAAACTCTGGCTGCACTCGCTCACAAATATGAAATGGGCCATAAAGTAACGGCTAGCCACACTACAGCGATGGGCTCTTACAACGGCGCTTATGCTTCACGTCTATTCCGTCTACTTCGTATGTCAGGCATCAACTTTGTGGCTAATCCACTAGTTAACATCCATCTGCAAGGCCGTTTTGACGACTACCCGAAACGTCGTGGTATGACGCGTGTTAAAGAGATGCTTAACTCAGGCATTAATGTTTGTTTCGGTCACGATGATGTGTTTGATCCTTGGTACCCGCTAGGTACCGCGAATATGCTGCAAGTGCTGCACATGGGTCTGCATGTTAGCCAAGTAATGGGTTATGACCAAATCAACAATGGTCTCGACCTTATCAGTGATAACTCAGCTCGTACCCTGAATATTCAAGATCTGCATGGTATTGAAGAAGGTAAGCCAGGTAGCCTGCTGATTCTTCCTGCTGAAAATGGCTTCGATGCACTGCGCCGTCAAGTTCCAGTTCGTTACTCAGTTCGCAACGGTAAAGTAATTGCTGAAACGCAACCAGCAACGACGCAAATTCACCTTGGTGAGCAAGAACAAGTGACTTTCAAGCGTTAATTAGGAAGCGAAATAGATAGACAAAGGGAGGCATCAGCTTCCCTTTTATATTTCTCATACCTAGCGGAAGTTTTCTCTAGGCAAAAGAAAACCCCACTAAGCTCTCGCCTAGTGGGGTTCTATTCTTACTCGCAGCAATCCGGCCACTAATAGGTGCTCCCTGCATCTATTCCTTGATAGTACGCTGAATCCTTCAGCACTTTCCTTATCATCGCCATCCTAGCGGTGTCCTTGGCAATCCAGCCCGTTAGCAATCCTCGCTAACTCTCTTCACTTATCCTTAAGCGGTGTCCCTGACTCTATCGTCCTGATAGAAATTGCCTTAGTCCGTTAAGTGTCCATTGTCTTTCCTTGTGTAACCATCCTAGTTACTAGCGTCCAGCCAATGTCCTTCGCTTTCCATGCCGACCATTCATCCTGAATAATCGAATCTTCGTCCTGAAGATGACCTATCCTTGGGTCTTTCCTGTTCCGTGTCTGCTCCCTGCTGACAACTTAAGATTATGCGATCGGTGGTTTTTCACAATGGTAAATATCGCAAAACTCCTCCCCAAGAACAGTTCAAAAATCACACATAATCATTCAAATCAAATATTTACCGATAAGAAAAAGTCATCTCCTAACTAATGTAACTACGTTAGCTCACGATCTTGTGAGAGATCTCGCACAAGACTTATGGCTGAACACCCAACGGCTCCCATTTGGTAGCAAACAAGCGCTGTGACACACATCACCCATTATCGAGTAATCAGTTTAAACTGCATCTTTAAACGCTTTTACTAGACTTCATCGAGCTAAATTAGGATATTATAAGGAGATCTCTATCACACAACTTATTTGGCTTAGTTCTAACTAGAGCCGGGCGACATTTCCTAGAGGAAAGCTGAATGATTTCAAAGTGGGCACAACGCTTTTACCAAATGGCAGAATTAGTTGGTTCTTGGAGTAAAGACCCTTCCACTCAGGTTGGTGCTGTCATTACAAAACAAAACCGCATCGTCTCTGTCGGTTTTAATGGTTATCCTCACGGAATTTCGGACAGTGCGATGACCGATGACCGTGAAATGAAGTACTTAAAGACATTGCACGCTGAAGAAAACGCAATACTTTTTGCGAAGCGTGATCTTGATGGATGCGAAATTTGGGTGACACACTTCCCTTGCCCAAATTGTGCTGCAAAAATCATTCAAACGGGTATTTCAGCAGTGCACTGCCCAGAGCAAACACCTGATTTCTTGTCCCGCTGGGGTGACAAGATCAAAGTAAGCCAAGAAATGTTTTTGCAAGCCGGCGTGAAAGTTAATTGGCTACCATTAGAAGACTTATCCAATTAATGATGAACTGGCGTGTTCTAATTGCTAACCTTACCACAATCAGGCAGATTAAAACGTCAAAAAAAAACACTCCCATCGCCATAATCCTGACGATTAACTAACAAAGCACATAATTGCACATGCATAATAGTTATAGATTAGTCGCTTTGTATTAGGTGATGAATGGGTAACCAGAATCAAACATGGGGAGCAGTAAATGGATGGTAAGCGAGTTGCAAAATTTGCTGAGGATGGCTACGCACCGCTGTTAAAAGTACTGGATTTTTTTATCATCAATTTTTCCATACAATCTGTGATTGACGCCAATTATGGAAATGCGACAGCCATCGATTTCGCGGTTGCGTTTATTATCGCCACCTGTTTTCTGCTATTTTCTGAATATTGCAATGTTTACTCTATCAACGTCAGAAAGCGTATTGGTGCCTCTGTCGCTAGGATCTTAGTCGCAGCTTTTTTCACTTTCATTACCGTGGAAATAATTAAGTACTTCTATAGTTCCAATGAAGGAGCAAGCATCAACCATCTAAGCAATGGCTGGTACTACTATCTCTTTGCGTTATCGATCGCATCAGTTATTGCTGCCCGCATTTTAATACTCACCGTTTCTCGCTCCGTTTACCGTCGATACAAAAAAGTAAAAACAGTGGCGATTTTTGGCTACACACCGACAGCCATTGCACTAGAACGCCAATTACTTAGCCTTGTTCGCCTCCAACATCTGGAGCTAGAGCTATACGCTGAAAAAAATGAAGAGGAGTTTGGATATATCACTAAATCTAGCTACAAAGGCAAATTTGAACAGCTATTAGAAAAAGCCAAACGTAGAGAAATAGATGAAGTGTACATTACGCTACCAATGGTAGAAAAAGAAAAGATTATCAAATACTTAGCAAAATTATCCAATACCACTGTAGATACATTTGTCGTACCAGATTTACATAGCTACAACCTCTCATCATCACGTTTTGAATCTATTGGCCACATGCAGGCACTATCGGTATTTGGAACCCCATTTGATGGCTTTGGTGCGTTAGTTAAGCGTATAGAAGATATTATTATTGGGGGGATCATCACCATTCTGATCTCCCCTATCCTACTTTTTATTGCTGTTGGAGTAAAACTGAGCTCACCAGGCCCAGTGTTATTTAAACAAGACCGGTACGGGTTAGGTGGTAAGAAAATTAAAGTCTGGAAATTCCGCTCTATGAGCGTGATGGAGAACGATGACGAAGTAAAACAAGCCACCAAATCGGACCCGCGTGTCACTAAATTTGGAGCTTTTATCCGTCGTACATCACTAGATGAATTGCCGCAGTTTTTTAACGTTCTACAAGGTTCAATGTCAATCGTTGGTCCAAGGCCGCATGCTGTCGCCCATAATGAAGAATATCGCGTCATCATTGATAACTACATGATTCGACATAAAATTAAACCGGGAATCACAGGCTGGGCACAAATTAACGGTTACCGTGGTGAAACCGACACTATCTACAAAATGGAAAAGCGGGTCGAATATGATATCGCATACTTACAACACTGGTCATTGGCTTGGGATATAAAAATTATCTTAATGACTGTCTTCAAAGGCTTTGTAAGTGAAACCGCATACTAAACTGCTTGTTGGTGGTTTAGGGTTGATGTTTGCTAGCTATTCTCAGGCGAACTTAACCCCTAAACCCCACGTAGGTATCGCTGGAGTCGACTTTCAGTCTCAGCTCTCAATCTCGTATGGCAGAGATTCCAACGTCACCTACCAGACTCAATCGGATGACTCGCTCGAGTCTGGTTACGTTATGGTAGAGCCCTATTTGCAGGCCACTGGTGAACGTGGTGAAGATCGCTACTTGTTAGTTTACTCCGGTAAATACTTGCAGTATCAAGACCAAACAAGTGCGTCCGATGACTATAGTGACCACTATTTTTTGTTCTTGCCTAAATGGCGCTTTGGCGACAAACACGAGCTTAACTGGTTTATCGAGCAGACCTGGGGGCACGAAGATAGAGGCACAGGTCTGACCGATGGTTTTACTGACGATCAGTTTCGCCAATACGGAATTACTCAACCTTTAAGCAGTGAGCTATTAAATAGCGAACTCCGTTACATCTACGGCAGACCTGAAGGTCGAGGTCACTTTAACCTTGCGCTACAGGTTAAGGATCTTTCCTTTACAGATGCCGATTCAGTAGAGCAAACCAATGCCGACTTTTATGCCTATATTGAAGATCAACAATGGCAAGAAAAAACTGTCACGGTAGAACTCTTCGATCAGTACTCAAGAGACACACGTTTTCGCTATAGTTTGATTAATAACTATCGGTACTATGCGTCATCACCTATTCGTGATTCTGATACGCATTACTTGATGTTTGGCATACAATCTAAGCGCTCAGGTAAAACCAGCGTAGAAGCTGATATTGCCTGGATACACAAAAGCTTTATGAATAACCCACAAGCACAAGCCTTTGACGGATTTAACTGGCAGGCTACGCTAAACTGGAATCCTGTAAAGCATTCTGAGTTTCAACTATATGGCTCACGTAAAGTGGAAGACCCAACCGAAGTGGGTGGCTATATTTTGAAAACTAAATATGGACTTTCATGGAACCACAAATGGTTTGTTGACCGTTTGAATACCAAATTCGATGTTGGTCAAGAGATTGCAGACTATAAATCTCAAGAGAATGGTCGAGAAGATAACTCAAACATTGCCTCATTTTCTTTGGGCTATGATTTTCGGCCATCAATACGCTTGGAGTTTAATTACCAATATACCAATAAGACTTCAAACCACGAAACAACGACATTTTATATTGGCGAAAACGCCGATATTGCCGAGATTCGACAACTCGGCTACAACAAAAGCCGCTTTGATTTGATGCTTAAGGTGCAAATTTAATCATGAAAAAATTTATCTTACACCTCGTTGGGGCACTACTTATTTTAGTCAACCAAACCGCTTTGGCTAACTCTTCAACGACCGAAGAAAATGCCGACACCCGCGTATCGCAGCAACGTGAATACTTGCTTGGCCCAGGCGATAAAGTGAATATTGAGGTCTATGGTGACAAAGAGCTGACCATGAAATTTACCATCGATAAACGTGGTGGCGTGAACTTTCCTTATATCGGCTATGTACAGTTAACTGGTCGCACAACTGAAGAAATTGAGTTGGATATGGAAGCTCGATTGAAAGCAGACTATATGCTTAACCCTATCGTCACTGTACAAATGAATAGCTTTCGTAAGTTCTTTATCACTGGTGAAGTTGAAGACCCTGACGGTTATGAATATGAACCTCAGCTTACGGTAGAGAAAGCGATCGCCCTTGCCGGCGGGTTCACCGACCGCGCTGATCGCGATGATATAAGCATTCGCCCATCTGGCTCTACCAAGCTACTAAAAAATGTCAATTTGACTGATGCCGTATACCCCGGCGATGTCATCATTGTTGAACAAAGTTTTTTCTAAAAGAGAGCAGTAATGATAGAACGTGGCAAATCGCTAGAAAGCCAAGTTAACTTTGACCCTTTGATCAAAGCGATGAAGAAGCACGCTTTAAAGCTGGTAGTGGTTACCACCATTATTACAGGCTTAAGTATCCCATTGATTCAAACAATGACGCCTAAGTATGTTTCAACCGCGACGGTACTTATCAAGGCTCAGTCAGACAACGTGTCACCTCTCGACCAGGTAGACAGTTACGACTCAACTCGCGGTCCTTATTACGAAACTCAACTCAACCTTATGCAGTCACGTGTGGTGCTAAAAAGCGCCGTGCTAAGTATGAAGCTTGAGGAAGACGAATCCTTTAACGATGCGGTTCTAGGTAATGAAGGGGGGTGGGATCTTCCTGAAAAAACTCGTATCGCCAATGCATTGAAAACCTTATCAAAGAATCTGAAATTCACGGCTGTACGTCAAACTCAGTTGGTGTACGTTTCTTATGAATCACCCGATGCCTACCGTGCTTCTGAAATTGCCAATGGTGTCGCTCAGGCCTTCATTACCTATACCGTAGAACAAAAAGTTGCTAAAACTCGTCGAGCTCAAGAGTGGAACGAGCAACAAATGGCGAACTTGAAAGAGCAAGTTGCAGAGAAGAAACGTGAGATCGAACGTTTTCTCGATAAAGAAGGCCTTATCATGTTCCGCGGCATTGATGGTATCGAAACGGAACAACTAAGCATTCTCACCAACAAATACGCTGATGCAAAAGAACGCCGTCTTGCAGCTCAAGCAACTTACGAACTCGTCGCTAAATACATGCAGGGCAACATTGATGATCTTTCAGCGGTGCCAGAAGTGTCTTCACACCCTCAACTGCAAGACTTACGTATCGCTCTGATTCAAGCCACAAAAAATTTAGCTGACCTACAAAGAGTTTATGGCCCAAAACATAGAAAGATTTTGGAAGCGAAAGCTCAGCTTGATGCCATTAACAAACAAACGAGTAAGTTACTAGAAGAACTAAAAGTCGGCTTACATAAGAAGTATCAGGCTGAACTAATTAAAGAAAACCACTACAAAAAGCTACTTGATCAAGATAAAGCGAGCTACGCGAAATTGATCGATAAAAGAGATCAATACGATAGCTTAATGACTGATCTCAACAAAACCGAAGAGCTTTACAAACAGCTATACCAACGTAGTGCTGAGCAATCCGTTAACGCCGAATACCGTGAACCTGATGCTCTAATTTACGATCCAGCTACGGTGAGTGATCGCCCTGCTAAACCGAACAAACGCTTGATGATTGCTATGATCGCGATAATGGCCTTCATCATTGGGGTACTGATGATCATCGTGCAAGCGGCGCTAAAGCGAACTATTACCCATTTAGAACAATTACAAACTCGCTTAGGTTTGACGCCGCTTATCGACTTACCAAACTTCGCGGGTAAAAAAGAACAGATTACAACGCTGGATCTTTGTCGTCGCATCACGCAAAACCCTTACTCAAACGAAATCGCCTATGGTCTGTCTACCGCATTGTCATTAAAGGCGCCTGAAAGCAAATCAGTTGGTGTCGTAGCCGCTTTTCCTCATGAAGGAGCGTCAGCAATTAGCTACATTTTAGCGTCTGCTCTAAATAGTAACCACCATACCTTATTGCTCGATCTAGACTATCGCAGCAAAAACAGCATGACTCGCAACGTAATGGATGCCCTGTCGACAGAACATCAGCAGGAAGCCAACCACGTTGGCTTTAGTGAATTCGTAAGCCAAAATCGCTCTCTGAATGAAGCTTGCATAAACATTGCCGATAACCTGACCTTTATGCCATTGGGAGAGCTGACAGAATCACCGCTGAGTTTCTTCGCTAATAATCATTACTTAGAAGCTTATCAACGGCTATGTGCGCAGTTTGACAAAGTGGTCATTAACTTACCGGACCTAAGTGAAAGCAAAGATACACAAATGTTAATCGCAACATTAGATTCGATCATTGTGACAGTTCAAGCAGATAACTATACTTCACCCGAGATCATGCCACAGCTAAACAAAATAAATACATTGGTCGATGGTAATATTTATGGCGTACTCAATATGGTTAAAGAAGATGTGTTGATCAGTGAAGAAGCAAAGCGCTTTGCTGCGCACAACAGCAATGAGCTCTTTGACCGCGAGGAGCTTGCATGAGCTTGCTCAAAAAAATCTCAACCATTGCTAGCTCTTCACTAATGTCCCAAGTGATTGGAGCGGTATCAATATGGTTGATATCTACAAGCTATGGCATGGCTGATGTCGGCTACTATGCGATGACCTACAGTATCGCACTCATAGGTGCGCAGGTGTGTACCTTTGCTTCGCAGTTACTTATCCCCAAGCAAGCTGAGGAGACTTTAGGTCAGAACATCATTTTCTGCTTATTATTTAGTCTATTGCTTTCTGTTTTCGTCGCCTTAATAACAGGCTTTTACTTTGAACGCAGCTACGAGCAGATTTTCTTACTCGTCCTTAGTCATTCTTGGATTTTGATTTCTGAGAACTTATTGCTTCGTGATGCGAAGATGAAAGTTCTCGCACTGCAACGAACAACTATCTCAGGCTTAGTCCTTGCCCTTATTTACATGATGCACGATATGGACACCTTCTATTGGGTATGGGGTGGTGCTCTGCTCGCTTATGTTTCTATGTTCATCTTGTACTCTGTTCCAGTTAAAGCGTTAAAGTGGCACCAATTTTCACTGTCATCCAATATTCGCTTTTTCAAAAACAACAGTCAGCATATTACCAAAGTGGGTAGTGCTGAAATTCTCGCCATGCTCAACGGTAACCTGCCTGTTATCTTGATCAATATTTGGTTCTCACCTGTTGTCGCAGGTTACTTTGCAGTTGTTAGCCGCTTTTGTTTGTCTCCGGTTATCATTGTCGGCAACGCAGTACGCAACTCTATCTTTTCAAACTGGTCGTTCGATTTTCGCAACAATCGCTTTAACTACTCGGAATTCGTCAAAGTACGTAAGTTGCTAGTGTCTCTTGGAGTCATCGCCACCGTAGGCGTATTCTTCTTCTATCCAATTGTCATGAACCTTGGATTTAATGAGGAGTGGATTGCTTCAGTACCCACTTCTCGTTACCTACTACCCTACTTGTTCACTGCCTTAGCGATTTGCCCACTTACCGTCATTGAATTGGTTTACGGCTCACCAAAATACTTCTTGCGTATTCAAATCGAACAGTTAGCTGTCGTTCTTATCGCCTTCGTACTGATGCCATATATTGCTCCAGATTACGCCTACTCAGTCATCGCCTTTGCTCTTTTATCAGCACTTCGATATGCGTTTGTCTTCCTCAGAGTCAATTCACGTGCCAACGAAGTAAATCAAAGGTTGGAAACGGTATGACAATCAACAACGGCTTATACTTACAAGCTTATGTTGTTCTTACCCTAGCGATTTGTGGCTTAGTGCAATACTTGTTAGGGATAGGAGCAATCTTGTGGCTCCCGTTCCTAGCCGCGATGGCGATGGTCATGCTGCTATTTTTACAAAATAACTATGAATCGAAGCAGTATGATGTGCATGAAGTGTGCGTTGCTGTGCTTTACATCGGCCTATGCGCTTTGGTGCTTGTCTCAACCTTTTTGCAAAGTGGAGCAAAGGTCGCAATCGTTGGGTTTAAAAATGAACTTGCACTCTCACTGGTGTTCTTTTGCTTGCTGCTTGGCTTTATTCGAGAGTCCCAACTATACCGTACCGTCAAGGTTTTATACTGGGTGTTCTACGCACAGCTACCTGTAATTCTTTATCAAGTCTTGGTTATTGTACCAAAACGTGTCGCAGCTCATGGCGAATTTGAAAAGTGGGACTCGGTTGTCGGCACATTTGGTGGCAACCCTATGGGGGGTGGCAACAGTGCAGCTCTAGGGCTATTTTGCCTACTGATCATGCTCTTAAAGCTTTCAGAATTTCGTCACGGTGTCATCAGTAAACTTAATGCTGGATTGCATATTTTTGCCGCTTTCCTTTTATGTATACTTGGTGAAGTCAAGTTCGTCATTCTTATTTCACCTATCTTAATGATCTTTGTTTGGCTATCTCCAAGTTATATTTACGGCGTACGGCAAAACGACATTAAAAAAATACTGTTGATACTAGTCTCAATGGCTGTACTTGTTTTTTTAGCTGTGCTCGTCCTTGCCTCCTCATACGCCTCAGCATTTAACTCAGATCCAGACCAAAGTGCATTTAAGATTTTCTTCGACTCACTTGATTATATTTTTGATGCTAATTACATCTTACCTAGTGGCGAATTAGGACGTATGACAACCATTTTCTTTTGGCTAGAAAATAGCGATCTTTATGGTTTACCAAGTGTATTATTTGGCTACGGACTCAATGCTACTAACCATGGTAGCTCAGTCGCTCCAGGCTTCCTTAATACAGTATTTAACGTCTTAATTGACTCAACCTCTCTAAGTATGATGCTGTGGGAGATGGGTGTTTTCGGCTTAGGATTGTTTCTAATGGTGATTATGTATGTGATGAAAATAGCGCTACCCAAAGAACGTTTATTGCGTGAGCATTTATCGCCACAAGACATCCAACTACTTTCTTGGCAGCCCGCATTTATTGCATTTGCGGCTGCAGGGCTACTCAGTCTCCCATATAGTCAGATCTTGATGTTAGTACCGATGCTGCAATTCCAATTTTACTTATCTTTAGGCGCAAGCCTAGTTCTTCGAAAATCAGTGTTGAGTATGGAAGAGGCAAAAGTATGAATATCCTACCAAGCATCACCGTCATCATTAAGACATTTAATGAGCAAGCGGGTATTGCCGCCACAATTCAAAGTATTAAGAAGCAACTATCTGGCTATGAACACAGTGTGATTGTCGCTGACAGTTTATCAACGGATAACACTCAGCAGATTGCTTTAGACAATGGTGCGAAAGTGGCTTCATTGATTGAAGAACAAGACCGCTGCTGCGGCGTTGGTCACCAACTAGGTTACTTACATAGTGATGGTAATTACCTGCTACTAATGGATGGTGATATGACCCTAGGAGAAGGCTTTATCGACAAAGCCGTGGCATTCCTAGAGTCCAACCCTAACTATGCTGGAGTCGCTGGTACAGTTGAAATGGATGAAGCGTCGAGCTACGAATTTAAATCTCGTAAACAGCGCCTGCATAAAATATACCCGCTTGGTGACTGTAGCCATCTTGGTGGTGGTGGCATGTATCGAAAAAGCGCCATCGATGAAATCGGTTATTTAACACACCGTACGCTTCATGCTTATGAAGAAGCGGAACTAGGCATGCGCCTCAAACACGCCGGCTATAAGTTACATCGTCTGGATACGACGTTCTTTTTGCACACTTCTTACGATATGCCAACATTGCAATTACTTAAATATCGCTGGAAAAGCAGATACTTATTCGCTCCAGGGGAGTTGTTGAAAAGTGCATTTGGTAAAGCTCATTTTAAAGATGCCTTATCGACAGTACGAAACGAACTGATCTTTGCTTGTTACTTACTTGGCGTTATCTCTATGGGTCTTTTTGCACCTATGATTGTTTTTCTACTAAGTCTTACTCCATTGGGTGCATTCTTCACCCTAAAAGCGATCAAAAACCGCTCTATCAAAGATGCTTGCTTAAGTGTCCTTAATCTATCTGTTTTTGCTGCTGGCCTAGTTCGTGGACTTTTCTCGCCGACCAAGAACCCTACAGTACCTCCTAAAAATCGCCTAATTGAGTGAGATTAATCAAATGAAAGTACTTGTGGTCAATAAATTCTTCTTTCTTAAAGGCGGAGCTGAGACTGTCTTTTTTCAAGAGCGAGAAATGCTACAGAGCAAAGGTGTCAACGTCATTGATTTCTCTATGGCGCACGAGAAAAACTTCGCGTCCCAATACGAAGAATTCTTTGTTGACAACATTGACTATCACTCCAAACCTAGCGCACTTGACGCACTGAAGACGGCCTTTCGCTTTATTCACAATAGGGAAGCGTGTAAAAAACTTGCGGCTCTTATATCGCTAGAAAAACCAGATATTGTTCATTTCCACAATATCTATCACCAATTAACACCCTCAATCATCAAGGTGGCGAAATCGGCTGGGTGTAAAACCGTATTAACCGCGCACGATACAAAAATCGCCTGCCCGAGCTACACCATGTACCGTGATGGTCATACGTGTGAAGACTGCTTACAGGGTAGCGTTTTCAATGCATTTAAAAACCGCTGTTATGACGGTTCACTGTTCAAAAGTGGGCTACTAACAGCGGAAGCGATTTATCAAGCTTTGGCTAACAACTATCAAGCACTCGATGTCATTGTTTCCCCGAGCCAGTTTTTAGCGAAAATTATCCAACAGAAACTGCCTAACAATAGAATTGATGTCATTGTTAACGGCATCGATGAAAACGTCGATATGACATACATCAGCGACGAAGGGTATTTCTTATTCTTGGGTCGATTGAGCAAAGAAAAAGGGGTTGAAACAATGGCAAAGGCCTATCAGCTTTGTTCGCATTCAATACCATTAAAAGTTGCGGGTGTCGGGCCACTGACTGAAGAGCTCTCAGAACACTACCCGAATATCGAACTACTCGGTTTCCAAAGCGGTGAAACACTACACAAATTAATTCGTGAGGCGAGCGCCATTATTGTGCCTTCTGAGTGCTATGAAAACTGCTCAATGTCGGTGCTAGAAGCGATGGCTTATGGCAAACCGATCATTGGTGCCAATATCGGCGGCATTCCTGAGCAGGTTAGAGATAATGTTGAAGGACGATTGTTTGAAGCAGGTAATCCACAGTCATTAGCCCAAGTGATGGATGAGATGGCTCAATCGAACGCAGAAAGACAAGCGCTCGGTAAATTAGCTCGTAAGCGCTTAGTCGATACTTACTCTTTGACTTCACACCACCAAAAACTGATTTCGCTTTATAAAGAATTACTGGGGTAATAAACATGAAAGTAACCGTTATAGGCACGCGAGGTATCCCAGACGTATTAGGTGGCGTAGAGACCCATTGTCAGCAATTGTATCCATTGATTGTTGAACAGGGTGTCGACGTCTGTGTTACCGCTCGTTCACCCTATGTTAATTACAAGAAATCTGACTACAAAGGTATCTCAACTCGATCAATATGGGCACCGAAAAAGAAGTCGCTTGAAGCAATTATCCACTCTACCCTCGCCTCTTTTTCGACTCTGTTTGATGGTTCTGACATTGTCCATATCCACGCCATTGGCCCTGGTTTGGTCGCGCCACTGCTGCGCCTACTGGGTAAAAAAGTGGTCTTTACTCATCATGGGCCAGACTATGAGCGTGAAAAATGGGGCAAACTCGCTAAAACAATCCTCAAGCTAGGTGAGCGTTTCGCAGTTCGCTGGTCTAATGAAGTAATTGTTATCTCTGAAGTGATCAACGATTTAATTAAGGAAAAGTATCAGCGTTACGATGCCAACCTTATCTACAACGGCGTACTTCCTGCCAATAAATATGATGACTCCACTATCAGCCACACCTTAGCGAAACACGGTTTAACCGCAGGTAATTATATCGTTGGTGTCGGCCGCTTTGTCGAGGAAAAAGGATTCCATGATCTTATTGAGGCATACAAAGCGAGTGACGTTGATATGCCGCTAGTATTGGTTGGCGATACCGATCATGAAACCCCTTACAGCGCTAAGTTGAAAAAGTTTGCTAAAGAGACGCCAAACGTCATTTTGACTGGTTTTGTTAAAGGGGATGAGCTGCAGATTTTGTTCTCTCAAGCCAGTTTATTTGTCATGCCTTCTTATCATGAAGGATTGCCAATTGCGTTACTTGAGGCCCTTTCCTACAGCCTGCCTGTGGTAGTTAGTGACATTGCTCCAAACAAGGAGGTACAACTGAATGATAATTGTTATTTCCCGGTCAAAAATGTTGCCGCTCTTACTAAAGCTATCAGTAAGCGTTGTAGACTGGATTTGCAAGATTACAGCGAATATCTCGCGAAGTACGATTGGCATAAAATTGCGTTGCAAACCGTCGATACCTATAATCGAACCCTTAGTACCAAATAGAAGAAGCCGTAAGCACAGATGTCTAAGCAAAAAAAACAAAGTAGAGCAGTACAACAGTTTTATACGTTGCTCGATGATACTACCCAAAGTAACCTGACTCAGGAGCAAAAAAAAGCGATTGAGCAAGCATTAAATACTGTCAACCTAGTCAACCGACAGCCTATTGATATTCGCAAAAGCTTTCCATTTTTCGGCAAACGTTACTTCTTCGTATTCCTCGCAGGTAAAGACCGACGTCACCAGCCTAGAGATAAATTCTCTTTTTCAGAGTACGTGGTACTCGTTACAGTAGTGCTGCTCATTTTAGCGATGACTTCCCTTTCTGTTCTTGCACTCTATTTGTTAAAGTCTGCCCTCGGAATCGACGTATTCCATAATTTTTCATTCGGCGTATGGGATTGGTTTAAAAGTTTGTAGGCAAGTTAGTATATGAAGAAAAAACGCATCAGCACACTCGCGCTGACTTGCCTTGTTAGCGGAGTATCCATTGCTCCGATGGCAATGGCGAATCAAGACCTAAATGTACGATATCCCAAAGAAATTGACTCTATCATCGTTAATCCCGGTGTCGGTATTGAAGCCTTTCATAATGCTTGGGGTAGACAACTTACCTCAGAGCAATACCCAGAAACTGGCATTGACTACTATCGTTTTTACTGGAATGAAATCGAACCGCAAGAAGGTCAATTCAACTTCGAGCTGATTGATTCACTATTTCAGATGAATCAATCCCGACCAGAACCTCGTCAAATCGCCTTACGCTTCATGACTATGGATGAGCCTTATTCTGGTACTAAAATCCCTAACTGGCTGGTTGATAAAGGCATAGAAGGTAAATGGGTTTCAAATGGAAAAACATTCGTTCCTGATATCGATGACCCAATCTATCTCCATTATGTAAAGACGCTCCTAAACGCACTGGGTCAACGTTACGACGGAAATAAGCAGCTTGCCCATGTAGACATCGGCATGGTTGGTTCTTGGGGAGAGTGGCACAACAGCAACTTCTCTGAGCTACCACCACTCAATGAGCGCTATTCTCCAGAACAATTAAATTACATCGTCGACTTACATTTCCAAGCTTTTCCTAAAACCAATAAAATCATGCTTATCAATGCAGGTGAACCCTTGGCTTACGCGGTAGGAAAAGGCGCAGGCTGGCGAGCTGACTGTCTTGGCGATTGGCATCACTTTTCGACTACGTGGAGCCACATGGATAATGACTACCCGTATCGAATTGACCAAGCTGAGCAGGCTACAACAAACTTCGACAACGCTTGGCAACACGCGCCTATAAGCTTTGAAATCTGTGGCAATATGCAAGGGTGGTTAAACGATCAGAAATATACACGCGAAGAAGTCAAAGAAACCTTTGATTGGGCACTAGAGAACCACGCTAGCAGTATTAACTTGAAATCACTAGAGGTTCCTGCCGAATACCGTGATATCGTTGATAATGCGATGAAAAAGCTAGGTTTCCGCTTCAGAGTTAATAAGATTCAACTCCCATACTCGATCAATCAAAATGAAACTTTGGCGATCGAAAGCGAGTTTATTAACGACGGCGTTGCGCCAACTTATCAACCTTACGCAGTGCACTATAGACTCGTCTCTAGTAAAGGCGTAATCATCCCACTTGGCGAAGACTCACAGAATACGGAGAAGTGGCTGCCAGGAGCGCATGTTTCTAAAATAAGCAAACTCCTTCCAAGCGAAGTTCAGGCAGGTACTTACTCGATTGAAGTTGCCCTGCTTAACGATTATGGTGAAGAAGGTCTAACGCTCGCCAACGAAGGGAAACAGCCTGATGGTTGGTACCGACTAGCTGAAATTGAAGTTAACAGTGCACACTAATCCAGTCGCGAATTAAATGCTCTCCCCTATACCTATTACAAAACTCATGTGCATAGGTATAGGGGGAAATCACTCCCAACAACACCTCATTCCTCTCTACAACCAAGAGAAGATCCTCAAAACGTGATCAAAAATCGATTCATTTCTTAAAATAAACGTGGCTCATTGACTAATCCGAACCTCTAGCCTCATACCACAGCCTTTATGTTCACGTTTTAAGTAGCTAAATCGATCTTTACCGCAACAAAAATGAAATCTGAGCAAAAAGTTACACAAACAACGTGCTTCAAGTATTTTTTTGCGCAAATTAAGCTTGATGATTTTCTAAAGTCAATACGCTCCTCGCCCAATAAAAACCAGTTTATTGCGCCATAAAGTTACCCTTTAACAGCAAATCTAGCGATTATTAATTTTCCTAGCAGAATAAGATATTAACCCTTACAATCCTGCCGCATAAAAATTACAAAATTAATACAGCCTCTACTCACTCCCTACAAGTAAAGTAGAGTCAGCCCTCAAAAACGTGAAAGGTCCCCGAATACAATGAGCCCAGAGAAACACCTCTTAGATTGGCAAACGAGCCAAACGATTGCGGAAACTATCTCTCCACTTCTTGGTCAACTGTACCGTCATAAAGGCGTCGAAGTATTACTTTTTGGTAAAACGCTGGTCAACGCAGCAACTATTGATATTATCAAAACTCACCGTTTAGCTCGCCGTTACACAGGTACTGGACTTACTCCAGAACAAACTCTTCCTATAATTAAAGCTCTGGCTGAAATGGAACTTTCTCCTTGTCGTATCGACATCGGTCAATTAGCTCACCAGTTCTGGCAAGGTCGTGATGACGACCACGGTGTCAAAGACTTTTTACACACTTCTCTGATGGGTGCGATGAACGGTGAGACCGTATCTGAGCCGCGCGATGTTGTCCTGTATGGCTTCGGTCGTATCGGTCGCCTACTAACTCGCCTATTGGTCGAAAAATCAGGCCCTGGTTACCCACTACGCTTACGTGCAGTTGTTGTACGCGGAGGCAAGAAAGGCGACTTAGAGAAACGTGCTAGCCTGCTACGCCGTGACTCAGTACATGGCCAATTCAACGGCAGCATCATTATTGATGAAGAGCGCAAAGCAATCATTGCAAACGGTAACTACATCCAGTTCATCTACGCGAACAAACCAGAAGAAGTGGATTACACAAGCTTTGAAATCAACAATGCGCTTGTTGTCGATAACACAGGCGTATGGCGTGATGCAGGTGGCCTTGCTCAGCACCTTGAATGTAAAGGCGCAGAGAAAGTTCTACTGACTGCACCTGGTAAAGGTGACATTAAGAACGTGGTATTTGGCGTGAATGACAATGTTATTGAAGCTGAAGACCGTATCGTGTCAGCAGCGAGCTGTACTACCAATGCTATCACGCCAGTACTGAAAGCAATCAATGATAAGTACGGTGTTATCTCTGGTCACATCGAAACGGTTCACTCTTTCACTAACGACCAAAACCTGATCGACAACTTCCACTCTGGTGAGCGTCGTGGCCGCAGTGCATCATTGAACATGGTTCTGACGGAAACTGGTGCAGCAAAAGCCGTAGCGAAAGCACTTCCTGAACTGGCTGGTAAGTTAACCGGTAACGCTATTCGAGTGCCAACCCCTAACGTTTCGATGGCTATCGCTAACTTGAACTTAGACAACGGTACTGACAAAGACGAGCTAAATGCTTATCTACGCGAAATGGCGTTAACGTCAGAGCTGTCTGCACAAATTGATTACACAGAGTCAACTGAAATTGTTTCTACTGACTTAGTGGGTTCTCGCTTCGCTGGTGTTGTCGATGGCGCCGCAACTATCGCTCAAGACAATCGCTGCGTTCTTTACATCTGGTATGACAATGAGTTTGGTTACAGCTGCCAAGTAGTACATTGTATGGAACAGATGATGGGCGTTCGCTTTAAAACGTATCCAACTAAATAACCGAATATTGCTCCTGACTGCGGTCGGGAGCAAATCTCCACAACAGCTATGCTTATTATAATCCCCTTTTTCCACTTTTAGCTTTCTGAAAGTGGCTTTTTTGATCCCACAGCAGTCACCACCCCATAATTTTCGTCGGTTTGTTTTCTCGTTCATGTTCGATTCATTTACTCGTGGGTATTCTATATACATAACTAAGAGGTATTGATTATGAATAGAGTAATTTTAGGTATTTTCGCCCTTTTCATTGGTATGTTTACCTTGGTATTTACCCTAATCCTTGCGATTCCATTGACCATCGCAGCACTCATTACAGGTAAGAAGATTGATAAATCCCTAAAGATGAATCGTTCACCTTTTACTGCTCAGCAGTCATCTAAAACTTCTGTGCTTGAGGGTGAATATGAAAACATATCAAAATAAATAAAAGCATCGACTATATAATACGTAAGAAAACTAGCTATGTACTGGTCTCTGTAACAGTGGGAGACACCTGCACCGTTCACAAGTAGCACTCTGCACGTTCATTGAACAAGGCTCAAAGAGCAAGGATCCTCGGATTCGTGCCGCGGATCCTTGATGTTATTGCTAGTTGTTATTCAACCCCAATATGCGCGCTAACCCTTCACCATAAGCAGTATCCGCTTGAGAGGCGTTGTGTACATGACGCAACTTAACTTCTTCACTCACTCCCGACATTGCACGTGCCGTGTTTGCGAACAGACGCTGCTGTTCATCCTCAGACATTAAGCGGAACAAATCGCCAGCCTGCTGGAATTGGTCCACATTGTTTCGATGATTGTAATGATCTGCGTCCCCAGAGATTTTCAACGGTGGCTCAGAATAGTCTGGTTGCTCCGCCCATTCTCCGTATTTATTCGGTTCATAACCTATGGTTGCGCCCGAGTTAGCATCTACTCGCATCAATCCATCACGATGAGAGGAATGTACCGGACAACGCGGTGCATTAACTGGGATTTGATGATGATTCACTCCAAGACGGTAGTTTTGTGCGTCACGATAAGCAAAGAGTCGACCTTGAAGCATTTTGTCTGGAGAGTAACCAATACCAGGTACAACAGAGGCCGGGTTGAAAGCCGACTGTTCAACTTCAGCAAAGAAATTCTCAGGGTTACGGTTTAGTTCGAATTCACCAACTTCTATTAGTGGGTACTCAGCGTGAGTCCATACTTTGGTTAGATCAAACGGATTAAAGTCCACCGACTCTGCTTCTTCCTCAGACATTACTTGAATGAACAAGGTCCATTTCGGGAAGTCACCACGCTCAATCGCATCGAATAGGTCTCTTTGGTGGCTCTCTCTATCTGATCCAACGATAACTGCAGCTTGTTCGTCAGTCAGGTTCTTAATACCTTGCTGGGTTTTGAAGTGAAACTTAACCCAAAAGCGCTCATTTGCAGAGTTAATCATACTAAATGTATGTGAGCCAAAACCGTGCATATGGCGATAGCTCGCGGGTATCCCACGATCTCCCATAACGTAAGTGACTTGATGCAGTGCTTCCGGCAGAGAGGTCCAAAAATCCCAGTTGCTCTCTGCGTTATGCATATTCGTTTTTGGATCGCGTTTCACTACTCGGTTTAAATCTGGAAACTTCAGAGGATCAGCGAGGAAAAATACCGGTGTATTGTTACCCACTAAGTCCCAATTTCCTTGTTCGGTATAAAACTTGAGTGCGAACCCGCGAATATCACGTTCAGCATCTGCAGCACCACGTTCTCCTGCAACGGTAGTAAACCGAGCAAACATCTCGGTTGTTTTACCTACTTCAGAAAACATCGCGGCTCTTGTGAACTTAGTGATGTCCTGAGTCACTTTGAAAGTACCATATGCGCCAGAACCCTTAGCATGCATGCGCCTTTCTGGGATTACTTCCCTATTGAAATGGGAGAGTTTTTCCAAATACCAAGTGTCTTGAAGAAGCATTGGACCGCGCTCACCAGCTGTTAGCGCGTGATTATTATGAGCAACAGGGCAACCCGTTGCAGTAGTAAGTTTTTTAGTCATTGCTTATCCTTCCATTACTTCGCGAGTAAGTAGCCTCTTACTACCTATCAAATTACATACAAGAACAATAATTGTCTTTTATTTAAGACGCTCAAAGTGGACCAAAAGGCGTTACCGACAGGTAGCAAGAGGTTTTATTTGCATTTTGTAGTAAACACTAAGTAGGATACGCTCTATAATGAATAACATAATATCTAAAAAAGCGAATTCTCTTTTTTACACAGTCGAATAATGCAAAGTAGGAGACTAAATAGATGAGCCTATATAATAATTCCGATCACGTGGAATAACCATTTAGAAGTTTATTACCAGCTATTTTATTGAAACTTTGTTTACTAAGTTAAAAAATCACTCATAAAGAGTGATTTTTAGCGGCAATTATGACAAAGCTATTTATCGATTATTTTCCATCCAATGCTTAGTCACAATATCAATATCCAAACCTTCCCTACTCACTTTGTAGTCTAGCTCTGCGATAATCTCGTTAGAAAACTTCAAATCATCTAGCTGATTGATTTGCTCTGCCGTAAACCTATCCGCTACGTCTTCAGGAACGAGTAGTACAGCACGGTCAACAATACCGAGCAAACCTTTAGGGTCTTCTATCTCTCGAATGTCGTACTTGAAATGCAGGAACTGCGGTTTCCATAGTGGCACAACGAACCACTCACTGTTGGCTACTCGTTGCTCAAAGGTAGTAAAGCAGTCATCCTCAGTCCCAGTGTGAAATTCGTACCCAGCCTCGCTCAGTCCATACTCTTCCATCATTTTAATTGAAAACCTGGTAATGCCGGCTCCAGGATTGATGCCCTGAATATCCTTTTGCATTTTGCTCAGTACATCTTGCTTGAGCAAGTCCTTCACTTCCCGCACAGCTTCTTCAGGAACATAACTTGGCACTCCCCAATGCGCATAAGGCTCATAGTGCAAACCCAACTCAATCACGGGACGTTTTTGTTCAACATCCTGTTTGTAGATTCCATGGCTGGAAGGCAGCCAAGCAGAGGTTAGAATATCAACCTCACCAGACTTAAGCTTTGCGAAATTTTCTTGGTGCGGAGAGTAGATTCGATTTACCTCAAATCCCATGTCAGTAAGCACATGAGATATAAGAGAGGCGGTAATTCTATGGAATGATAAATCTGTTACGCCTAAGTTTATTTTTTTATTCATTATTTCACCGTATAATTTATTTATAGTAAAAAGTCTGACTTGTTAGCGAATATTTTTCTTTCGATAACATTCAATACACGACGATTAAATCTCTATTATAATAAAGTTTGAAGAGATGGAAGATTAGTAATCAATTATGGTTTGTTCGGTCGGTAGATTTTTCTTATATTCGAAAAACTGTGCCATTAGATTACTTAGAACCATTAAAGCCATCACTGATATTTGAACTTGACTGAATGAATCTCCCATTATTGTCGCTCCGAGAACCATCGCTAATATAGGATTGAAGGTTCCAAAGAAACTCAACTCATTAGTAGATATCATCGGAATGGTATAAATGTAAGCACCATACGCCAAAGAAGTGAGTCCTATTGTCAACCAGAACATCGCGGCCCACTGCTCACCACTAACTGGGATGGCTGCAACAAATGACCTACCGCTCCATACCATTTCCCAATATGCCATGGGGATCAACAGCAAGCCTCCAAAAATCAGTTTCCATGTGAGTAGCTTCCACCAATGGATCTTTTTCATGACGTGTTTTGCTACTACGCTGCCGCCTATCAGTACCGTCATAGCACCAATAAGTAGCACCACCGCACTCACATTGACAGGAGCGGTACTCGAAAAGAACAAATACGTTGCACAGGCAATAAGAATTAAGGCTGATAGCAATTGAATCAAAGACGGTTTTACTTGATGGAAGATACCCATAATAGCCAAACCAATCACAGGCAATGCGACCATTCCAACACCTACCAAAGTGCTAGGAAGCTGCATCGCTGCAGCAAAGAGCAAACCAAAGAACAAAGCTATATTAAGAAACCCTATAAGTAGCAAGGCCGGCAGTTCTGACGCCTTTGGTAAGGTTGGTTTAAGTAACAGCAGTATTATTCCCGCTGGTAATGCTCGCCATACCGCCAGCGCAAATGGTGACCAACCGACAAATTCAGAAGCCACTACAGCATAAGTGGTCCCCCACAACAGCGGAGCCAACATGGCTAGAAAGATTTTCATACTACGACTCCTAAAGTGTGTTTAATTAAACATACTTTATATAAACACAAATAAATAGTAAAGTGCCTTCAAGTCATCAAATGGGGTATGCGGGATTAACGTGTGCCGTGTTATCAATCAGGTTCGAATGAGCCACATAAGGTCAGTAAGAGTTACTATGAAAGCACTATCCATATTCAAAAAAGATGCGAGCGTCGGGATCACTAAGACTATTTTTCCGGCAATTGAAGTAGTCTCACTACTTGTGCTCGTGTTCCATGTGATCAGTTCGCTCAGCAAAATTATGTATTACGGGGTAAAACTCAGCATTGCAAGACACCAATACCGTCAGTCGCATACGAGTAATCAACTCAAATAGTATGAATAGACAAGATTATGAATCTCCGCTGAGATTATTTTTAGATAAGACTAAGGCCCCATTTCGTGTCAAAAGCTTGACACATAAAATATGTGGCCTTAAATCAGTAGAGACAGTTTTTAGTAATGAAAGAGCATGTACTTATAAGAGCCATCGCTGATACCCGTTGCGTGGCATTCAGTCTAAGGCGCTAGCTAGATTCAGGCTCCCATCTTACTCATCAAGACCATTAGTGTTTCTATCTCACTTGGCTCTAGGGATGAAAACTGACTGGACATTTGCTCGAAGAACTTTGGATACATTTGACGGACTAACTCCACACCGTCTTCAGTGAGAGATATTGTTACGCTGCGCTTATCAAGCGTATCATGTCTTCTCTGAACCAAGCCTTTCGCTTCCAGACGATCGATTCGATTTGACAACGCGCCTGACGAAGGGAGCAAGGTCTGCTCTTTCAGCTCTTTCGCTGACATTTCATAAACATCACCTGCTCGATAAAGTGTTGCGATGACATCGAATTCAGACGTATTTAGTCCATATTGCTTGCAAAACTCACAACGAGCATGAGTAAACTGGTTCGAAGCTAAAACAAATTGTGTCACTAATCTAACGGATGATTCAGATAGACCAACGTCCGCACTCATCCACTGACTTACGATAGATTCTTCTTTTTCTCTATTAATCAAACGATTAACCTCGGTTAATATTGACGACGGTTATAGAGCATTACCCTAGCATATTTCGCCGTTTTTCGCTTTAACATCCGACAACCAAAACGTTACACGCGAGAAGAGTGACTGGACAGAGCAACTAACTCCCCCGTTCATAACACAATTGAATACCACTTCTTATTGTCCTTAGGTTTCTACTATTTCATCCTCATAAGGCCTAACACAACCATTATTCAAATAAATCGAATAATGATTTCATTTCTTTGGTAATTATAAAAATTAAAATGAACAAATATACTCTAACCATCAATTTAGAGACGGGCCACCTTACAACTCAGCGTGACCCATCCAAAACCATTTTAGAGGAGAAAAACCATGAGCAAAGAGAAGATGCCATTTCAAGTCTGGATACTAACACTCGCCGCCTTCGCTATCGGCACTGCAGAGTTCATTATCGCTGGAATTTTGCCGCAAGTTGCCACATCGCTGTCAATTACTGAGGGTCAGGCAGGGTACTTAATCAGTGCATACGCACTTGCCATTGTGATTGGAGGACCAATTTTAACCATTTATCTCGCACGCTTTAATAAGAAAATGGTCCTTATCGGATTAATGGCACTATTTATAGTCGGTAACCTGATGTCAGCCTTTTCACCAAGTTATGACATCTTGTTCATCAGTCGCATTATTAGTGGCTTGGTACAAGGGCCTTTCTATGGTATTGGTGCCGTTGTAGCGACAAACCTCGTGTCTGAGAAAATGGCTGGTCGCGCTGTAGGACAAATGTTTGCAGGTCTAACTCTAGCGAATGTCCTTGGCGTTCCTGGCGGTACTTGGATCGGTGTTGAATTCGGCTGGCACACGACATTTATTGTGGTCGCTGCATTCGGTGTCGTCGCTCTATTCGCGATTCTTGCCGCTATCCACTCAACAGGTCACGGCGAAGCGAAAAATGTTAAAGCACAACTTGCTGCGTTCAAAAATCCGAAGCTTCTTATTAGCCTAGCGATTACCGCTGTGGTTTGGACTGGCTTCATGACACTTTACGGTTACATTGCCCCTATCGCTATGCATGTTGCAGGTTACGGTGAGAGTGCTGTGACATGGATTCTGGTCATTGTAGGTCTTGGCTTAATCATTGGTAATACGCTTGGTGGTCACTCATCAGACAAAGATTTAAACAAATCTTCTCTATTTTGGGCCATTGCAATGATTGCTTCTCTGGTACTTGTTGGTATGTTTACCGACAACAAAATCCTATTCGTTGCCGCATCATTTATTTTCGGCATCGCATCATTCGCTAACGTTCCATCTATGCAATTGCGTGTAATGAACAATGGTGGTGACGGACAAGAGCTAGCAGCAACAGCAAACATCTCAGCGTTTAATGTTGCTAATGCGTTCGGTGGTTTCCTTGGTGGTATGGTTCTTGATGGTCAGCTTGGTGCAGAAATGATTCCTTACGTAGGTGTTATCGTTCCAATCATCGGTGTGCTGTTGATTCTTAAAGCGAACCGCAACGAGAAACAAGCACTACCAGTAGAAGCATAATCGGCCTTTCTCCCCCTTGCCTTACCAACCTTGCCGTGGCGTGCTAATGCGCCACGGCAGACGCATTAGCACTCCGGCAAGCTCGGTACCGTTCTGAAAAAGCCAAATTCGATATTCAGCAAAGTCAACATCGCCTTTATTGGCTTTGCTTTGAGGAGAAAAAGATGAACACTTTTGATAAGACATTTCGACTACTCACCCTCATTACCGCCACTTTCACGGTAATACTCTCTGTCAAAGCCGTTGTGGACAACGGACTAGGTAGTTGGGTCTCTACCTCCACAGGCCTATTTATTGCCGTTCTTATCGCGTCCTTACTTAAAACCTATAGCAAGGGACAGGTTAACTTTTTTGGTTTGATAGGCGCTTTGTTTGCACAGCTCACATTAGGAAGGATATTTTCAACCATTCACCTTGAATCAATCGATATTTCAACATTGTCGTCACTTGATCCTCTGATGGTGGCAGAGACAGGCCCAGGTATCCCAAGCATTGAGCTAACCAGCACCCTGTTATTCGTCTTATTGGCCCTACAGCTTATCGCCCTTCCTTGGAGAACCAGACTGTCGCTAACTCAATCGACAATAGGAAAACCAGACCACTACGCGTGGGGCATGACATTAGTAAGAATATATGTAGGACTCATGTTTATTGCCCATTTCACTGGTCACTTGTTAGTCGGAGGTAATCCATTTGCCGTATTTACCGATTACTTTGGCAGCATTGGCCTCCCCTTCCCTCAGGCCTTTGTCATTCTTGCAGGAATCATTGAGATATCCTTGGCGATTATGCTGTCCTTTGGCCTGTTCACACGCCTCGCAGGGTTTGGTTCGGCAATCTATTTACTTGTATCTGTAGGCTTGGGCGGCCACTATTCCGTTGGGTATGTGTGGGTACTACCCACGGGCGGCTGGGAATTCCCTGCAATGTGGATCTTCGTATCTGGGATATTCATGTTAGCAGGCGGTGGGAAATGGTCTGTTGATTACTTGCTTAGAAAAAAGCCGGGGAGAAACTCTATTGGTTGGCCGAAATATTCATTTTAACAGGCACCAGTCCGTTTAACCTAACCCAAACTGAAAAAGGCTTATTCAAGTAATGCGTGAATATATGTTGCAGATACTTAAACGCTTTGTTATTTAGTTAAATGTAGACACAACACCTATAACAACAAAGGATTGACAGATGAGTAATGGTCAACGAGATATCACCCTTCGCTTTCTAGCTGAGCCCGGAGATGTAAACTTTGGCGGTAAAGTTCACGGCGGCGCCGTAATGAAATGGATCGATTTAGCCGCTTATGCCAATGCAGCCGCTTGGAGTGGCAAATATTGTATTACTGCGTATGCAGGTGGTATTCGATTTGTGCAACCGATTCACGTCGGTAACTTAGTTGAAGTGAGTGCCAAGGTCATCTACACAGGTAAAAGCTCAATGCACATCGCGATTGATGTTCAAGCAAGCGACCCAAAAGAGCTGAAAAATCGCCTAACCACTCACTGTATTGTGATTATGGTTGCGGTAGATGAGAGCGGCAAACCGACTGAAGTCCCTGAATGGGTACCTGAAACGCAAGAAGATATCGAGCTGCGTGCCTCTGCTATTCGCCTAATGAACATGCGTAAGCAAATTGGCGAAGAGATGGAAGCACATGTGAAATACTTAAAATAGATTAGTTAGCCGTTCATCCATAAAAATAGAGGGCCTTCCCTCTATTTTTGTCAGCATCCTGTAAAGCAATCTCATTGTCATCTTTCTTTCATCTTTGTTTGCTTAAATTCGCCAGCAACGTCAACAAAGTGAAGGAATATTGCTTGAGTCTTGGTGAAACTACCCTCAGTGAATCAACCCTCTCAAACCTAAAAGCCGTCGAGTACCAATGGGTAAGAACCATGTATGTCGAGGGATATGCCGATCAGGAAATAAACCACTACATCCAAACCTGTTTTGGAGGTGACGCCGTATTCGCTGATCTCTTCCGCAAAGTCGCACTCTCTCAAGAAAGTATCTACGTTCTGCTTCGCCATCTAGGGTGTGCTCCGTCTAGCCGCGAACTTTAAACGACACAGCGTGCACAACACCGCAATTTAATGCAAAAAATTGCACCATTTCAATAGGTAACCATAGGCGCGTCGCATCAATTTAGATGTGCAGTGGTACTGTTTGTCTCAGTTCTTATACTCACATTACTGGCGATAGACACAAAAAAACCCGGGACAAACCGGGTTTTGGTTACAAAAACTGTTAGTAGTGAAATAGTAAGGAATCTAGCTAACAGCCAGCTATGCGTAACGCCAGAACTGTACTTTTCTTAACTGATCGGCGGCCAAACCAAAAGTGTTAAGCGAAGTACATATGGGCGTCCATAAGGTCGCCCTTATTGTTCTTATTAACCTTTCACACCACCAGCTGTCAATCCTCCGACTAACCAGCGCTGTGCAAGCAAGAATACAACTGTAATAGGCAATGCAGAAAGAACTGCTGCGGCTGCAAAATCACCCCAAAGATAATTCTGAGGATATAGATACTGCTGCATACCTACGGCTAATGTATATGAGTTTACATCAGAAAGTAATAAAGATGCTACTGGAACTTCACCCACCACTCCGATGAACGACAGAATAAACACGACTGCAAGGATAGGTACAGATAGAGGTAACAGTACTAACCTAAAGGCCTGCCAAGGGGTTGCACCATCTAGCGCAGCCGCTTCTTCTAGTGAACTATCGATAGTTTCAAAGTAGCCTTTAATTGTCCAAACATGCAATGCGATGCCGCCTAGGTAAGAGAAAATTAAGCCGCCATGCGTATTCAAACCTAGGAATGGAATGTACTGTCCCAACTTATCAAATAGGGCATAAAGTGCCACTAACGCCAACACTGCAGGGAACATCTGGAAGATCATCATCGCTTTTAGAATGGTGTCCTTACCCTTGAAGCGCATACGAGCGAACGCATAAGCTGAAGTCGTCGACAGAGCAACTATCAAAATCGACGTAATACCTGCTACCTTGACCGAGTTCCACAGCCATGTAAGCACAGGGAACGGTGGCGGCGTTACAGAACCATCCGCATTGGTGATCGAGAAGCCAAGAGCCAGCTTCCAGTGCTCCAGTGATGGGTTTTCTGGGATAATGCTACCCGTTGCAAAGTTACCCTCACGGAATGAGATCGCGATAATCATCAATAATGGGAAGATGATTGATGCTAAGAACAACCACATCACGATATGCGTTGCCCATAAACGGTATTTAAGTGATTTACCTTGTACCATTGCCATTGGAACTCTCCTTAATCCTGAGACAACTTAGTGAAACGTAGGTTGATAAGCGCAAGCGCACCAACAAGCAAGAAGATCAGTGTCGCAATCGCACTCGCCAAACCAAAGTCTTGACCACCAGCACCTTCAAACGCAATGCGGTAGGTGTAGCTAACCAATAGGTCGGTGTAACCTGCAGGCTCAGACGTACCAATCATGTTTGGACCACCTTGGGTCAATAGTTGAATCAGTACAAAGTTGTTAAAGTTAAATGCAAAAGCAGCAATCAATAGTGGTGTTAGCGGTTTGATCATCAACGGCATTGTGATCTTGCGAAAGTTATCGATGAAGTTTGCCCCATCAATAGCAGACGCTTCATACAGATCTTCAGGTATCGCTTTTAGTAGGCCCATACATAGAATCATCATGTAAGGGAAGCCAAGCCACACATTAACGATAAGCACCATAGTTTTAGCTAAGATAGGCTCAGAGAACCAAGCAGGGCTAATGCCAAACAGTGATTGAAGCACCATGTTTATCTCACCAAAGCTTTGGTTAAACAAACCTTTAAAGATCAATATTGAAATGAATGCAGGAACCGCATATGGCAGAATCAGCAATACTCGGTAAATGGCACGACCTTTTAGCTCTTCCCATTGCACGACACTCGCGAGCACTAGACCAATCAGAACGGTTAAACCTACTGTCAGCGCCGAGAATACAACTGTCCAAATAAAGATGCTGACAAACGGCTCTTTGATGCCTTCATCTTTCCAAACACGTTCGAAGTTATGAGTACCGATATCGACAATAAAACCTGGTGAAACTGTTGACCCCGTAAACTGACCATTGTCATCAACAGGCTGGTAGAAGCCTACCTCCATATTTGGCTTCAGCAATTCACCAGTTCGATTGTTGTATAGGGATTCACCGTCATCTTGCAAAGTATACAGGGGGACGACCGCAGCAAATTTGCGTAAACCACTCATACGGATGTCTTCACCCGAAGGAAAGTGCAGATCAATAGCACCCAGTGCGACTTTATTTTTAATAATGGTTTTGATTTTTTCTTTGTCACCAGCAACAGAGTCTACTTGGTTCAAGTCCATATCCGTTGCCGTAGTCGACGCAAGATCAAATGCTTGAGTCGCAAACAGTTGGTCGCCTTTTTTAATCGCTAAACGGTGACCATTATCAGTTTTATAAAGGGTAAACGGGTAGCTGTCGCCACTTTGATATGTGCGATCCATTAAGACGGTTTGCGCGCGCTCATAAGAAAGTTGGTTTTTCGCACTGTAGTTTGTGAAAGCAAGACCAACGGTGTACGCCAAAGGGAATAGGATAAACAGGATCATGCCTGCAATACCCGGATAGATATAACGGTGGGCGTAAGTCTTTTTACTACCGAAAATGAATAATGCGAGTGCGGTTAAAATCAGGGTAAGTAGGGCAAATGCCAACTCACCACGAGAATACATTAGAATAGTCGCGTAGCCATTAAGAATACCAATAGAGCCGAGTAGCCCCCATTTAATGAACACTTTCTTACTAGATGGCAAGCTCGCTGTTTGAGATGTCATAGCATCTGTACCTTGAACTGACTGCATAAAAGAACCTGCTAACGATGATAGTACTTAGAAACGAAGGAGGGGTTGCCCCCTCCTTAAAAGTGAGGAAAAAATTATTTAGTCATCTGTTTTTCAGCGTCAGCTAGAGCAGCATCCACTGTTTGGCGACCATCAACGATATTGATGATTGCGTTTTTCGCGCTACCCCAGAAAGCGTTCATCTGAGGGATGTTTGGCATGATTTCACCATTCATAGCGTTGTCCATTGTTGCTGCAATGCGTTTGTCCGCATCTAGCTCACGTTGGAATGAGTTTAGTGCTACCGCACCTAGTGGCTTGTCGTTGTTTACTTTACGTAGGCCATCATTAGTCAGTAGGTAATTCTCGATGAACTCAACCGCTAAATCTTTGTTTGGTGATGCAGTGCTGATACCCGCAGTCAATACGCCAACGAAAGGCTTAGAAGAGTGACCATTAAACTTAGGCAGAGTCGTTACACCGTAGTTGATACCAGACTTCTCGATGTTACCCCATGCCCAAGGACCGTTGATCGTCATCGCTGTCTTGCCTTGGTTAAACGCAGACTCAGAGACTGAGTAGTCCATATCTGAAGAAATCACACCTTTATCAACCAAACCTTTTACAAATTTCATTGCGTCTTTAACGCCGTCTGCTGCGATACCCGCATCTTTTACATCATAGCCAGCTGAACCATATTTGAATGCGTAACCACCGTCAGCAGCCATTAGAGGCCAAGTGAAGTACGGTTCTTTCAAATTCCACATGATTGCAGACTTACCATTCGCTTTTAGCTTGGCATCCAACGCTGCAACTTCTTCCCAGTTTTTCGGTGGGTTAGGAACAAGATCCTTGTTGTAGATAAGTGATAGCGACTCCACCGCAATTGGGTAACCAATCGTCTTACCTTTGTATTTCACTGCATCCCAAGCAAAGTCAACGATACCATCTTTAAGTTTCTGTGATGGGTTCACTTCAGCAAGTAAACCGGCTTCTGCGTAACCACCAAAACGGTCGTGCGCCCAAAAAATAATATCAGGACCATCCCCCGTAGCCGCTGTTTGCGGGAATTTGTCTTGAAGCGCATCAGGGTGAGCAACTGTCACTTTAATACCTGTGTCTTCTTCAAACTGCTTACCTACTTCTGCTAGTCCGTTGTAACCTTTATCGCCATTAATCCAGATCGTAAGTTGACCTTCTTCGATAGCAGCATTTGCACCAAATGAGCCAAGAGCAACAAGTGTTCCGAGCGCGACTGTGCTTAGGGCGTTTTTCATGTTCATATCCTTTTTATATTTGTGTTGTAGGGTTCGACCGGTGGTTTCGCCTTATTTCATCGCTTATTTTCAGCCAAACTGACAAATGACTCATCCTCCTACTCCCTACGCCCTAGCTATTATGTACTATTTTCGTGATCCTCATCGTAACGGGTTAGCGATTGGAGTCACAAAACTGACCCCGAATGTGATTAACTTCACTTAGATTGCGTGATTTTTTTTGAGCTCAGTCTCTCTACTCTATCTACTCCTCCGTTCTGCTCCTCCCTAACTACTCCCCCTTTAAATAATTTCGCTAGGAGGATGTCGCGCAATGCTTATTTGAGCAGAATAAACCTATCCAAGAGTGGATGGTAAGAACCCTTTCCAGTATTACCCGTTTTAAGGTAACTGGTTACAAGGCCGCAGGGTTTGCACAGAGACATTGAGCGACGTAGGTAATTAGGTGACTGATTCTTTCGGGGGAGAAGCTCAATGGACACGGGGGATGCAAACCTGAATTTGGCTTGATGGGTGTTGAAAAAGTTCTTCACCCATATTTTCTTACTGTTTGGTAGAATCCAATCTCTTATCAAATTCCTACTATTATTGCCGCTAATACAATTCATATAATGAAGGGCAGTAAAATAACATCGATCGAGGGCGAGCTAGATGGCGAGTGTCACGTTAAAAAATGTATGTAAAGCATATGGCGACGTACTAATTTCTAAAAATGTAGATTTAGATATCCAGGAAGGTGAGTTTGTTGTCTTCGTCGGTCCATCAGGTTGTGGTAAGTCTACGCTATTGCGCTGTATCGCAGGTTTAGAAGACATTACTTCTGGCGAACTTTACATCGGTAATGAGCGCATGAATGATGTTGAGCCTTCTAAACGCGGCGTTGGCATGGTATTCCAATCGTACGCACTATACCCACACCTAAACCTATACGACAACATGTCGTTTGGCCTTAAACTGGCCAAAGCTGATAAAAAGGAAGTCGATCAACGTGTCGAACATGCCGCTGAAATTCTTCAGCTAAGCCACCTTTTGGAGCGTCAACCTAAAGCCTTGTCTGGTGGTCAGCGTCAACGTGTTGCTATCGGCCGTACATTGGTGTCACAGCCAAATGTATTCTTGCTCGATGAGCCGCTTTCTAACCTAGATGCCGCGCTTCGTGTACAGATGCGTTCTGAGATCACTAAACTACAGCGCAAACTTGGTTGCACCATGATCTATGTAACCCACGATCAGGTCGAAGCGATGACCATGGCCGATAAGATTGTGGTTCTTGACGCTGGCTTCGTTTCACAAGTGGGCAAGCCGCTTGAACTTTACCACTACCCACAAAACCGCTTTGTGGCTGGCTTTATTGGTTCACCAAAAATGAACTTCATGAGTGTATTTATTGAAGCAGTCGAAAAAGAACGTGTGATGGTTCAACTAGCTAACGGCACAACTTTCTGGATTCCAGTAGATGGCACCACAATTACCGCAGGTGAGCGTATGTCTCTTGGTGTTCGTCCTGAACATCTCCTGCCAGCGAATGAAGGTGATGCCACTATTGAAGGTGAAGTAAATATCGTCGAGAAGCTAGGTAACGAAACTCAAGTTTACATGCACATTGATGCCGCTGACGCAGACATGATTTACCGCCAACCTGATACGCTCGCGGTTGAAGCGGGTGACAAGCTATCTGTTGGCATTCCAGCTCACCGTTGTCACCTATTCCACAGTGACGGTAAAGCTTGCCGCCGCCTATACAAGGAAGCGGGTCTCGACAGCGAGTAACGTCAACTTGCAAAATAAAAAGCTCCTTTAATAGGAGCTTTTTTCTTACTTGTCACTGAGCGGCGTATAACCATATTCTGCAATCAAAGCTTTAGCCTGTTTGCTCTTTAGAAAGCCTAAGAATTCTTTTGAGTCTTGGTCAATCTTCTCTTTGGAGTACAGCACTAGGAACGGGCGAGAAAGCTCATACTCACCACTTGAGATAGTTTTACTATTCGCGCTTACCCCTTCAAACTGGATTGCTTTGATTGAGTGATCAACAGAGCCCGTTGAGATAAAACCAATCGCTTGTTTGTTATGATTCACAATGGTTTTGACCATGCTATTGCTGTTTACCACTAAATTGTCTGGGTTGATATCCGACACTAATCGGCCGTTCACTATCTTAGTTAGCCCCATTAAACTCTCGAAGCTATAACGTGAACCCGATGACGCTTCGCGTGTTACAACCGCGATCTTTTGATCCGCTCCGCCTAACTGCTTCCAGTTAGTGATCTTACCTTTATAGATATCAAACAGCTGCTCACGGGTGACATTATTAACGCTATTGGATTGATTAACGACAACCGCTAGACCATCAAATGCAATAGGAGAAACCGATAATGACTCATCTTGCTCATTATCAGTGAGATAACGTGAGCTCATACCAATGTCAGCGACACCTTTTTTTACCAGGGTAATACCTGCCGTCGAACCAATGCCTTGAACCGCTACATACGTATCAGAGTGGGTGCTATTAAAGTGTTCAGCCAAGACATCCATTACACGGGCTACCGAAGTAGATCCTGAAACATTCACTTCCTTTGCTAAAGCGGGAGCCACTAGCAATGAAGTAGATAAAAGTGTTGCTAGTGCAACGCGAACCATAATTCTCTCCTAATCGAAAAAGGCATTAAATAATGTGCGTTATGGTATTTCGATTAGATGACAGTTTTGTGAAAACCCATACAGACAATCAAATAACTTACTCCTACTATGCTTAAAGCAAGTGTATTCTGCCAACCGCGCAAGGGTGAGGATAATATGGGACTAGTGAGTTTGTTACAGCGGCAACTCGAAAGCCGAGCACAGCTGATCTGTAAACAACGCAATCAAAGCACGCCAGCCGAACTTGGTAAGGCAAGCTATGAAACCATGAACAATGGCGTGATTTTTATTAAGCAACACTTTCTGTTGGATTCTACCCACTGTGACTACATGAACCCCGTGGCTAAGGTCTCATGGAACAAAGAGTTGAATTTATGGCAGCTGTTCTTACCTCACCACTCGGAAATTGATAGCTGGCTTCCGTATCCCTTCTTAGCGCAAAGTAGTGACCTTACCGCAATCATGAGAGAGATCGACAAAGATCCTAAATCTATGTTTTGGTTAGATTAAATCGAGAAAAGGGCGCTCAATGAGCGCCCTTTTTATATTAGTATTCTGAGTAGATAGTGGCGATTACTCTGCCGCTTTTTCTACTTCTTCAACGGTTTTCACGTCTTCGAAGATTTGAGTTGGCTTAGCCACCAAGTTGCGGTTCTCTTGGTTCACTTCAGTCAATACGATTTCAAGTACATCGCCAAGTCGGTAAGTCACTTCTTTATCGATAGAAACCGTACCATTGTCTGCGCTGCACTCTAGACGCTCTTTGTTCGCCAGAATCAGAGAACCAGGAATGAATGCTGCTGCGCCATTTTCAAGTAGACGAACACGCATACCCGCACGGTTAATATCAAAGATTTCACCGTTGAACTTAGTTTCCTTCGCTGGCTCTTCAGCAAGCGTACGCGCGTACAACCAATCGCCAACGTTACGTTCAGCAATCTTATGGTGTTTACGGTGCAGTGCTAACTCTTCGCCGACTGTCTCATCAGCGGTTTGAACGGGCTCTTTACCTAAGATGTGCGCTTTCAGCATACGGTGGTTGATCATGTCGCCGTATTTACGAATCGGAGACGTCCACGTTGCGTAAATATCAAGGCCCATTGCGTAGTGCGGTAAAGGCTGATTGCCAATTTCGCTGTACGCTTGGAATTTACGGATGCGGTTATCTAGGTAGCTTGACTCTTGCTTACCTAGCCAACGACGTAGCTCAGCGAAACCTTCTAGTGTTGCTACCGATTCAGCAGTGAACGGCAACTCACCTTCTGGGTTAACAAAGCCCAGTACATCAGCAATTTTCTCTGGCTTAAAACCAAGGTGCGTGTTGAAGACACCTGAGTTAAACGTTGATTGTAGTGTACGACCCGCACAGATGTTTGCCGTGATCATCGACTCTTCGACAAGACGGTTTGCACTACGACGCATATCTGCATGAATGGCAATAACATCGTTATCTTCACTCAGCTCAAAGCGGTAATCTGGACGATCTGGGAATACCACAGCATTCTGTTCACGCCAATCAGCACGAGCTAAAGAGAACTCGTAGAGATCACGAACGATTTGTGCTATTTCTTCGTTTGGTTGCCACTCCGTTGATTCGCCATTTTCTAGCCAATCTGATACGTGGTCATAAACAAGGCGAGCGTGTGATTTAATGTTCGCAGCAAAGAACTTGATGTCATCACCAATAACACCGTCTTTACCTACTGTTACCGTGCAGCAAAGCGCTGGACGCACTTCATCTTGCATTAGTGAACATAGCTCATCTGCTAGGTCACGCGGCAGCATTGGAATATTACGACCAGGCAGGTAGATGGTGAAGCCACGTTCACGAGCGACTTTATCCATTTCGCTATCAGGTGTGATGTAAGCAGTTGGATCAGCAATCGCAATCGTCAGCTCAAAATCACCAGATTCGGTTTTCTTAGCGTAGAGTGCGTCATCCATATCTTTGGTTGACGCGCCATCGATGGTTACGAATGGAACATGCGTCATATCAACACGTTCTAGCTCCGCATCATCTTTGATTTCCCAGTTATCGATACCTGCTGGCTCACTGTTTGGTAGATCGTTTTGCGCTAGCGTAACCCACCAAGGAGCAATCTTGTCGTCTGCATCGGTGATCTTTTCAGAAATTTCAACGAAGAAGCCGTTATCACCTTTAAGTGGGTGTTGAATCAGATGTGCAACCACCCAATCGCCTTCTTTTAGATCATCGCTCTTAATTCCTTTGCGCGTCTTCGCTTTTAAAGATAGCTTTTTAAGTTGTGGGTGATCTGGCGTCACGTTTAACTTGCCTTTAAACAGCTTAACTCGCCCGATGAAACGGTTAATACCCTGTTCTAAAAGTTCTTCTGGTTCAGCTTGCTCGCGCTCTTTCTCTGTACGAATGATCGCTTTCACTTTATCGCCATGCATGCATTTCTTCATGTATGGAGGCGGAATAAAGTAGCTTGTCTTACTATCGACTTCTAAAAAACCAAAGCCTTTTTCAGTCGCTTTGATCGTGCCTTCTTTCTTAGGAAGGTTTTCTTGAATTTGCTGCTTAAGTTGAGCCAGTAGAGGGTTATCTTGAAACATCTATCTTGTTTTAACCGATTAAGTATCACACCGAAAATTGCGCACACTATACCACCCCACCTATAGCCTAGCTACCTAATCAGCATGACAATCTATCGTTCAGAGGAGAATTCAATCAGTTAGCAAATTGATTGAATTGCTGTTAATTCATCCGAGCTATGGCTCTAGATGACGAATATGTGAACAAACAATCTTAATTCAGAAAAAAATTGTGATGAAATTCAATTTTTTCTAGCTTTTTTTATGCTTTTCAGGAATAATCCGCCCCCTTATATCGGTGCCTCTAACTCTACGTTTCGGTTTCGATGTGTTTACGTCCCTAGTGGCTTGATGCGATTTACGACTTTTCCGCATCTGAATGGAATCAGCTCTCATCTGGATTTGTATTGGAATTGGTAGAGCTCGTGGGACCTTTTATTGACTTATATATAGTAGGATCCCAATGACAGATTCTGTAATTCAGTTCAGCGATCTAGCGCTTAACGACTCTATCCTTTCAGCTCTTGACGGTATGGGTTTCGTTTCACCAACTCCAATTCAGGCTGCTGCTATCCCGCACCTATTGGCTGGTAAAGACGCACTAGGTAAAGCACAGACTGGTACTGGTAAAACTGCAGCTTTCTCTCTACCTCTTCTTAACAAAATCGACCTTGATCAGCGTAAGCCTCAAGCTATCGTTCTTGCACCAACTCGCGAACTTGCGATTCAGGTAGCAGCAGAAGTTAAGAACCTAGGTAAAAACATCGCAGGTCTTAAAGTTCTTGAAATCTACGGCGGCGCATCAATCGTTGACCAAATGCGTGCACTTAAAAACGGCGCTCACATTGTTGTAGGTACTCCTGGCCGTGTTCAAGACCTTATCAACCGTGACCGTCTACACCTAGACGAAGTTCATACATTCATACTTGATGAAGCTGATGAAATGTTGAATATGGGCTTCGTTGATGACGTAACAGAAATCATGGAGCACGCTCCTTCTTCTGCACAACGTGTACTATTCTCTGCAACTATGCCTCCTATGCTTAAGAGCATTGTTGAACGCTTCCTACGTGATCCAGAAACAATCGACGTTGCAGGTAAGAACCACACAGTAGACAAAGTAGAACAGCAGTTCTGGGTTGTTAAAGGTGTAGAAAAAGACGAAGCAATGTCTCGTCTTCTAGAAACTGAAGAGACGGACGCGTCAATCGTATTCGTACGTACTCGTCAAGACACCGAGCGTCTAGCTGATTGGCTATGTGCACGTGGCTTCAAAGCGTCTGCACTACACGGAGACATTCCTCAGTCTCTACGTGAGCGTACTGTTGATCACATCAAACAAGGTGTTATCGATATCCTAGTTGCAACTGACGTAGTCGCACGTGGCCTTGACGTTCCACGTATCACTCACGTATTCAACTACGACATCCCATTCGATGTTGAGTCTTACATCCACCGTATCGGCCGTACAGGTCGTGCTGGACGTAAAGGTAAAGCGATTCTTCTAGTTCGTACAAACCAACTGCGTATGCTTCGCACTATCGAGCGTGTAACTAAGTCATCAATGGAAGAAATCCAACTTCCACACCGTGACAAAGTAGCAGAAGCTCGTCTGGCTAAGCTTGGTGCTGAGCTAGAAACTGAAAAAGAACATAAAGCACTAGAGAAGTTCTCTGAGCTAGTTGAAAAACTGCAAGAAACTCTAGAGTTAGACGCAGCAACACTAGCAGCAATCCTGCTTAAGCGTCAGCAAGGCAAGCGCCCACTATTCTACATTGGCGAAGACCCAATGATTGAAGCGATCGAGCGTGACAAGCAACGTCGAAAAGAACGTCGTGATCGCGATGGTGGCCGTGATGGCGGTCGTCGTGAAGGAGGTCGTAGCTTCAATACTCAAGATTGGGATACTTACCAACTTCAAGTTGGCCGCGAGCAAGGCGTTCAAGTTAAAGACATCGTTGGTGCGCTTGCAAACGAACTTGGCCTAACAAAAGGTTCAATCGGTGCAATCAAACTAGCACAAGGCGAAACATACGTTCAGCTACCAAAAGCAATGTCTTCTGAGACTGCTGGCAAACTACAAAAACTACGTATTCGCCAGAAGCAAGTTGACGCTGTAGTATGTGACTTCAACGATTTCCGTGAGCCACGCCGCGATGGCGGTCGTCGTGATGGCGGTCGTCGTGATGGTGGTTACCGTGGTAACCGTGACGGCAACCGTGAAGGTGGCTATCGTGGTAACCGTGAAGGCGGCTACCGTGGCAACCGTGAAGGCGGTCGTGATGGTAACCGTGAAGGCGGCTACCGTGGCAACCGTGAAGGTGGTCGTGATGGTAACCGTGAAGGCGGCCGTCGTGATGGCGAGCGTCGCTTTGACCGTAACCGCGGTGGCGATCACCGTGGTAACTACCGTGGCGAACGTGGCCATGGTCGCGGTAACCGCAGCGAAGGTTAATCCTCGAATAAAAAAGAAAAAGGGTACGCATTGCGTACCCTTTTTTTGTCTATTGCTTACGATTTCAAATAGCCGCTTGAAACCAAGCAGCTATCGAGCTAATAGACTAGTTCTTGTTGCCAAAGATATACTTATCCATCAAAGTGACCATACGGCCAATCTCAGGTTTAGTAATAGTATCATTGGCACCTAACGCTAGTGCCTTCGCGCGGTTATCCTCACTCATCAGTGAAGAGAACATCACAATCGGCATACTGACGTAAGCTTCGCTTTCTCGCAGGCGTTTCACCAAGTGCATACCGTCCATGCGTGGCATTTCAACGTCAGTTACTACACCATCAATAAGTTCACTGACAGGAAGGTTCTCTTCTTTTGCCACCTCGATGAGGTTCATCAGCTTCTCGTGTGCTTCGCCACCATCTTTACACGCAATGACGTTGTAGCCGGAAGAACTTAACGTATCTTGAATCATCGAACGAATAAACGCAGAATCATCAACCACCATAACAGTTTTGGCATTGCGCTTAGTAACCATGCGTTGGTTCAGGTCAACACTTCTATCGAGCGTCACATCATATTTTTCCATGCTGAGCTCTGGGTTGATATCTGCGATGATCTTCTCAAAGTCCAAAATCATGATCAGGTTGCCATCTTTACGAACGACAGCGACCACACAGTCTTGCTCTCCCGCTTCTAAGAACTGGCTCGGTGATTCAACATCATTCCAAGAAATTCGGTGAATACGGCTGATAGAGTCAATCAGAAAGCCGTTAGTCATATTATTGAAATCCGTAACAATAACGAACTTACGAGCTAAGTCTTTGCTAGTAGGGACTCCTAACCACCCAGCTAAATCAACCAGCGGTGTCAACACATCACGAGATGAAAACACACCGATCATATGGGGTTGAGCATTCGGGTAGTCGGTTGTTTCTGGTACCTGAATTACCTCACGAACCTTCGCAACGTTGATGCCGTAGTAACAGGTCTTTTTACTCCCATCAGGCATCTGCTTCACTAAATGAAACTCGATAATTTCTAGTTCATTAGTACCGCTCTCGGTCAGTATCGTACTACTTGATACACTCATATTTATTGGCCTACGCTCAATTTTAAGGGCTAGCGACTTTGTAACCGCTATTAAGCTATTTGTAAATTCCATTTGAGAACATTAGCAAATATTGTGATTCATTCAACATCCAAATCATCTAATCAATGGGCTTCCAATGACTTGGAGCCGTCAAACCCCACTGTTCCATAGCCACCTGAGAATAAATAGCACTACCCTTGTTTTCAATCTGAATCGGCATACTGCTAGCCGACTCTCCACTTACAATTCTATTGACTAAACTGGCCGCCATCTCACCTTGGCTGAAACCATAAAGTACGATTCCCCCTGCCGCTTTGCCTTCGCCCACAGCAAAATCCCAAAAGGCAAAAAGAGGTAAAGGCGAGTTCTTACTTGTCCAATTGATCACTTGGGTAGACGGTACATTTTTACCAGTCTCATCGACCAGAGTATGGTACAGGCCAATAATAATCACGCTAACGCCTTCGTTTTTGGCATTCAAAACGCGTTCGCGCCACTCTTGCTTGGTGCCAATAGCGAGAATCTCCACATCAATACCCAAGCTTTCCTTAATTAAGCGATATTGGTTGTCTATGTGCTCTTTTGCGATTTGGGAAGTCACCCCTGAATCAAACATCACCCTAACTTTGAAAGGATCATCGGAAAATAAATTTCTTAGCTCACCCAGTGACTTAACAAATAGTGGCCTTTCTAACACGCCAGTGATTTTTGCTTGGCCTTTGTACTGACCAAAGAGGTGCCTAGGGTTGGAGTTAATGCCCAAGAACACAATCGATATCGCTTCATCATAAAGTTTAGGCAGCATGTACGCTAATGCATTGTCATCCCCTAGTATGACTATCTCTGGCTTGAGTTGCTTATACACTTCTAAAGCTTCATTTGCTTTGCGCTCATACTCACTCTTAGGAATCCGTTTAGTGTCCATCTGAAACGTTTCTAGTGTCACTGAAGGCAGCAAAGTTTTCTCTAACCCTCTGACATAGCTAACGTCCCACGGGTACTCAGCATGGTAGCTCTCGATTAATAGCACTTTGGTCGCAAAAGCGTTTGTCGTTACCACCATGAGTAAAACAACTAACAGACGCATAATGACCTCCTCTAAACTGTCTAGTAAGTGTAGTTGTGCTCAATGCTCTCTGCAGGATGATTGCCCCAGAGACTCTGCGGCAAGCTATACTCAAAAAAAACCATTGATTGAGCACCATGAGTCGAACAAAACAGATAGAAGAAAGTCAATCAAATCCTTTCTATAGCCGTATCGGTAGAAGAATCATGTTGATCATGGTTTTACTCAGCGGTGCGATTACGCTACTCACCACGCTATTACAGCTTTCATGGGACTACAAGAAAGAGTTAGATACCGTACAACAACGTCAACTCGAAGTCAGAGATGTCCACGCACCACTCATCGCGACCCTATTATGGGACTTTGACCTCATTGCACTTCAACAAGAAATTGATGGTCTAGTGAATTTACCCAGAGTAGATTATTTAAAAATCACAAGTGGTGACTACTCGTTTGAATCAGGTAAGGAAGTACTTACAAATTCCATATCAAAACAGTACCCTTTGGTCTACCACCACCCTAACACGGCTCGCTTTGAAGAAATTGGCCATGTACACATCCAATCCGACGCACAAGAGATATACAACAACCTCATATGGCAAGCGATCTATACCGTAAGTTTAAATGCAGCCAAGACCTTTCTAGTCTGCTTTATCATCTTAATAGTGTTCCACAAAAGCATTAACCGACGCATATTTTCGATTGCTCAGTACCTGCGCAAATACAACCCAAGACACCCAGCAAAGCCAATAAAGCTCGAACACTTACAGTGGATTACCGAAAAAGAAGATGAACTCGACTGGCTAGCGAACGAAACCAATAAAATTACCGATAACGTCACAAAGCTGTATCGGAACATTAAAAATGAGCAAGAGCGTTTAGCTGAATTCGCCCATATATCCTCCGATTGGCTATGGGAGACCGATGCTAGCGGAGCGCTAATTTATAGTTCAGATAGCATGCGTAGCGCATTAAAAATCGCTACAGATACCAAACCTATGCTTGAAGAGGTACCAGCATTAGCGCCCTGTAAGTCGCTCTGTCGCAAGCTAAAAAACCATTACAACATATCAATGTGCGAGGAAGTCCTAACCATCAATGGCAAGCAAGTTTTCCTACTATTTAAGGCAAAAGCTCGCTTTGACAAAGGGGAGTTCATTGGTTTTCGCGGCACCGCAATCAACATTACCGAGCTTAAGCTAACTCAAATTGAGCTCGAGGAACTAAACCAAAATCTAGAAAAGACTGTCGCGGTTCGCACTCAAGATCTTGAGCAAAGTATGCAGCAACTCAAAAAGACCCAAGAGCAACTGATCGAATCAGAAAAATTGGCTGCTCTTGGCGGTTTAGTCGCTGGCGTCGCCCACGAGGTCAATACGCCTTTAGGCATAGCGGTCACTGCAACTTCCATCATTCAAGATATTGTCAGCAAAGCAAATCAAGCCTTTACAGATCAGACGTTAACAACGGATCAATTTCGCTCGCAGTTAGAGGGCTTAACAGAAAGCAGTACAATGCTCGAACAAAACCTAAATCGAGCCGCTAAACTCATCAAAGACTTTAAACAAACCGCCGTAGACCAAGTGTCTGAGAGTCGTAGCCAATTTAATATCCAACAAGTTCTTGAGGCATTGGTCGCCAGTCTTCATCCCGAAACGCGAAAAGTGCCAGTTACGCCAATACTCGAAGGCGATACCTCGTTAGTAATGAACAGCCTTCCTGGGGTTCTGACCCAAGTGATATCAAATCTTATCATGAATAGCATCAATCACGCTTTTGACGACGTGGCTGAAGCGAAAATCACCATTCATTTCAAACAAGATAAAAACAACATCATTCTTGAGTATCGAGACAATGGTGCTGGTATTGATGCTAGCTTACACCAGAAAATTTTTGAGCCCTTCTACACGACTAAGCGTAGCAAGGGTGGCTCAGGATTGGGGCTAAACTTGGTATTTAACCTCGTCAAACAAAAGCTAAAAGGTGAGCTTGCTTTTGAGTCTGAGATTGGGAGCGGCGTCGTGTTTCAATTAATCCTTCCGAAGGAACTACCGTTAGAAATACCTCATCAATCTGGCAACGACTGACGCACAGCGATAAATTCATCCCAATTCTCAAGTAATAAATCCACCAGCTTAGGTTCGAAGTGTTTGCCCTTTTGGCTAATGATTTCTTGTTTAATTTTTTCATCGTTCCAAGGTTCTTTATAACTGCGCTTAGAACCTAATGCATCGAACACATCCGCCAGAGCAGCAATCCTGCCGCTAATCGGAATATCTTGACCCATTAAGGCGTTTGGATAACCACTTCCATCCCACTTTTCGTGGTGGTAAGCCGCGATCTCTTTCGCTTTGACGATCAAACGGCGTGTAGAACGGTCGAGGATTTCAACGCCATAATCAACGTGCTTTTTCATCTCTTCCCATTCAGTTGCGTCTAGCTTTCCGGGTTTATGGAGAATGGAGTCGGGCACCGCAACCTTACCTACATCATGAAGCGGCGCCGCATGTTTGATCATATTCGCTTCTTCATCACTAAGACCGTAAAGCAAAGCAAGCTTCTCACAAAAAATCGAGACCCGCTGCACATGTGCTCCCGTTTCTCTACTTCGTGCCTCCACGGCATTCGCAAGGCTATATACCAATTCTTTGGAAGTCTCACGAATATCCAACATCAAGTTTAAGTTTTCGAAAGTGAGGCCAATGTTTTGCATGTAGATTTCAAGCAGTTGAATGTCTAGCTCAGAAAGCACTTGATGGAAGTTGACATACAATAGACTATCGACACCCTGCTCATCATGGGCGTAGAAAACAAATGCATCACCAAAGTGTTGTGAACGGCGTTCCTCTAGAACGGTTTGGCAGCGACTCGCGACCTCTTCAGGTAACTTTTCAATCACGCATTCACTGTAACAGTCCACGTAGTCTCCTGTTGCTGCTAAGGTAAGGGCACGAGAAGGCTCTCCTTCCGGACGCGGTTTCACCACGCAGTAAAATGCAGACTTTTCCAACTGAAGTAATGACGTCAGTTGTTCTAAGACTGAAGAGGCGTAAGTTTGAAGTGTTGTGGTGTTTTGCACTTTGGCAGACGACTCAATGACTTTTTTCAATCCTGTCTTTTGCGCGTCGATTAGGCATAAATCTCGATAAGATCTCAACATGGAATAGAGCAATGTTTTTAGCTTTTGGATAGTGAGCTCGGTTTTATCTTTATAGTCATCAATTTCATACTCACGAATGACAATATCTTCCGGAGCCTGCCCAGCTTGCCCGGTACGCAGCACAACCCGAATTAATTTGTCTTGAACCTCATCTCGCAAATATTTTACCAGTTCAAGTCCTGCATGTTCGCTCTCCATTACAACATCCACCAGCGCAAGCGCAATAGAGGGATGTTGATGGTAGACCTGCTTGGCTTCTTGTGCAGAAAAGGCAGAAATAAGTTTCAGCGGACGGCCGTCAAATGAAAAGCCAGAGAGAGCTAAACGAGTGATTTGGTGCACCTGCTCATCGTCATCAACAAGCATGACAGTCCAAGGTTCAACTTGCTTATGTTGACTAGTAGAAGTATCAGTCTCGTTCTTATTGTAGTCTGCGAACAATTCCATTTGCTCATCCAATAAATATATTAGCCCTAACTTAGGTTTAGCACAGTTCTGACTATTTATGGGATTCGCCGCTCAACGCTTGAGAGCCACTCGTCACTATTTCTCGATAGGTTAGTTGTTAAGCGTCAGTACTGTTGAACGTTCAACAAGAGTCGGCTCTAGCTGAACCACCTGAGCGTCGGTAGAACCACCTTCAACCTTATTAAGCAACGCTTCGACAGCAGCCTTACCCAGGCGATATTTTGGTTGATGGATAGTGGTTAGCGAGGGAGTCATGAACTTGGCGATGTGAATATCATCATAGCCAATAATAGAGAGGTCTTGAGGAATCTGTATGCCTTTTTCATGGGCGGCGTTAATCACACCCATTGCCATCATATCGTTACAGACGAAGATAGCACTTGGTAGCTTTCCTTTGGCGTAGATGCGGTTAAAGGCGTCATAGCCACCTTCACATTCAAAGTCAGCTTCTGCAATCCAGTCAGCGTTAAATGCCAATCCTGCTTCGTTGATGGCGCGTTTATAACCTTCATAACGCATTTGGGCTTGATGCTTAACTAATGGACCAGTGATACAACCAATCTGCTTATGCCCACAATCAATTAAGTGCTTCGCGGCAAGGTAACCACCACGTAAGGAGTTGTCTTGAATCTTATCACTGGTAAACAACATTGGTCCCCAATCCATCACCACAACAGGAATGTCAGGGTACTGTTCAAAGACATCGATACGTTCGCCCTCAAGAGAGGAGCACATTAATATCAGTCCATCGACACGCTTTTGCAAAAGGGTATCAATCGAACCGCGCATGCGCTCGTTATCCCCTTCGGTATTGCATAGAATAAGGTTATAACCTTGATGGTAACAGCTGCGTTCGACACCTTTTACCACTTCACCAAAGAACGGGTTAGTTGATGTCGTCACCAACATCCCAATGGTTTTGGTGCGATTCACTTTAAGGCTGCGAGCAAGCGCGGAAGGACGGTAGTTGAGCTCTCTAGCGGCGCTGTTAACGCGCTCTGAGATCTCTTCACTGACGTATCGAGATTTGTTAATGACATGGCTAACCGTAGAAGTTGATACTCCGGCTAGTTTGGCAATATCCTTCATTGTCGCCATGTCATTCTCTCCATACTTGGGTCTTGGGTTAGATTCGTTGTTCTAGAAATTCATCCACTTCATCACGTGTCGGAATGGAGGTTTGAGCACCAAATCGAGTCACAGAGATAGCCGCTGCTGCATGAGCAAACTTAATTGCTGATTCTAAAGGTAAATCTTCTAATAGACCAGTAACTAATGCCCCATTAAAAGTATCTCCTGCCGCTGTCGTGTCTGTCGCGTCCACTTTGAAGCCAGGTATGAGCTCACCGCGACCATTTTGGCTTAACCACACGCCCTTAGCCCCTAAGGTAATCATCACTATCTCAATTCCCTTACGGTGCAGTGCATTCGCTGCTTCTTGAGCACTGTCGTTATCCGTTACAGTTACGCCAGTTAGCACTTCCGATTCAGTCTCATTTGGCGTGATCACATCTACACAGGCAAGCAGTGAATCGGGTAATTCACGCGCTGGCGCTGGGTTCAAAATCACGTTGGTGCGAGCTTCTTTTGCTACTTGCGCGGCTTTTTCAATACCACACATTGGTGTTTCTAACTGCATCAGCAAGTAGTTTGCTTGGCGAATGCGTTCAAGATCAGGCTCGATCGCTTCAGCGGTTAGCTTGGCGTTTGCTTCTGCTGAAATGCAAATACTGTTTTCACCGCTGTCTGACACTTGGATCATTGCAATCCCTGTCGGGCAATTTGGCTGCATTTTCACACCCGTGATGTTGATGTTATCCATCTTGAAGTTCTCACGAATATTAATACCAAACGCATCATCACCCACACAAGCAATAAAACCTGTATCTGCTTTCAAGCGAGCGGCAGCCACAGCTTGGTTCGCCCCTTTACCACCAGGAATAACTTGATAGTTTCGACCATGCAACGTCTCGCCTGGGCGAGGAAAAGAAGGCACTTGAAGAACATGGTCAGCGTTAACACTACCTAAAACCACTAACTTATTCATACGGTTATCCTCGGTTCTTTGTGAACCTTTTATACAATTTGAACAGGAGTAATAAGTTTGCGCTCTTTAATAGAACATAAGAACGCAAGCTTATTCACCCTCCCTCCCATACGACAGATAAAATGGGAAGGAAGGCAAAATTGCTACTTAGTAATGACTTTCAGAGGTACTGGGATGTAGTGCTCAACAGTTGTACCTTTCAATACTTTATCCGCTGTTTCGATACCTAGCGCACCAATCAGATCAGGCTGCTGTGCAATCGTTGCTGATAGCTTGCCGCGATTAACCGCTGCTATACCATCATCTGTACCATCAAAACCAACGATCATGACGTCTTTACCTGATGCCTGAACCGCGCGAAGAGCACCTAGCGCCATTTCGTCATTTTGAGCGAATACCGCTTGTACATCTGGGTTAGCCGCCAGTAGGTTTTCCATTACGTTTAGACCTTTAGTACGGTCGAAGTCAGCAGGTTGACTCGCCAGTACGTTCATATCACTACCTTTCACTGCATTCATGAAGCCTTCACCACGCTCACGCGCCGCTGATGTACCCGCAATGCCTTCTAATTGGATAACCTTCGCTTTCATACCCACTTTTTCGACAATGTAGTTACCCGCCATTTCACCGCCAACTACGTTATCAGACGCAATGTGGCTTACAACTTCACCACGGCTTGCGCCACGGTCAAGTGTCAACACAGGAATGTTAGAACGGTTAGCCATGCGAATCGCATTCGAAACTGCATCTGAATCTGTAGGGTTGATCAGAATCGCTTTCACGCCACGGATAGTAAGATCTTCAATGTTTGAAAGCTCCTTACTTGGATCATTCTGTGAATCTAGAACAATCAGGTCGTAACCAAGCTCTTTTGCTTTCGCTTCCGCACCATCTTTCATGGTGACAAAAAATGGGTTGTTCAGTGTCGACAGTACGATTGCCATCGTGTCTTGTGCCTGCGCTGAAACAGAAACGGTTGATGAAAGAAGTGCAGCAGAAATAAGAGTTGCGAGTTTTTTCATTGTGTTAGTCCTTGTGTAGGGTGGTCCGGAGTCCTTTCCTCCGAACCTGTTATGAATTAGGTATTTATGAGTTACTTATTTTTGTTATCCACCAGTACCGCAAGTAGGATTACCACTGCTTTTGCGATCATTTGGTAGTAAGAAGAAACATCAAGTAGGTTCAGAGCGTTGTTTAAGAAACCGATGATCAGTGCACCAATTAAGGTTCCCATGATACGGCCTTTACCCCCCATCAAACTGGTACCACCGAGTACAACTGCGGCAATCGCATCGAGCTCGTAGCCCATACCAGCGGTCGGCTGCGCAGAAGAGAGACGAGACGTAACGATAATGCCGGCAAGCGCGGCAAGAAGACCACAGATTGCGTATACACCAATCTTCACTCGATCAACGTTAATACCAGATAGACGAGTCGCCGATTCGTTACCGCCTAGAGCGTAAACATAGCGGCCAAAACGAGTGTGGTTAAGCACATACCAAACGGAAGCAAATACAATCACCATTAGCCATACCGGAACAGGAATACCCAGTGCGTAGCCTGTACCAAACCAAGCGAATGCGTCTGCCGTATCTGTAAAGCCCGTAGAGATTGGTCGACCATCGGTGTAAACCATGGTCACACCACGCAATAGCGTCATCGTCACCAGCGTTGCAATAAATGCTTGAACCTTACCTTTGGCAATGATCACACCACTAATTGCACCCAGCGCAGCACCGGCAAATAGAGCCGTCGGCACTGCGATAAGCACAGGCACTTCCATCGCAATCAAGCTCGCAGCAAATGCACCACAAAGAGCTAAGACGGAGCCGACACTTAAGTCGATACCAGCGGTTAAGATAACCAGCGTCATACCAACGGCAATAATCGCGTTAACCGATGTTTGGCGTAAGATATTTAGAATGTTGTCGACGGTGAAAAAGTTAGGGTTTAAAAACGACACCACGACGATTAAAAATAATAGCGCGATCAGAGACTTTTGCTCAATCAGCCATTCTTTGCTCAGCAACTTTTTGCTGTGTGAATCAGTTGGTTTGCTCATGGTATTAGTACTCATGCTGCTTCCTCTTTAATCTTTTTGCCTACGGCACAGGCGAGTAATTTTTCTTGATCGGCGTCTTTAGCATCAAACTCGCCACTAATACGACCTTCGTGCATCACTAAAATGCGGTCACTCATGCCTAACACTTCTGGCATCTCTGAAGAGACTAAGATGATGCTCATACCGTCGGCTTTAAATTTGTTGATCAGTTGGTAGATCTCTTTCTTTGCGCCTACATCGACACCGCGGGTTGGCTCGTCAAGAATCAATACTTTAGGTTTAGTCATTAGCCCTTTGGCAATAGCGACTTTTTGTTGATTGCCGCCTGAAAGGTTGCCAATAATTTGGTCTCTCGTCGGAGTTTTGATGTTGAAGAGTTTGATGAAGTCTTCAACTGCCACCACTTCGTCGCTATGTTGAATGCGACCGCCTTTGGTCAATTTATCTAGCGCGCATAAAGACATGTTTTCTTTAACCGAGAGCCCCAGCACTAAGCCATCGCCTTTGCGGTCCTCTGAAATATATGCAATACCATTGATTAAGCCATCTTGAGGACTGACCGGATTGATGGTTTTGTTACCAAGATTGATAACACCGCGCTCACTCGGTAAAGCGCCGTAGATGACTTTCATCAGCTCAGTACGACCAGCGCCCATTAAGCCCGAAATACCTAAGATCTCGCCACGTTTAAGAGTAAAGCTAACATCGTAAACACCAGATCCAGTAAGGCCGATGACTTCAAGGCAGGTGTCGCCATGAGTCACATCAATACGAGGGTATTGCTCATCCAGCTTACGGCCTACCATCATCTCGATCAGACCATCTTCATCGGTTTCAGAAACCTGGCATTGGCCGATGAATTTGCCGTCACGAAGCACGGTAATGTCATCACAGATTTCAAAAATTTCTTTCAGGCGATGAGAGATGTAAACAATGCCGCAGCCTTGAGCACGTAGCTCATTAATCACTTTAAACAGAGATTCGGTTTCAGTGTCCGTCAATGCATCCGTCGGCTCATCCATAATGATGACTTTAGACTTAAACGACAGCGCTTTAGCAATCTCTACCATTTGCTGCTCACCCAGACTTAAGTCGCCAAGTAAAGTTTTTGAACTGTGTTTGACGTTAAGGCGTGCTAGTAATTTGTCCGCTTCGTCGTACATTTTGCCCCATTGAATACCACCAAAGGTGCTAGTGAACTCGCGACCAAGGAAGATGTTCTCAGCAATAGTCAGTTCAGGGATCAAGTTAAGCTCTTGGTGAATGATGCTGATACCTGCTTGTTGAGAGTCTCGCGGACCTTTAAATGCGGCAGGTTCACCCTGATAGTGAATTGACCCAGCATCCATTGAGTAGATGCCCGTTAGCACTTTCATTAAGGTCGACTTACCTGCGCCGTTTTCTCCCATCAACGCCATCACGCGCCCTGGATAAACATTCAGGCTCGCCTTATCAAGCGCTTTCACGCCCGGAAAAGCCTTTTCAATCGAACTCAGCTGTAAGATGGCTTGAGTCATAATTATTCCTTTCTGTTACGAGCGCTAAAAAACCACACCAGCTTGAAATATCACATTCGCATACGGTGTGCATTCACCGGTACGAACCACCGCACGACTATTCGCCGTACGAGACTTAAACTCTTCATGGGAAACATAAGTCACTGAGATTGACTTTCCAGTCGCTTCGCTTTCTACTTTGATCTGATCCACAAGCGCATCATGATGCTTAGGGCTTACTGTGACAAACTCTTCAGCAATAACCACGCCTTCTATTTGGGACTCACTCATGATCACTTTGACTGTTTCGAGAAAAGAAGGGACACCATGAGTAAGCGCTAAATCGATACGCTGAACTTCATCAGGAATAGGCAAACCAGCATCACAAATAGTGATTTCATCAGTGTGGCCCAACGTAGCCACTAAGTAGGAAAGCTCAGAATTTATTAGGGTACTTTTTTTCATTTCATCGACCTATCGAATACACGTTCAAACCAGCGTGAGTTTCGTCGTTTCTATCGCTCTTGTTATTGAGAGAAAACTCATCGAAACGTTTCGATAGAATATTAATCGCTCATTGCAGAATTACGAGAGCGCAATTTATAGAGTGTGAATTTGATCCTCTTTGACGTCAGAGATCAGTCAAGCAAAGTGACCTACCTCACTCCATCGAAACGTTTCGATAGATCGTTTTTCACTGTTTTAATCTTTTACTTACACACATTTTTGGCTTTTTAGGTATAGTTGCGTCGAACAGAATTAGGAAAATAGAGATGAAGAAAATTACGTTAGCTTTATTTACATTATTAGCCCTAAGCGCATGTAAAGACGAAGTCGGCACGCAAGCATGGTGCGATAACATGGCAGAGACGCCAAAAAGTGAATGGAACGCTCAAGGCGCAGTGGATTACGCGAAACACTGCGTATTACAAGATGCTGTTGGTAGCGAAGCTTGGTGTAATGATCTTGAAGATACCCCTAAAGGTGACTGGAGCGCCAATGACGCTGCTAGCTATACCAAGCACTGTGTATTCTAAATAGAAAAGGTCTGATAGCGATATCAGACCTTTTTAAAAAGAGACTTTGAATACTGCCGCTACACGCGCTCTTCCAAGGCAATATTATTATTGGCCCACAGTAGTGCTTGAAGACGGTTTTTGGCATTAATTTTCTTGAAGATGTTGTGCAAGTGCGTTTTCACAGTATTTTCGCTGACAAACAACTCATCAGCAATTTGCACGTTAGATGCCCCATGACCAAGTAGACGCATAATTTCCTTCTCGCGTTTAGTCAGGTTGGCATAAGCTTGTGACGTGGTCACCGTATTAGCACAGCGGAAGTGTTCGATATAGTCTTGAGCAACCTTACGTGATAACCACATTTCGTCATTCATGATTTTATCCATGCCTTTCAATAACAACGAAACATCATCATCGATATAAAACACGCCGACTAAGTTTCGCCACTTAAACAGCTGGCTTGAAGGTGCTTCGGTTGGGCAGTTAAACACAATCTCTTTGATCGTCGATTTGCTTTGGGTCTTAGCATTGTTGTAGTACTCGAACTTTTCATCGTCTAAATAATGGAAGTCAATCAAAACCAACTCATCGATTTTTCCACCATTAGAGTCAAAAGTCCTCAATGCATCAGAAGAAACAATATTAACCTGTATAGGAAGGCCTTTCTCTAATGAATCTTTAAGCAGTTTAGACTGCATACTGATATCAGAAATAAGGGTGATTTGGTAAACATCATTGTTCGTCATAGCGGAAACCTCAGCGCATCTCTATCGGTGACTTAAAACTATCGTTTAGACACAAATAGTCAACATGTGGTTTAACTGTAGTTGATATGCAAACCATGAAACATTCATAATATTCATATAGTTGTAGTGCAATTCTTATTTGTGAGAAATATGTTAACTAGACTCATTTCGGACTAATGCGACTGGGGGCTTGACTAAAAGTAGTAGTGCTAAAATGAATGAACTCAATAACCCAAACGCTCCACCACTAGACTCACTACCCTGACTTGGTGTCGATTCGGCTTCAACTCTTGAGCTAAAATCATTATTGATCAGTGTTCGCACATCACCGGAGGTGACGACATAAGCTTTTGGTACTTCTTGGCCATTGATCACTCGACTGATCCACGCTTGATAATCATGTATATCGGTAAATACCGAGGTCACATCCACACTGGTATCACCACAAGTCGCAGGACCAAAACTGGTGATGCCAATTTGAATGTATTGACCACCGTTATACCAATAGACAGGGCCACCAGAATCACCGTTGCAGGTAGAGTTACGATACCCTCCCTGAATCGGTCCGGTAAAACACAAGTGGCTTGAGGTTAAAGCACTACCATAGATGGACTGACAAGATTGCGTACTGATATAGGTGAGGTCAGTCTGAAGTAGCTGAGTGCCACCCGCCACATTACCTTCGATATAACCATGACCAACCGCCTTATACTCATCACTGGCAGAGAATGCGTTATTGATCGTGGTGTTTAGTATCGAGGTGTAATCAGACACCGACAACGCCGTTTCTAACTCGATGATCGCGATATCGTCGCGCCACAAAGCACTAGCAGAATCAACGTAGCTATCGAGGTAATAAAATGCTTTCGCTTTTGCTTGTTGAGAGGAAAGAAAATTGCTCTCATCTTTCAGTTGAGGGGCAACGACAGTATGTAGCATTAGATCGTCATCACCGTAGATACAGTGGGCCGCTGTCAAAACATACCGAGAATTGATCATGGTCGCGCCGCAATATGGCGACGTGCTATAAAGGTTATCAGAGCGATAAAAGAGACTGGCAAATGAGGGATAGTTTACGATGTTCGCATTGGAGCCATTGACAATATATGGCTGAATTTCAACAGCATAATTGCAAGAGGAGTATATCAACAACCATAAAGGCCAATACAACTTAGGCATAACATTGAATCCCAGATGAACTGATCTTTAGTTTAGTTAATAACTCCTCACCTATAGCACTAAATATGTAACAAGTGGCTAATTACGTTTGCGTCTCCAGCCCAGTAAACCTAGAGCAGATAAAACCAGTACGCCCACAGAACCTCCGCCGCCACCGCCACCAGTGCTAGGGTTAAGAGCTGCATTACGCAGGCTGTCTGTTACCGTCACTTTTGGCGTTTCATTGCCATTAAGCACAGAGTTTATCCAAGCTTCATGGTGGGATACTTCAGTAAATATTGAGTTAGCCCTAATATTAACATCAGTGTCTCCACAGACCTGAGGACCAAAGCTCGTTATACCCACTTGTTTCGAATTCCAATATAACGGCCCACCGGAATCCCCCTGACACGTCGCATTTTCGTAAACAACTGTTGCTGCGCCGTTCATGCATAAGTTGTCACTGATATCTACATCTTGATAAATGCCGGCACAATCATCATTCGTAACATATCTAAGTAACGTTCTTTGCAGCTCTTCCGTTGAGTCAAGATTAGTTTCAGTATTACCATGCCCAACCGCATAAAAGTCTTGTACAGGGCTAGTTAGACGATAACTTGGTTCATCGGTAGGAACAGCACGTTCAGCATAACTTGATACTGCCGTGATTGGCTGAGCAAGTTTCAAGATAGCGATATCATTAGCCAGCGTCGTATTGTTGTAATCACTTGGATAATAGAACTCACTAACCATAACACGCTGTAACACTGAATTAGGAAAGTCGCTCTCGTTTTGTAATTGAGGCACCACAGAGGTAAACAATTGATAATTTGAATCACCGTAGATACAGTGGGCGGCGGTCAAAATGTAGTTTGCCGAAAGCAGCGTGCCACCACAATACGGCCCTTGACCGTACACCCCGTCATAATCAATGCGGTCATAAAAAAGGCTTACAAAGCTAGGATGTGTCGACGCACTGATATCCGTTCCGTTAACGATATAGGGGGTTACTTCTGCACTATGAGCACTAAATGCTAATAACAAAGAAGAAACTAAAACAGAAATACTTCTCATAATTACTACCTTTCACAAAATCCGTTTTATTGTACGAGAAAATTCATACAAAAAAACCTCTCCTAAGAGAGGTTTTAGCACACAAAGCAATGGTTCGTCACATTTGATTAACCGCGATAATATCTCTGCGGTACAAATGGCATTTTCTCAACTGTCATTGCGAGCTTTTTACCACGAACATCGGCAAAGACTTCTGTACCAATTGCCGCGAGATCTGCACGGACATAAGCCATTGAAACTGGTTTGCCGGCATTAGGGCCCGCAGTACCGCTGGTTACAACACCAATTTTGTTGTCATCAGCGTCAAATAGCTCAGCACCTTCTCGTACTGGCGCTTTAGTTTGGCCGACTAGACCAACACGCTTACGAGAAACATCTTTGGTTTCGATCTGCTTTAGAATGACATCTGCACCAGGGAAGCCACCTTCACGTTCACCGCCAATACGACGAATCTTTTGAATGCCCCAAAGTAGGCTCGCTTCAACGGGTGTTGTGGTGGTATCCAGATCGTGACCATATAGACAAAGACCACACTCTAGACGCAAAGAATCACGTGCTCCTAAGCCAATCCACTCAACTTCCTCTTCTGCAGTTAACTTTTGCGCTAGCTCTTCAGCGTGCGTGTTTGGTACAGAGATCTCATAGCCGTCTTCACCCGTGTAACCACTGCGGCTCACGATACATTCAACGCCAAGAATATTGAGCTTCTTCACATCCATAAAGACCATGTCAGCCACTTGAGCATTAAAGCGCTTAAGTACCTCTACCGCTTTAGGGCCTTGCAGTGCTAATAGCGCACGATCATCAATGATTTCCAGTTCCACACCTGAAGGCAAGTGCGCTTCTAAATGATTGATATCTTGCTCTTTACATGCCGCGTTAACCACCACAAACAAGTGATCATCAAGGTTAGCTACCATTAGGTCGTCCATTATGCCGCCCTCTTCATTAGTGAAGAACGCATAGCGCTGGTTGCCTTTTGGTAGATCAATAATGTCGACAGGAACTAATGATTCAAGAAACGCAGCCGCACCCTCACCGTGTAGACGAAGCTGACCCATGTGGGAAACGTCAAAAAGGCCCGCAGCATCACGAGTATGCAAGTGCTCCTTTTTCACGCCGAGTTTGTATTGAACAGGCATATCGTAGCCGGCAAATGGAACCATCTTTGCGCCAGCCTCTACATGAAGAGCATGTAAAGGTGTTTTCAGTAATTCTTGAGTCATCGTTGTCTCCGTTTAATCAGGTTCGTTTTCCATACAGGAAACCTTGTTTCCAATAATAAACACGAGTGGAGAGGTTTTGCACTATTAACAAGGGGAGAACAGTTTAAAATGTGACATTTAACATCATATTCACATCGGACAGATAAAGTAATAGCGCCTTCTTGAACGGTTAATCGTCAAGATGGCGCTATTGTACTCTTCTAAAAACCAAAAGCAAACGTTTGCTTTTGCTGTAAGGCATTTACATCATCATTCTTATTTGGCCGTAACCCAAAGGATATGAGCATCTTGTTCACTAGTTGAAATAAGCATATGACCCATATTGGCATCATAGTAAACGCTATCGCCTTCACTCAATTCAACTGGTTCATAGAACTCAGAATAGAACATCACCGAACCGGAAAGTATCAATAAGAACTCTTCACCGTCATGGCGCACCCAATCTCCATACTCTTCAAAATTACGCGCATGAACCTGGCTCTTGAACGGCATCATTTTCTTATTGGAAAGCTGAGTCGCTAAAAGTTCATGTTCATAAGTGGGCGTTGGGTGCGGTTTACCTTGATTGGCTTTAGTGATGTCACGACGCCCTGTCGCCACTTTTTTTCTAGGCGGTTCAAATAGTTGAGGCATATCTATTTGAAGTCCCATTGCCAACTTTTGCATCGCTTGGAAGGTTGGAGAGATCTGTTCGTTCTCGATTTTGCTTAGGGTTGAACGCGCTAACCCGGTACGCTGACTCGCTTCTTCGAGAGTGATCCCAAGCTTGCCACGAATGGTTTTAATTCGCTCGCCTAGCTTAAGTGGCTCAATATTTTCATCGACTGACTCTTTAGATAACGTCAGTGATGGATACTCATCATAGATATCTTCGGGCATGCTTCCCTCTTAGTGCATTTACTACTTCCTGTGTCATTTTTTATTGTGCCCGAAGCGTTTAATTGAGGAAAGGTGCGAACAAGAAATAAACCGTGCTCTTGTTAGCAAAAATAGAAACCTTGTTTCCAATAGGAAATTTTTGGTTGATTGTTCCTTCGACAACCGCTATGTTACCAGCTTGTTAGTTGTAGAGATGTTATTTCCGAATTCAACGATTGATAGTTTTAACAATTGAATTCGTTTTTCCCCACTATTTAGGGGTTGGAAATTCGCCCTGCTCTCACGTAAGAGAAGAGCAACAATAAATTAGAACTGATGAGAACAATTACCCTACTAAAAGTCTCGTCGGCACGAATGGAAGGTCATCTACCATGAACAAACCGTTTCAAAACCACAGCCTAGAGAACTTTTTCTCTACTAACCTTGCTGCTACAGACGATGCCGTATTTGCTGGAATCCAAGCAGAAAACACACGTCAAAACGAACAAATTGAGCTTATCGCTTCTGAGAACATCGTTTCTAAAGCGGTAATGCAGGCACAAGGCACTTGCCTAACCAACAAGTATGCAGAAGGCTATCCAGGTCGCCGTTACTACGGTGGTTGTGAACATGTTGATACAGTAGAGGCGATTGCTATCGAGCGTGCGAAACAATTGTTTAAGTGCGAATACGCAAACGTTCAACCCCATTCTGGCGCTCAGGCTAACGGCGCGGTTAAGCTGGCTCTACTTCAACCTGGCGATACCATTCTTGGTATGTCTCTTGATGCAGGTGGCCACCTTACTCACGGTGCTCGCCCAGCGCTTTCTGGTAAATGGTTCAACGCAGTTCAATACGGCGTTGATCGCGAAACACTCGAAATCAACTACGACGACGTTCGCGAACTAGCACTAGAACATAAGCCTAAAATGATCATTGCAGGCGGTAGCGCGATTCCACGTACTATCGATTTTGCTAAATTCCGTGAAATTGCGGATGAAGTCGACGCTATCCTAATGGTTGATATGGCGCACATTGCTGGCCTTATCGCAACAGGTGCACACCCTAGCCCACTACCACACGCACATGTCGTGACAACGACAACGCACAAAACACTACGTGGCCCACGTGGCGGTATGATCCTGACCAACCACGAAGAGATCATCAAGAAAATTAATTCAGCAGTATTCCCTGGCCTACAAGGTGGCCCGCTGATGCACGTAATCGCAGCGAAAGCGGTAGCATTTGGCGAAGCTTTAGGCCCAGAATTTTCAACTTATATCGATTCAGTGATCGATAACGCAAAAGTTCTAGCAGAAGTATTGCAAACTCGCGGTTGTGACATTGTGACTGGCGGTACTGATACGCACTTAATGCTGGTTGACCTTCGCCCTAAGGGCTTGAAAGGTAACAAAGCAGAAGAAGCTCTAGAACGTGCCGGCATCACATGTAACAAAAACGGCATCCCATTCGATTCAGAGAAGCCTATGATTACATCGGGCATCCGTTTGGGAACCCCTGCGGGGACAAGCCGCGGCTTTGGCGCAGAAGAATTCAAACTCATCGGTAATTGGATCGGCGATGTACTCGACGGGTTGGTTGAAAACCCAGAAGGTAACGCTGAAGTGGAACAACGTGTACGCAAAGAAGTGAAAGCACTTTGTGGCCGTTTCCCTCTTTACCAATAAACAATTTTTATCAAATTCATATTTGGAGATTAAGCAATGGATAAGACACTGAAGTTTGCAGAAAGCCACGAGTGGGTACGTGACAACGGTGACGGTACAGTAACTATCGGTATTTCTGACCACGCACAAGGTTTGCTAGGTGACGTAGTATTCGTAGACCTACCAGAAGTAGAAGCTGAAATCGAAGCAGGTGAATCTTTCTCTCTTGTTGAGTCTGTAAAAGCAGCGTCTGATATCTACGCGCCTATCACTGGTGAAATCGTTGAAATCAACGAAGAGCTAGAAGACAGCCCTGAGCTTATCAACGAAGAACCGTACGAAGGCGGTTGGATCGTGAAAGTGAAAATGTCTGACGCGTCAGAGCTAGAAAATCTGAAAGATGCAGAAGAGTACGAAAACTCAGTCGAAGACGAGTAATTAGGACACATTAAGAAGCTGCCTCCGCCTCGGATGGCAGCTTTTTTTCTAAGTTCGGGCATATAATTAAATGTATCAGTAATGGTACCCATTACCCGAACTCCGGAGTAGGTAAAGGACAATGACTGAATTACTTCAAAGCCTCAGCACACAAAATGAGTTCGTTGCACGCCACAACGGCCCAAACAAATCTGACCAACAAAAAATGTTGGGCGCAATCAATGTTGCAAACCTTGACGCATTGATCGACGAAACCGTTCCTGCGCAAATTCGCCTAGAACAGCCAATGACACTTGCGGAAGCGAAAAGCGAAGCAGATATGTTGGCTGCAATGCGCGAGTTCGCCAACCAAAACCAAGTAAAACGCACGTTCATCGGCCAAGGTTACTACAACACCTTCACGCCAAACGTCATCCTACGTAACGTGCTTGAAAATCCAGGTTGGTACACAGCGTACACACCTTACCAACCAGAAATCTCTCAAGGCCGCCTAGAAGCGCTGCTTAACTATCAACAGATGGTGATGGACCTGACAGCAATGGATATTGCTAACGCGTCACTACTGGATGAAGCAACCGCTGCCGGCGAAGCAATGACACTGTGTAAGCGTGCGGGTAAGAGCAAGAGCAAGGTCTTCTTTGTTGCTGACGATGTTCATCCACAAACACTAGAAGTGGTTAAGACTCGTGCAAAATACATCGGCTTTGATGTACAAGTTGGTTCTTTAGAGTCTCTACCTGAACAAGACGCATTTGGTGCACTAGTACAGTACCCTGGTACAACCGGTGAAGTACGTGATCTAACTGATATCATCGCTAAAGCGCAAGCAAACAAGACACTAGTAACGGTTGCTACAGACTTACTTGCGTCGACTCTACTTAAGCCAGCAGGCGAAATGGGCGCAGACGTTGTTATTGGCTCTGCTCAACGTTTCGGCGTTCCTATGGGTTACGGTGGCCCACACGCAGCATTTATGGCGACGCGTGACAAACACAAGCGTACTATGCCAGGCCGTGTGATCGGGGTATCTATCGATACCAACGGTAACCAAGCGCTTCGCATGGCAATGCAAACTCGTGAGCAGCACATCCGCCGTGAGAAAGCGACGTCAAACATCTGTACGGCTCAGGCTCTACTAGCAAACATGGCCTCTTTCTACGCTGTTTACCACGGTGCTGAAGGTCTACGCACGATTGCTCGTCGTACTCACCACATGACAGCGATCCTTGCTGCTGGTCTAACTAAATCTGGCTTCGAACTGGCTCACAATAGCTTCTTCGATACCATCACAATCAACACTGCTGGTAACACTGAAGAGCTATACGCAAAAGCACAAGCTGCTGACCTCAACCTACGTAAGCTAGATGGCAAACTAGGTATCAGCTGTGACGAAACAACAACAACTGCTGATATCGAAGCACTATTCGCAGTATTTGGCGTAAAAGATGAAGTGAACGCACTATCATCTGAAATCGCGGATAACGAATTTGCGGCAATTCCAGAAGCACTGCGTCGTACTTCTGAGTATCTGACTCACCCAGTATTCAACACGCACCACAGTGAAACGCAGATGATGCGTTACCTAAAGCAGCTGGAGAACAAAGACTTCTCACTGACTCACGGTATGATCCCATTAGGCAGCTGTACGATGAAGCTAAACGCAGCCGCTGAAATGATCCCTGTGACATGGCCAGAGTTTGGTTCTATCCACCCATTTGCTCCAGTAGAGCAAGCAGCGGGTTACGCAGCACTAGCGAAAGACTTAAAAGAGAAGCTATGTGAAATCACAGGCTACGACGCATTCTCACTACAGCCAAACTCTGGCGCATCGGGTGAGTACGCAGGTCTAATCGCAATTCAACGCTACCACGATAGCCGTGGTGAAGGTCACCGTAACGTATGTTTGATCCCAAGCTCAGCGCACGGTACTAACCCTGCAACAGCGTCAATGGTTTCAATGAAAGTGGTTGTGGTGAAGTGTGATGACGATGGCAACATCGACATGGCTGACCTAGCAGCGAAAATTGAAAAGCACGCTGAAAACCTATCAAGCATCATGATCACTTACCCTTCTACGCACGGCGTATATGAAGAGCAAGTAAAAGAAGTGTGTGAGATGGTACACGCAGCAGGCGGTCAGGTTTACCTAGACGGCGCGAACATGAACGCACAGGTTGGTCTAACGTCTCCAGGCTTTATTGGCTCTGACGTTTCTCACCTAAATCTACACAAAACGTTCTGCATCCCACACGGTGGCGGCGGTCCGGGTATGGGTCCTATCGGTGTTAAATCGCACCTAGCACCTTTCCTACCAGGTCACATTGAAAACGGTGTAGAAGGCGACGATTACGCTATCTCAGCAGCAGACCTAGGTAGTGCTTCTATCCTGCCAATCTCGTGGGCTTACATCGCGATGATGGGCGAAGCTGGCCTAACAGACGCAACAAAAGTCGCAATCCTAAACGCGAACTACGTGATGGAGCGTCTACGCCCGCACTACCCTGTTCTTTACCGTGGTACGAACGGCCGTGTAGCTCACGAATGTATTATCGATATTCGTCCACTGAAAGAAGAGACAGGCATCAGCGAAGAAGATATCGCGAAGCGTCTAATGGACTACGGTTTCCACGCACCAACCATGTCGTTCCCTGTTGCGGGTACGCTAATGGTTGAACCAACAGAATCTGAAGATTTAGAAGAGCTAGACCGCTTCTGTGATGCGATGATCGCAATCCGTGAAGAGATGGCTAAAGTGAAGAACGGTGAATGGCCACTAGAGAACAACCCTCTAGTCAACGCACCTCACACTCAAGTGGATCTTTCTGCGGCAGAGTGGGATCGTCCATACTCACGTGAGCTAGGTTGCTTCCCATCACCAGCAACTAAGTCTTGGAAATACTGGCCAACAGTAAACCGCGTAGACAACGTATACGGTGACCGTAACCTAATCTGTTCATGCCCAAGCATCGACAACTACGAAGATTAATTTTTGTAGGCTCTAAATAGAAAAAGGCGAACCAGTTGGTTCGCCTTTTTGTTTTTGGGGTTAGTTAGACTTAACTAGTTATTGGACAGAAATGAGTTTTGGAAAATCAAACATTAGCAAATGACTAATAACTTCAGGTATGACAAGTAGCTAAACCCGATAGAAAAACCGCCACCAAAAAGCAAAAGACAAGACCTGACCTTATTGGTTTTTACTCTGGAATATGCAACCACATTGACTTAAATTATTTTATATGAATCAGATGTATAGTAAGCTACAAAAAATTACAACAGATAAAACGGAAGCATGTCAGAGAATACCCCCGCTAGTCCTAGCATCTACAAGACAATCTTTTTTGTAAGCTTAATCACATGCTCACTTTTTTGCATTGTGCTACTGGCGTTACTCGTATGTTTACCTTCCCCATCACTGCTCTCTTACCTTGGCTATGCCGACTCAGTTGCACTTGCTAATGCTGATAATATCAACGATCCATTCACATCTCACATTATTGGTGAATTAGTCAAGAGTGGGACATTAATTAGTCTTAAAGATGTCTGGTCATTTCAAACTGGCTTTTATCAAACAATAATCACCGTCCTTATAGCTATTAACGGTTTGATCGCTGCAATATCCGTGATTTACATCAAAAGCACATCAGAAGAAAAAGCTGAAGAAATCACAAAAAAATATATGCATAGTGATACGTTCAATCACGTACTCAATGCAAAAGTCGAGAATGAAGCAGAATCACGGCTTCGAGTTGTACAAAGCGATCTAAATGCTACTGCTGGTGATTTTGAAAGGTCATTAGGAACTGTCGATGAAGCTCTAGAACGATTGCAACTTTTAGAAACAGAAAACCAAAGCCTACGCCAACAAATAAAGGTCATTTCGGAACGTGTAGCTCAGTTAGATATATCCGAATCTGAAGGCAAAGAATCCCTACTTGTCAAAAAGGAACAATAGATGGCATTCGTTAGAAAATCTGGTAGAAAAACTCAAACAACTACAGAATTTGAAGATTTGTCTACACCTGAACATCTAATAGCACTTGCTGAAGACAAGGGCTTAGAAACTGACCCTGTCAATGTATCTGAATTAGCCAAACATCTAGGGATTACCGTTAGATACGAGCCGATGCAAGATGAAGAATCAGGCTCGCTTAAAAAAGAGAAAAAGTCAGGTAGTTGGGTAATGACCGTTAATTCATTACACCATCCGCATAGGCAAAGGTTTACAATAGCCCACGAAATTGCACATCGCATTCGCCATGCTGCTAACAATGATTGCTTTGAAGATACAACTTTCTTTAGAAATGGGGAAACAAACTGGATGGAAGCTGAGGCCAATGATTTTGCAGCCTCACTATTGATGCCTAAAGATGCTTTCGATAATTTTATAGCCAACGTATCATCAAAGGTTGAAGATGTTGCTATGCACTTCCAAGTATCTTCTCATGCAGTTCGAATTAGAGCCAAAGTTCTTGGTTATGACGGACATAATCTATGAGTGAATTTGTCTATTTCCCGATCATAAAAACTAGAGATGGCGAACTCCGCTGTTTTGAACACATCAATGATGATGATTTTTCAAAGATTTTGCCAATTTACGAACTAACCAAATCGAGAAAAACAAAAAAAGCACCTGATGGTGATATATATCGCCGTATGAAGCAAATTGCTGAAATTCAGAAGAAGCGACCATTTATACTTGATTTGAGTACAAACGAAAAATATATCAACCCTCAGATTGAGCAATTGTTATCAGAACACAACGGCTTTAAAGAGTGGCAGTATTTTCTGTTTGATCTACATTGCGACTTAAACATCATCCCGATGGTTCACTTGTATGAAGATGATGACGGTAAGTTCGAAGACGTTGAAGAATTCGTAAGAAGTGCTTCTGCAAGAACTAATTGTCTTGCGGTTAGATTGCCATATGACTTAAGTGACGAAGAAATTGAATATTATCTAACTCCTATAACAAGTAACCTGAACGAAAATTGTAAACTCTACGTAATTCTAGATGCTGAATTCGTAAGAAAGAAAGCCATTAATGATGTAGTTGATACTTTCCTTGAGGCTTGCTCGGGTACGGAGTCTTTCGCTGATAAAATAGAAGACGTTGTAATGCTCTGCTCTAGTTTCCCATCGAATGTTGCTCAAACTGGTGGCGAAGATATTGCAGGTGAGTTTAGAATCTGTGAAGAAGATATCTATCAGGGTATTAGTGAAGAGTTCCCAATCAAATATGGCGACTACGTTTCAATTAACACCGAACAAATTGAAATGAAAGGCGGTACTTTTGTACCTAGGATTGATATTGCATCTTTAGACGGAAAATCATTCACCTATAAAAGATACCGTCGAAACAATGGTGGGTATGTTAGAGCCGCAGAGCACACCGTCAGAGATACAACATCATATAAGCCGCTTGGAGTGTGGGCTGATGAAGAGATCCAAGCAGCAGCAAATGATAATCCATCAGGTATTAGCCCTGCATTTTGGATATCAGTTCGCTTGAACTACTACATTAAAAGTCGAATTTTACTCAGAGAATCAGACGATTCTTCGTTTTAGTAATGACGGAGCTTTCTTTGTAATTGTGTAAATGTCATCCGACGTCAGATGAAGGGTGGTTTCTTGTTTCAACAGTTTTGAAGCCACCTCATATCTTTCATTAAAATCGTTTCTTGATAACTGTCTTAATGACTCTAACGTATTGTTTTTTGATACGTAGTCGCATAATTCGTGCTTCGACCTTAAATTGCTTCCTTTCGATATAGCACTCAACTTTTGCACACTTAACGCACTGGCTAACACTCTTTTATCGTGTCGTTTGAACTGTTTTGATTGGCGAACATGAGTAATTTTGCCATTTTCGACCAGAAAGATGCCAACATCTCTTGAAATCGTTGCTCGTACTTCAGCCAGATTGCTTGGTTCACACACAACAAAGCAAAAATCAAAAAACTTTTTATAACTTTCAATTTGATAATTCAACCTAGATACAGTGTCACGAGCACCTTTTATTTCAAAGGCAGTTAAGTAGCCATCATCCAGCAATACTAGATCCGCTCGTCTTTCACCAAATTGAAATGAAAATTCAGAACCAACAACAAAATTTTCATACTTTTCTAGAAAGTACCTTACTATTAGTTTTTTAATTTCTAGCTCTGTCATCTATGCCACTTGAACTGTATATACAAACAGCATTATCGTATATCACTAGACTATCAGCAAGCATATTGTTGACACCCTTTTTATTGTTATTTCTCCCGAGTTTCAGGGGCAGGCCTTGTCTTTTGACTCTTATTACTTTTTGTATATCAAAGTTTGACTGAGTATCATTGTGTGATTCGAAGGCGTAACTTACTTTGGGGCAAAGGCGATTTACCAAAACAGCTCAGGTGTACCCTAGCCTTAAATAGGCAAGTGTTAATCGTCCTGTTTTTGGGGTAGACATTAGCCTTCAGGCTTTATATCAAAACAAGTAAAACAAAGTCTCAGGTTTCCACCACAAACTCAAATCACCTTCTTTGATGACCGCGCTCGTGATTTTGCTGAGTATCGTAACTGATTTGCTTACCTACGTTCTTTAGTTGGACCCCAACTTTATTAAACGCTTTTTGGATAGTTGTTGAGACATGCTGTTGGCCTTCTCCCTCCAAAAAACTTGCTCTATCTTGGTTCGTTTCGAATACACAGACTATTTCTAAGCTTTGTGAAAAAGAGGAGTATTTTACCGTATGAGTCACCCAAAGAAAACCATCGTAGCCTTTTAACGTATCTTCACAAACTTCGGTTAAAACGTCTCGAATTTGATTTTCAATCTTCTTGTCTGTTTTACGCATAGGGCTAACTTCCTATTAACACTTTTAAAATGCCCACTGTATAGCCCTAATGCAACTCACTAAAGAACGAGTGGTATTACTCAATTTGATCACTTTGTTTAATGAAAGCTTAACGACTCGCCTAGCAGCAAAGCCTTGCAGCAAGCAACAACATTAATTCGCTTTTGATTCTGCGTGCTGCTTTACCATGAACTCAATGACTTCTTCATTTAAGCAAGATTTGCTGACGTATTGACGCTGTTTACCCAAATGAAGGATGAAGCCTAAATCGGTTTGCTCCAGTTGGTCTATTTCACTCCAAGCGATTTTGCGGTCGATTTTGCCGTTTTTATAGCTCACGCCGTCGGCATTGATTTGAAACACCACTTTGCTGCCACGGCTGGAGCTGATCGTTTGTCGCCATAGCCACCAGGTTCGCTTGCAATAGACACTGAACGCTTCAATAACACTCAATACAATAAAGAACCAACCGACGTAACCATTAGGTAGCAGCTCAAATTCCAATAAAACCACACCAAAAGTGAGAAAGAGTATCCCCTTCCAATAAGCTTGAGGAAACTTAGCAGGCTGGCTAGTTTGATCATAGCACTCAGCAAAGAAAGGCTTGTCGAGTGTGTATTCTGTGGTGAAATCGAAATCTTTAGACATGTATGATTACTTTGAGGTTTCTGTGAATGAGAAGTTCATGTAGCGATCTTGCAACGCGAGCATTGTATCGCTTCTCGGGAGTTATCTTTAGCAGTTTTGATTCTGTTTTGTAAATCAATACTACTGAAGAAAGAAGCCCCTACTCCTATCACCATCTCTCCTAGAGGAAGGCGTGCGCAACACCAATTATTGGTAGCTATCATGGACATAAGCGCAAAAATGCATGCTGTAAGTACGAATGGCTAAACGGCTTTTATATCAACGGGGCTGCAAAGTGAGACGAAAACGATGTGGTGTGCCGCTGCTCAAATTGTGGCAGCGAACACCCAAATAAGAAGTAAAAATGAAGTTCTATTTCAGTGGATCGTTATCAGGTAACGCTTTATGAATCCATAGTGCCAATCGGTGTTTAATATTAGCTCCATCAAGTTTACTCTCTGGGAGTGGAGCAATTTGCTTAGCATCGACCAAAAATAGATAGATGGCTTTCACTCTGACTGGCTGGGGAGAATCCGGCAAATCAAACCCTTGCATTTTGGCCATCTTACCGCCAATTTCTAACGCTTTTTTGGCTAACTTATCTTCGTTATGGAGCTTTGCTGTTTTTGACATATCATCACACTCTCTTGTCGATCCTCTTGGTGAGTATACCAAGCTGAACAATTATCTTAGTCACTAGGCTCTCAAATTGAGAAACGGTATAAAGAAAAAAGCCAGTCAATGGGGTTGACTGGCTTTCACTGTTCTAAGTTATTGCTGCTGTTGGCTTTGCAGCTTCTGCTTGGCTTCTTCTACTTTAGAAAAATCTAGCCCAAGCTCTTCAACGGCATCTTTGATCAGTGCTGGGTTTTGCATCACCTGGCCCATAAGTAGTTGCAGTTTATCTTGAGGTAAACCAAGCTGGCCGATCGTTGCCATCGCCGCTAATGGGTTTTGAGTTAACGTTTGAAAAAGCTCGTTGATTTGCTCATCACTGATGTTGTTCTCTTTCAAAAGCGCAAGAATTGGGTTCATCACAATACCTAATTTAAATTAATGGGCTCATTATAGAGCAAGCGGTTACTATTGATGTGGTGTTAAGACGCCGTCATTTCAAGTAGTTCGGCAAAGAAATCACATAGCACATCGTCACTGATCGCTTGTAAGTTATCGCCTACATACCATTCCACTTTGCAGTGATTCGGGTGATCCATTCTTTGAGGATTACCAAACCAGATTCCCTTTTCCATCGCCATCCGTTTTTGCACTTCTAACGCTTTGTCATAACTGCAAGGCAAAATCAGATGAAACATATTGGCTTGAGGCTGCGCTGGATTCACCGCCAATGACGGAAATGCCTCAAGCAGTCGATAGATTTGCTGAGTTCGCTCAAACAAACTTGATAGATTTGCCAACCTGTCATCAAATTGCATCGCTGCGGAGACAATATAAGGCGTGCGGTGATAAAGATTGCCACCTTGTCGCTTCATCCAAATTGAAGCTTCTTCAATGAATGCTTTTGACCCCAACAACATCGAGCCACCCAACCCGCCGACACCTTTATATAAAGAGACGTAAGCAGTATCGAACCCGTGGGCAATTTGCTGATATGTCTTTTGATAGTAAGCCGCACATTCCCATAAACGAGCACCATCCATATGAAGGTGAATCCCCTTGCTACCGCAGTAAGACTTTATCTCTTCAAGCTCTTCCCACTTAGGCAGCTGACCACCGATCTCGCGCATCGGTAACTCATACAAAACCGCGGCAATTTCATCATGCCATGCTTGCAGATCTTTCAGCGTCCATGGCTGAAATGAGTTTCCAATCGGCAATATTTTAAATCGATCTTGCAGCTGATAGTTTTGCTTTTCATGCAAACAAATATGGCTAGAGGAATGCATCGCCACTATCGGGTTTCTTTTCTTACGCGCAACCATATCAAGCACCGTTGGTTGAGTCATTGTGCCCGTTACAACGAACAACCCAGCCTCATAGCCCAACAAATCTGCGACTTTTTTCTCAAACGCTTGAATCGTTTCGCCATCACCATAAACATCATGGCTGACATTGTGCTCGGCGCACCAAGCTGCCATTTGAGTAAAATGTTCGGCAGGAGAGTAATCACGGTTTCCTGGTAGATGAATATGGCATTGCTGCTTAAGCTCGACGCTCATTATTCGCTCCTTAGATAGAGGTTTTGATTTCAATTTATCTGCTTAATCCGTTGGAGTAAATAACCCCATTTAAGTAGCGATAGACTGGTACCTGTTGCAGAAGAGCCATTGAACCTTAGTAGCGCAAATGACATGATTGTCGTTACGTTCGTTTAAATAAGTCCACTCATGCCGTTATCTCGCTTTTCTTTCGACCAAGTGCCTGTTGGCATACGCTACATGATCCTCTCAGCGCTTGGTTTCGCCTTGATGTCTGCATGCGTTAAATATGTCAGCACTTACGGCATTCCTGTGTTTGAGATTGTCGCCGCTCGTGCGCTTGTTTCTCTGATCATTAGCTACTTAGATGTAAAACGTAAACGCATTTCCGTTTGGGGTAACAATAAGCCATTACTCATGGTTCGCGGGACTGTAGGTACACTGGCTCTGATGTGCGTCTATTATTCGGTGACGACGCTTCCCCTAGCTGAAGCCACTATTTTGCAATACGTACATCCTGTCTTTACCGCACTATTGGGTGTGCTGTTGTTAAAAGAGCGCGTTCAGTCATCCACCATGGTTTGTATCGCATTTTGTTTGGCGGGATTAATGGTCATGGTACAACCGAGCATGAGCAGCAGTGTCGCCTATGAACTACCGTTATTTAGTGTGATGACGGCACTGATTGGTGCGATGGGAAGCTCGATTGCTTACGTCATTGTGCGCAAGCTGAGCCAAACTGAAGACAGCTCAGTGATCATCTTCTATTTTCCTTTAGTCGCTCTACCGACATCGGTGTTTTTAATGTGGGATGAGTTTGTATGGCCAAGCCTATACCTAACGCTGATACTTGTTCTGGTGGGCGTATTTACTCAAATGGGACAATATGGTTTGACTAAAGCTATGCAAACGCAAGCGGCTGGGAAAGCATCAGCCTATTCCTATATTCAAATCGTGTTTTCAGCGCTACTTGGCGTCTGGCTATTCAATGAAATTCCTTCCTTTTGGACTTATCTAGGCGGAAGTTTGATTGTCACCGGTGCTCTCATCAACGTGTTCGGAAACAAAATGCTCAAACCATTTAAACGAGCAGCGTAATTTCGCCACATACTTGCTCCCTGCTCCTCACAATGTTGCTTAGCTTAGGTAAAGAGTTGCTCGCTCGTTAAGCAGTAAAAATATAAATGACTGATTATTAAAGAAATTTAAATTAGGCATAGCAGTTGCTCTTTAGTAAACGCATTTAATTGTTATTTGAACTTACTAAAGAAGGAAGGAATGCTATGCCAACTCCATGTTATATCTCTATTGATGGTGAAACTCAGGGCCTAATCACTGCAGGTGCTTGTACTGCTGATTCTATCGGTGATTCATTTGTTGAAGGCCATGAAGATGAAATGCTAGTACAAAAGTTTGACCACACTGTGACAGTTCCAACTGACCCACAATCTGGTCAGCCTTCAGGTCAACGCGTTCATAAGCCGTTCCAATTCACTGTTTCACTAAACAAAGCAGTACCTCTACTTTACAACGCACTTTCATCTGGTGAGAAGATGAAGACTGTTGAGCTCAAATGGTACCGTACGTCTATCGAAGGTAAGCAAGAAAACTTCTTTACGACAAAACTAGAAAACGCTTCGATTGTTGATATCAACTGTGAGATGCCTCACTGTCAAGATCCATCAATGTCTGATTTCACTCAAAACCTTACTGTTTCAATGTCTTACCGTAAGATTACTTGGGATCACGTTAACGCGGGTACGTCTGGTTCTGACGACTGGCGTAAACCTGTCGAAGCTTAATCGCTACGAGATCAATGGCCTACCCTATGGTGGGCCATTTATTGCTCTAATCAAGAGGTGATCCGCATTGTCTCTTGATTAGGGTTTTAGTCATTTTGTAGGACCGTGCCAATGACCACTTTGAACTTTACAATCTCCGTAGATGGACTGAATTCTGATACCTTCGTGGTCAGAGAGTTTCAAGGCAGAGAAACACTCTCTCACCTCCAGTTAGAAAGTGGCGATATCTGCAACGGATACCATTACGATATTGAGTTAGCGAGTCGTCGACCTGACTTGTGGGCACCGGACGTTGTCGATAAACCTGTCCAGTTAACCTTGTATCGTAACGGCGAAGTTTCTCGCCGAGTTCATGGCATCGCAAGAAGCTTTAGTAAAGGCAACACCGGTCATCACCACACTTTTTATCGCCTGACCTTAGTTCCTGCATTAGAACGACTATCACTTAGACATAACTGCCGCATCTTTCAGTTAAAAACGGTTCCCGAAATTATCTCTATCCTGCTTCAAGAGATGAAAATCGAAGACTTCGCTTTCTCGCTTAAAAAGGACTACAGCCAACGAGAATTCTGTGTCCAATACAGAGAAACCGACCTTGCATTTTTGCAACGCTTAGCAGCTGAAGAAGGACTGAACTACAGTTTTGCATTTAAAAATGGTCAGCACACTCTACTATTTAGCGATGACAGTTCCACTCTGCCGAACCTAACAGTACCTGTATCTTTCAACTCTCTTGGTGGCGGTACAAGCGATACCCCTTATGTCTCTAACTTTGAAGTATCAGCATCTGTCCAATCCAGTCATGTCGAAACACAAGATCGAAGCTTTATAAAGCCTCGCTACTCTTTCCAACAACATGCAAGCACCTCTGATCCTCATCAGCAAGACTCAATCTATGAACATTTTGATGCTCCTGGGCGATTTAAAGACGATCAGTCTGGGCAGAAATTTACTCAAACACGGCTAGAATACCTGCGCCGAGATGCTCATTTAGCTAAAGGCGCGAGTAATGTGCCAATGCTTCAAGCAGGTTTTCAGTTTGAGCTACAAGACCACTTTGACGACGCTGTAAATCAAACTTGGGTCATTGTTTCAGTCCACCACGTAGGCTCACAACCACAAGCACTCGAAGAAGAGGCTGGCTCGGGCGCAACCACCTACTCAAATACATTTTCTGTTATACCAAGCCAATATAACTGGCAGCCTGAACCAGAGCTAAAACCACTAATCCACGGACCGATGATGGCCACTGTTGTTGGCCCAGAGAATGAAGAAATTTATTGTGATAAGTACGGGCGAGTAAAAGTTCAATTCCCTTGGGATCGCTACTCAAACGGAGATGAACACAGCTCTTGCTGGGTGCGTGTTTCACAATCTTGGGCAGGCAGTCAATATGGCTCAATCGCCATCCCACGTATCGGTCATGAAGTGATTGTTGAGTTTCTTAACGGTGACCCTGACCAACCTATTATTACCGGTCGAACTTATCACTTCACCAATACGCTGCCTTACCCGCTTCCCGAGCATAAAAGCAAAACAGTAATCCGCACTGAAACCCATCAAGGTGAAGGGTTCAATGAGCTGAGTTTTGAAGATCAATCAGGACAAGAGCAAATTTATCTTCACGCCCAAAAAGACTGGGACAGTGAAGTGAACAATGACAGTACCTTGCACATTAAGCACGATAAGCATCTTACCATTCAAGGCACCCAAAGAACTCAGGTTCTAGGCAATCAGCACCAAACTGTCGAAGGGGATGAAAGAAGCAAAGTTACAGAAGATCAAACACTCATTGTTGAAGGCAGTCTGCATCTAAAAACAGGCAGTGTATGGGTCAACGATTCAGGTTCTGAAATTCATGTAAAAGCAGGCAACAAAGTCGTCATTGAAGCAGGTAGCGAAATCACCCTAAAAGCGGCAGGAAGCTTTGTTAAAGTCGATCCCGCTGGCGTGCATTTAGTTGGTGCTGGTGTGAATCTAAACTCAGGCGGCAGTGCAGGCTCAGGTAGTGGGTACTCAGGAAAGCTAGCAGAACTACCGAAAACGCATACCAATAATACCGTCGTCAACGAACTTGAAAAAAATGCAGTCACCGCGACCAAACAAGCTGCCGATGCGAACGTTGTGACTGAGTTGGGGCAAACAGCGCAGGCAGCAACGACAAGTGCGCAGTTGAGCAATTCAAGCACTAACGAAACAACTCCATCACCTGCTGAAGCTGCTAATGAAGACGAGCAAGCTCTGCGGCTTAAGTCCCCACTACTAAAACAATCTTTAACGTTAGATAAGCTCGCGAATCGTGATGCCCCTCCATATAAAAAAGGCGCAAATGGGCAAGAAGTAGCATACATTCAACAAGCTCTGATAAAACTAGGTTTTGATCTGGGTAAGTTTGGCGCAGACGGCGACTATGGCTCTACGACTGAGCATCAAATTAAGCTGTTCCAAGAGCACTATACACCGACCAATCAAACTCATCTTGCTTATGACGTTGGTGCCGTTGATGGCATCACTGGGCAAGGGACAATTCTTGGACTAGATGAGGCGCTGGTTGAGGGTTGGGAGTATGAGACTACTTGTGAGTTGATGATTGACCACCAGTTTATTCAAAAACTGGAGGGTAGTAAAACCATCGGATATGTACCAGACCCAGAGACCAGTCAAAGTGGCGTAACTATCGCTACAGGCTTTGACTTAGGGGCTCGCTCGGCGACGGACCTTAAGACATTGGGTCTACCTGAAGATTTAATTAACAAGTTCTCGCCTTATTTAGGATTAAAGAAGTCGGTTGCTGTAGAAAAACTAAATACTCTACCATTGTCCATTACGACTGAAGAGTTAGAAGTGGTCAACGAACTAGTTAAAAAGTCAGAAACAGACAAATTAGTGAAAATGTACAATTCTTCTACAAGCACAATTAAGTTTGAGTGCTTACCCAAAGAAGCGCAAACTGTGATTGCTTCTGTAGCTTATCAATATGGTTATTTGCCACGAAGAACGACCGCCTTTTGGAAACAATCAATAACCCAAGATTGGCTATCAATGTATAACAACTTGATGGATTTTAAGGATGGCTATCCTACTAGAAGAAAGAGAGAAGCTGCTTTAATTAAGGAATTAATATGAGATCATTTATTTTTATAATCGGAATCTTTTTTGCGAGTTTATCTTGGTCTTCGGATCTGCAGAATATCTATAACAAGTTGGATATTACTACTTTCAATAGCTCTCTAATGCCTATGCGGTCTGACAATGAGACGTTTTTTCCCGAGTTCGAACAACTGCCTGCTCCAGTATACACAGAACGTGAAATCCGATTGGAAGATGAATACTGGTTATATTCCATCAAGTTGCTCAAGACACAGGGAGATAGCTTGTACATTTGTTTTCTAGATAAGGCAAAGCAAGGTAACTACCATTCGCAAACACCGCTAGTCTTGAGACCATATGGGGAAAAGCTGGTTGCCATAGCTCTCAAATCAGACGTATGCGAATCATATGTGAAGTAATCGGTATCCCGAACACCACCAAACTATGAGTAATCCCAAACAAGATAAAAAGCCCCTCAAACTGCGGGGCTTCGTTTTACTCCTAACTCAACTATTTAGTCGGCATTGGTAAGATTTCAAACAGACCATCAAACTTATCGAGTGAACCACCTAGCTGCTTGATAAGAGACGCATCGCCTTTAATACCTGCTTGGCCTGACTTTACTAGCTCATCTAGTGTTGTTTCACCTAGAACGACTCGCGTAAAGTCTGACTTGTGGATGATTAGCTCAACATCAACCGCTGGGATTTTCTCTACCTCAATGTTAGACATATTCGCGTTTGATACTTCGCCGTAGTAGCGCTCTTCAATGTCTGGGTGGTAAACACCAAAGTTAAAGTTTAGCTCTGCTGCTTCGGCTTTAGGCGCATTTAAGCTTACCGCGATAAAGTCTAAGAACATACCTGTTGGCGTATTGGCAATCACGTCTGCTGAAGCCAGTTTAATTGACGGTTGAATATCACCAGTACGTAGCTCTACTGCGCCTTGTAGGTAGCTGTTACGCCATGCCATGGTTTCTGACTGATAGCCTTGCTGCTCAAAGCTGTCCGCTAATGCGAAACGGTAGTCGATGTTATTCGGGTCACACTGCACTAAGTCATTAAATAGCTGAGACGCTTCTTGGTATTCACCTTGGTTAAAGTGATTCATACCTGCTTTATACAAGGTGTCCGCACCTGCTGCATTAACATAAACACATGACTTTTCAGTCGTTTGTAACGGGTTAGTGTTCACTGGGTTCATATCGTGGTAGCCCAAGTATAAGTTTACGACTGCGCGAGCATTGTGACTGTATGAACCGTGGTAACCATTGGTGTGCCAAGTATCGATTTGTGATTGAGGAACAATCTTCTCAATCTCACGGCCAACATCATTAATCGTTACACCGTGATTCGCTAAACGCATCGCTTGGTTATGAATAAAACCATAGTTATCGCGCTGCAGCGTCATGTATTCAGAGATTTCATTAACGTCAGTATTGGCGTTGTTCCAAACTGGCGCCGAGTGAGCTGCATGAATATTGTCGACTAAACCGCTGTCAACATAGCGCATTTTTAGCTCAGTTAAGTACTTAGTCCAAATTAAAGAATCACGAACTTTTGCACCGCGGAATGTATAGATGTTGTGCATGCCATCGTAGGTAAGTTCAGCCGTATTGAGTGAGCGATACTCAGGAACGTAAAGTACAATCTCTGCTGGTGCTTCTGCACCAGGCATATTGATCGCGTGGAACTCCAAACCATCAATGGTAATCACTTTTTCACGCTCTTGAATTTCATCTGTTGGCGCAACTAAGGTCACTTCACCACGCGAGGTACCCAAGCCTAGTGCATTATCAACAATACCTTTAGTGTTGTTATCTAGGGTTGTGCCGTATTGGTAGTTTGCGCGTCGACCCATCGCAGTACCTGCGATCACGTTTTCATCTGCTAACTCTTTAATAAAGTCTTTTGGCGCATAGATTTTTGCATCTTCTGCGAAGTCACCTGACTCAACAATGCCGCGAGAGCCACCAAAGTGATCAGCATGCATGTGTGAGTAGATAAGACCTGTGATTTTGTGCTCACCATTAATTGCAGGAAGGTGCTGCTTGGCAAATTCCCAAGATGCCGCTGCCGCTTGTTTTGATAACAGAGGATCATGAACCACATAGCCGTTATCAGTGCGGTATATGGTCATGTTTGAAAGATCTGCTCCGCGAATTTGATATACGCCATCGGTCACTTCATACAGGCCACCAGCGGCATAGTTGAGCATTCCTTGACGCCAAATTGAGGGATTCACCGTTGGTGGTAGATCTTCAACTGACATATCCGTCATATATTCGAAGCGATTCTTAAGTTCGCCAGCTTCATGCGTGCCGAACTCAGCAATCAGACCACGAGTTGTACGCTCAAATGCCGACGTATCTTCCCATGGTAGGATTTTAGTCATCGCTGCATTCGCGTTCACTGTATGCTCGGTTGCAGGCTTACCTTCATAGGTATCAATGGATGCATAGTCATTGGCTGAAGCGCCAAATGACATAACAACTGCGAGAGAAAGAATTGAAGGAGCAAATCGAGTTTTCATGATGAACCTCTTGGGGTTTGATATCGGGTATGAAGCTAATTTACTCCGTTGACACATAGCAATACATGCATAAAAATGTATTTAAGACATCACAAATCATTATGTTTAGGCCGTTATGCTCAATGACTTAGATCTGAATTTACTTAAAGTCTTTATCGCCGTTTATAGACATCAATCTATTACGCTTGCAGCCGAAGAGATGGGGATGACTCAACCTGGGGTCAGCGGTTTACTCAAAAGGTTACAACAGCAAGTCGGTAGCCAATTGTTTGTTCGTTCTGGCAGAGGTATCGCCCCCACACATCACGCCCAAGAACTGATTCGTCATGTAGAACCCGCGCTGATTCAAATCAGCAATGCACTAGAAAGCCTCAATGGATTCAGCGCCGACCGGCCGCATAAGTTCGTGATTTATACCTCAGAGCCCGTGATGTTAATGTTGCTGCCTAAAATTGAAGCTGACAAAACGCTCGGCCATGTCACGATTGAGCTCCACCCCACCCACTCAAACGAAGAAAGGCTTCTGCATGGCTTAAATCAGCATCAGGCAGATTTAGCCATCGAGTTCACTGAGCACGCGACCAATGCTTTTTTCACTGAAGCTTTGTTTGAAGACCAAATTTGTGTCATCGCCCGCAAAGGCCACCCTAGAGTGTCGCAAAGCATCACTCGTGAGCAGTTCTATAAAGAGAAACACATTACGTTGAAACTGCGCCGTGAAGATGCCTATCTGGCGGATTATTTTACTGAAGAAAGCCTCCATGAACGCATTGTAGCGGCAGAATGCACATCGTTGGTGTCGCAGATGTCGATGGTCTCGACCAGTGATTGTATTGCCACTATGACAGCCAGCATTGCCAAGCTGTTCGCCGATAAGTTAGATATCCAAGTACTCAAACTACCGTTTACTGACATCCCAATTAAATATCGTTTAATGGCCCATAACCGAGTACGTAAAAGCCCATCCAATATCTGGTTAAGAGACAAATTGAAATCGTATTTCGAGGACGTTAACTAAGGCTTATAATCAATCATTGTGATTAAGTACCTAACTATATTTCTTAATTAAGCTAACCCAAGTGTGATTTTGCTGTGTTAGACCGCTATGATAAGAACATCACACACAGAGCACATATGGAAATGATGTTCAAACTCCCTCTTATTACCGCACTAAGTTTGTTACTTATTGGCTGTGGTCAACTCATGTCACTGCGTTCTGATCTGAAGACGGTTGATAATATCTACGAAGAGTTTGGTATTAGTGTTCCAGAGGCAGATAAGGACCAACGCCATATCATCGTCCAACTTAGCTCGCTTGATAAACAAGAGCGCATTGGCCGCGTAATAACCTTAAACAACCCTGCACTTTCCAATAACGCCAAAGAAATGGGAATGTGGCAGCCGATGAATTTTATCGAGCAAGACTATGCTGGCATTTTCTTCTTGGAAGAGTACAACCCAGACAAAAACAGCCTACGCCCACCACACTTATTAATTTTTGGATATAACAAAGGCACAGGCGATATTGGGGCGAGCAGCGATGGAACCATCTTATTGAGCAGTCAATTGAGGCAAGAAGCACAGCAGCAAGCACAAGTCATTTATGGGTTTAACTATAGTCATAGCGATATTCTCCGACAGGCCGAGGTATACACTAAAATCAATAGCTTTTGGCAGCAAGTGGAAGACAAGCAGTAACAGTACTAGGGGATTCAGTTTAATAAGAGGGCCTACATTGACTTCAAGCGTCCTTTAAAGTGGGCGTAAACATCATCATTATTAAAACCATCCACGTTTTGGCTGGAAAAAATCAGTGGTTCTACGCCCTGCTCTAACGCTATTTTTTGCGCCTCTGTACAAATTGTATTGATGAGAGCCATGCCAGAAATGCTCGAAAACGCTCCCGTTGTGCGTTTATTTATTTCACACAAGCCATCCCCGCTCGGAACCTTGTTATCCAATACGATATCGGCGATATCCATCAGTTTCTTGCCACTAACGTGACGACTCGGGTACTGGCTAGATTGCTCAACAGAGGTGATTGCAATCACCTTATGCCCCTGCTGTTTGGCAAGTTGAGCAAATTCGACGGGCAGTGCGTTTCTCCCTGAGTTAGAGACCACCACAATCACATCATCAGCACCAATAGACTGCTCTTGCCATAAAATTTCAGCGAGTCCGTTCAGCTTTTCAAGCTTTGAGCCACGCAATGCTCCATCAGAAGTGAGAACTGTCGAGTCTAATATCGCATTAATATTGCCTAAGCCACCAGCACGAATGAAACCTTCTAAACCAACCATATGCGAATGCCCAGTCCCAAGCACTTGAATCATATTGTCATGAATGATCGCCTCGGCAAACAGTTGAGAGGCTTGCTGGATTGCCTGTTGGTTATCGACAAAAAGTTGCTCTAGCGCTTGGATGAGTTTACTGCTGTATTCAAACATCGTGGCTACCTTATAAGAGTGAAAAAAACACCATAAAAAAGATAGTTCTATCAGTCCAATAAACACATCACATTAAGAAAATGCCACCAGCGAAACTGTCACAATTCACCGCGCTAATGACCAACACTGAGCCTTAAAAGCATTACACTTAATCATCTCGATTGTGGTAAAGTCCGCGCCTGCGTTTTACCACACCGTAATTGTTTCCAACGCTGCTAATAAAAAGGCCTCGCAAATGCCATTTTCTATATTTTCATTTAGCCCTGAGCTTACCCACGCACTGCCACAAGACTTCAAAAAGCCAACGGATATTCAAACATTGGCGATCCCTGAACTGATGGCGGGTAAAGACGTATTGGCATTGGCAAATACTGGCAGCGGCAAAACACTGGCTTATGGACTGCCATTGCTGGAAAAATTAAGCGCAAACCCTCAACAGCAAGCGCTGATTTTAGTGCCAACACGTGAATTGGCGACTCAGGTTAGCGAAGCAATCAACCAAGTCGGCAAAGCGATCGACTTAAATGCGATTTGTTTATGTGGTGGCACCGATAAAGAGTTACAGCAGCAGGCACTTGCGAACAATCCCAACATACTCGTTGCAACAACGGGTCGCTTAATTGATCTTGCCAATAGTGGTTTGGACTTAAGCAATATCCATTACCTGGTGTTGGATGAAGCTGACCGTCTACTCGACATGGGCTTTTGGCCAGATGTACAAACGATTGCATCGAAAACATCAACTAAACGCCAGACTGCGATGTTCTCGGCAACGTTTTCTGATGAACTGAAGCAAAAGACCAAGCTACTTATGCACGCTGCGAAACAGGTGGCGGCGCACCAAGAAAACAGTACCAACCAAGATATTGTTGAAACGCTGTATCTAGTCAACAAAGGCAGCAAAACCAAGGCTTTGACTGAGCTAGTTAAGCAGAATGCGTGGACGCAGGTGTTGGTGTTTATTGGAGCAAAAGAAAATGCCGATGGCTTAGCGAAAAAGCTCAACAAAGCCGGTGTTTCAACCAGCGCTTTGCACGGCAATAAGAGCCAAGAAGAACGTGAAGAAGCTCTGACTCAGTTTAAATCTGGGCAAACAAACGTATTGATTGCGACTGATTTGCTCGCGCGCGGTATCCACATCGAACTGCTCCCTGTCGTGATTAACTTTGAACTGCCAACGCATGCCGAGACTTACGTTCATCGTGTCGGACGAACTGCCCGTGCAGGTAAACAAGGCATCGCGATGTCTCTAGTTTGCCATGGCGAGACTGAAGCGTTAAATGCCATTCGCCAACTGACTCAGCGTGAACTACCAACACAAGACCTTGAAGGCTTCCCGGTCACAGACAAACCTTCGACAGGTGAAAGCAAACGCGCTCCACGTGATAAAAAAGCCAACCGCCGAACCAATGCTAAAAAGAGCATTAAGCAGTTCCAAGGTAAACCTAAACGCCATTAAGCCTGCTGCCATCACATCATGACGCCTGGACACGACTGGATAAGTTGACGGCCTGCTTATTTCAGGAATTACATATGGGAGGAAAGTCAGAAAGTCACGCCCTAACAACATCAGATGCGTGACCTAAAAATTGAACATTTGAAGAGAGTCGATATTATCCAGCAGTTGGACCAACCAAGCGTCGCTGCCATTCTTCAACTTCCCCTGTTTCTAGGCGACGTTCGATCAATGCTCCCCAAGATTCGACCAGTGGAAGTTTAGCCAATTGATTCAGCTCCTGAGTGTCTAGGTTACCAGTAAATACGGCACTCATAATTCGAGATAACGGCCAGTCAGGGTATGGCCTTTCAACCAGAATAATCTCATCACCTGAACCGATATCACCCTCTTCTAATACTCGAAAATACCAACCTGTTCGAAGTGTGTCTTGCACTCTTTTTGCCATATCGTTTTGATCAAATCGCACATTGAGTTTCCAACAAGGCATACGTCCCTGAGAGACTTCCAATAGCGCCGAGCCAATGTGTACCTTATCTTTCAAGCATATGGACTCTTCTGTCACACCACTTGAACTTAGGTTCTCACCAAATGCACCAGCAGATTTAAAAATGGCTTTGTCGCCAATATCTTGCTGCCAGACAGAGTAGTGTTCACTCGGGTAGATATGAAGGGCTTTTTGAATGCCGCCATGAAAGCGAGGATCACCTTGCTCGTCATTAGTGAAACCAAGTTCTGTCGCGAGCTGACGGTGCGATAAAACCTGCTTGTTAATCGCACTGTTCGCGCCATGTGCGAAAGCAACGGTTTTACCTGCTAATACGCTGTTAACTACGCCTAACTTCTTCATATCCCTTCCCTATTGCCAGCAACCTGATAGCGCATGCTGACTTCATTCACGTTGTTGAACATGATAGACGCTTAAAGCTGATATTCGAAGCACTAACTGAAACGCCAGCATTAGAGAGGGCACTCAAAGAGTCGGGAGAGAAGGTCGGCGCATCAAAACGAACATTATCACGCTTGTTCTCCAAAGAGTTCAATACATCGTTTCAGCTGTGGCGGCAGCAAATTAGGCTGAACAACTCTTCTTACGTCAAGGCGTTTAAAGTCTGATATCACTCCGCCGCAATTCCGCGTTAATGGCAGGTGTTGACGTTACGCGCGATCGCGATTAGGAGTTTAAGAGAATACGACCATTGCGCTCAACTAGGGACTTGGTAAACCCCTATCAATTCCATTCGCTTAAAACGACGAAAGCCCGCAATAAATGCGGGCTTTCTGAATGTGGCGGAGAGATAGTCATCTAAACCGACACCTTGAATACCTTGTCTTACTTAGTGTTATGGAGTGTTTCGCTCCAACCACTTTCAAGTAAATGTACCTACACGTGTACCAAAAGTCAAACGCTACCTTCATCACTACTTTACTAACCTCGTGACCCCTTGTAGGTAAGGGCAGTAAGATATGACCTCTAGATAACAAACGAAGCACAATGACACTTGGCTTCAAAAAGCTATGGCTGTACTTAACACAAACAATCTTAACTGGATACTGTGAACCTTGTAACCTACATGTTGGTAGTCATAACGGTCTCCCCAGCGTAACCTAGCTTAAGCTATAAAACTCTGAGTGGTTTCTTTTTCAAAAAACATAGTCATTCATAACGAAACGGCTATTTTATCTAATACCATCGCCCTATATTTTATGTTATTTAAAACCATCACTCGATAACATCATCACCGTAGACTCCATTCTGCTGGCAATAAGCATGAAACGCTTTAACAACCGTCGAAAACTCATGCAATTCACGACTATACACACCTTTAGGAACCTCGGCTTGGTCACTCATTATTTGCCTCATTTCCGATAATAAATAAGACACACCGTCTTGAAGTCGCATCTTACGACACTCCGATTCTCGAAACTCTTGAGTCAATTTCTTACGCTCTTCAGAAATGCTCTGCTCAAGTTTATCAAAGCGCTCAGCAATCGAAGGCTCGTGCTCCTGAGCAGCCGCTTCAGCAATAAGGCTAAACACCACCGAGTTTTTGCTTGTTTTTCTCTTCTTAGCTAAGCCCTCAAGCTTTCTATGGATCTCTATAGGCATAGATGCACTGAAAGGTTTTTTATTTTGAGGGAAGGCTCTTCCCCAACGCTGTTGAATACTGTTTAGGTGCTTCTGTCCATCAGGGCTGTCAAGCCATTCAGCAACCTCAAGGCTTGCACGGTAATCTTGATCTCGCAAATGACACCTTGCTTCTACTGATATAGTAAAAACTCTCTCTATCTCAGTGAGCCAATCTTGATGTTTATGCTTGTCTACATCAAACCCTATTAAGTATTTCTCCAAAGGTGTAAATCGTTTTGAACGCCCCATTGTCTGCTACCTGTTGTTCAAATGCCAAACTCTCATTTTATTACAAATGCAAAACACACTCAATGTATAACGTATATTTAATGCGCATTACAGTACATGTTAAAAAATTAAACAACTTAAAACACACCACGTATAAAACAGACTGCAACACGTGAAACACATGCTCTATATTTTTCTTTGAATGCTATATACACCCCTAGATATAATGGCTCTCACCCCACTTTAGTCCATAAGAGTCCTTGATTTGCGCTCATCAACCTTAGCAGGCATACTGAACTAATATTTTACAAACACTTTCATTCTATGTCATCAAAGCTAAAGCATTTAAAAGGAAGCATCAACATAATTAACACTGTGATACCCAGTAAACGATACGCGGTTTTTTACCAGTCAAAACTAGGTGAGGCGCATTGCTCTTTATGGTCAACCTCCGCTCATGCGCAAGAAAAACCTCAAGACTTCTATAACAAATGGCTTGAGCAAACTGCTGATGGCATTTTCGACGATGAGCTTGATATGGTGTGCATTATCCCGGAAAAAGTGAATTACCCTTTGGCACTTATCGCACTGATGGATAATGACACTTACCTTCGATACGAGAAAATATTGCACCCTGAGGATCGATACTGGCAGCAGAGCGGCATTTCCTCTAAAGTGATTATCGATAAGCTCGTCCAACTAGAAATACCATTGAGTGACCTTCCATGCGCACATCGGCTGATTGTCCATATTCTCAAGCATGTTTGGTTGCCATTTGGTTTGGTCTCAATCTCCAGCGCGAAGATGTCACACAATCTGTCGATGAAAGAAGAAAAGGTCGAACGGTTACTTTTGTGGCTATACCAACTCAATCTTATCGAGCCTAACTGGAATAAATGTCTGTGTGTTAATCGTAGATTCCTAAAGCAGTTCACCAATTACCCTAAAGTGAAAAGCAACATTGCTAGGCATTATCAGGAACTCATATACCCATTAAACCGCCAGCTTGCTAAAGTACTACTCACACTCTGGAAGCACTTATTACAGCTAAGCCATATCTACCCACCAGCAGAGCATGAAAGGCGGATTAAAATCATCACCCAATTCATCCTACATAATTACCCCGTACTCAAAGGGCCGCTTAAGAGGAACTTTGAGTACCTATTTTTGGCGAATTATCGACATGCACCACTCCCTTTGCCTCTCTATCACTCGCAACGCCCCACTTCAAATGTTCATTCGAATGAAACGAAGCCCTAAGGTTATACACACCTTTAGTGCTGAAGCGTTTACGCCTCCACCATTTGAATTGCTTTTTAGGGAAAGGGGGTACAGTACTTACACCACCGAAATCAGAGAGCAACTTCAAAGACTTGGACGACAATACGTACATCAGTGCATCCAGAGTGGTCAAATCAAAAGAAAGAAGATAAACGGCTCTATTGTAGTAGAAAACTACATTGATGAGATGGCTATCATCATCCCTGCGCCTATTCAGCTTCATTCGAATTACAACAACCAAGCAATGACGCTGGCTTCACGTCAACAGGTAAAGTGCTTCCCTAAATGGGCTTACCTTAACATGCCCATAATCCCTCAAATCATCGATGACAAAGCACTGTCATTAACGACAAAGAAGATCCTCCATATTGTCGCCAGAAACACCAATTTAGTTTCTGGCGAATGTTGCCTCACCTGCACCCATCTCTATCGCATAGCAGGCATCCCAAGAGCGACCATCGATAAAGTGATGAGATCAAAGGAAATGCAGAGCGTATTGGTTAAACAGAAGTTCGGCGGCTGCAAAGAGATGGGGTTTTATTGGACCGAAAAAGGGAAGGCACTCATACTGGCGAAGCTTTCAACATCTGATGCTAAAAAACAATCGGAAGGCTTCACCACCGACTGGCCCATATATTCATTCAGAACTCACACCGCTCTCATTAAACAGTTAAGTGATGAATATAAGAAGCAACTACAAAATAGCCAAATCCCAATTGTGCGAAGAGAAGCAGCGATTTCCTTAGCCTTATTAGACGCATACTAACCCAATACAGTCATGAGTATTGCTTTGTAAGCATTAACTACAGAGTAATACATCATGACCACATCCCCTCAATCCGACCTTAGACTCATCCGCATTAATGACCTTGCCAACATGATTGGCTACCACCGCAGCTCTATTAATCACATGGTTGCTGAAGGTCGATTCCCTCAGAGAATTAAAATAGGTGCTAGGGCCAGTGGCTGGCTTCTTCCTGAAATCAAAGCATGGATAAACCAAACGTGGCAATTGGGCCACTCATATAGCCCAGCTCTACTTGCCGAGCCTCGCCTATTAAATAGAAAACAAGTGCTCGGCATTTTGGGAGTCAAGAGAGATTCCTTGTATCGAATGATAGAAAGAGAAGAGTTCCCTAAAGGGAAAGTATTAAGCCACCGAGAGCAGCGCTGGAATTACAACGATGTCATGACTTGGCTGGCAGGCAAAATTCAGGAACGAGATAACAAGGCGGATTAATACTTAAACGCTCTAACCAAGTAACTACCCCAACCACCAGCAATATTCCTAAGAAGATTGCATATACGATATTTGCTCGTTTCATTTTCTTACCTCTTAGTTTCTAGATGAATATCCTATCGGGCTCTCTGCTTAATCAACGCGGAGCGATTCATGGTGGGTGATTAACTCCTTTCAACAAACAAGAATTGAATGAAGCGAGTGCCTACTTTGGAGCACTCTCATGTCCACACTATCGATTGTCTCGCCGTGCACTGCCGTATTATTTGACGATACCTTATTACATCGAGTTCGTGACGCATTAGCCAAACTCACCACGTTACCTTTTCGACAACACTGTCAGAGCCTTTGTTTGAGGTTTAGCGTTACCCACGAAGAGGCGGTGAATATCACCTTATGCAAACTGAAAACAGACGAATGGAAGGTTGTGCGCTTCGAGCAGTGGAAAAAGCTTGATACTAGCCAACCTGCCATTGCGCATTTGTTCGACTTTAAGAAGCGCCTTTTTCAAGGTGCCGAAGCACGCCGTTACTCAATGAATCTCGTGCAACACGAATCAAGATTGCAAACCAGCTTCGAGCAGTGGCAGTCTACATTTCTTGACTCACCCATACTTGATGTTCAGTTAAGAGCGTTACCTTAAGGCTTGCCAAAAAAGCCTTAAAAGTAGGAAGGACAATGTAACACCCTTCCTACTACCACCCCAAGTTATAAGCTGCTATCCCACGGGATGTTTCAGTGTTATGAATACATTCGCGTCACATGGACTTTGGAGGTTACAATACCTGTCTATATCAATAACACAGGGTTCTTACATGGCTTTTTCTGAATTTGAACACGCTCGCTATAGCAAAGTACTCAACACGTTTATTCACAGTGTCCGCCCACCTACACATAGTCGCCAGAGCGTCGACATTGAGGGTAAGCTAACTAATCAAACCATCGAAATTATCGAGAGCCGAGCTAGGTGGGACAGACCTACAGAAACACTGAGTCACCCCATAGCTAAAATCACCTACATTCGAACACAACAGTGTTGGCGTCTGTCATGGATGCGAGCCAATGGTAAATGGGAAAAGTACGATGAATTTGACCATCTAGAGTATGCTCTAGAGGCGGTAAAAAAAGACCAATATGGTTGTTTTTGGGGATAAAAACATCCTCAAAATTTGTTACTCTGGGAATCGCTAACTTCCGAGTAGTATTGACAGCCTAAGCACGAGAAAAAGGTGACCTCCCGCCTTATCTGGTAAGGGTTTTGACCTCGACATAACCCTAGCTTATTTTCTGAATGCATACGGATGTATTAATACTACCTATCAGTACTCCTCTAGTTAAATCAATATAAGAATACCTAATCAATAGTATCAGTAGTGATACTCATATCTAGTCATAGAATCATATTCAGTCATACAACATCGATATCAATCGTTCCCCACACAGTGGTAAGCCTATTAGCAGCATCATTGAAATATCATAGTATTAGCCAAAGATAGGGGTTATTGAGTTGATTCTGTGAAAATGAGTGGATCAATTGTCACACTAGTTAACAGGTAAGCATACCGAAGATTGAGAGTGTTGCTAATAAACTTGGTAACAGGCGCGCTTAGGATGGTTAGAACTACAATTGAAGGTTGTCGTGCTGGCATTGATAATGCCCTTATGGTTGCTGGCAATGCGATCAACTCGATAGAGACACTAAAGCATCAGTGATGGCTTGCGCTTCGAAAACTGATGCTTTACTTGTAAAGCACTTAGGTTAAGTGGTATTTCAACGAATAGGTGTCACTTAACTCTGATAGTGCTACCGATAAGCAACCGCTTAGGGTTCAATATCTGTGGGTTAAGTTGCATTAAAGCGTCGATAGTCATCTGGTACTCTTTCGCAATGCTATACAGAGTGTCGTTTTCTTTTATCACGTAATGTCTACTCTCTTGCTCCTTTATCGCAGCTTGCTCTGCCAAGGCTGCATGAGCTTTCTGGTTAGCTGACTGAATAGCTTGCTCTTGCTGTTGTGTCTTTTGTTCAACTCTTTCGATTTGAGATTGAAGTTGGGTAATTTGTTGCTGTTGTTGTTCTTGTGTTGCTATGAGTTCATCATTAGATGCACATCCGGCTATAGAAACCAATGACAGCACTGCCATTGACAAAGTGATACGCTTAAAATTCATTGTATAACCTCAGTTGTTTTTAAGTGATGAGTATTATTTGGGAGGATGGGGAAGTATGTAAACAAACGCGGTCATTGATGTGTATATTTGGACAGTATGTCACGATTATAACGCCAATGGTCATTAGATGGATATAAATTCAAGTCATCACAATTAAGTAATAGGCAATACTGAGAAGAGAAGCTATAGCGAGACAGATACAGAGTTTTAGTCTTGGGTCGATAATAACATCTGAGCTTGGGCTCATGACCTTTACATTGAGATATCAACAACATCAAGGCTTTTCATCTTTGCCGTAAGCGTTAAATACTGACCAAATACAACGATTGAGTTTGTTATGAAATCCATTCATAACGAGATTCAATCATGACTCAACACTATTCTAGTCATCACTATAACCCCAATCACCTTCAAGACATTGAGCACGTACTGCATCAAGCGTTAAGCCAATTTAAACGAGTCAGCGTGTTTAGGTTTGATGTGCATTACCCTGCTTTTCATCCTGATGACCCTACGCCTTATCGTACCCATGAGTTTACGAAGAAATTTCTCGGCTCTCTGTCAGCGAAGTTAGAGTTTCTCACGGGTCAAAAAGTAACGTTCTATTACCTTTGGTGCAAAGAGCACAACATTGAGAAAGGCACAGCCCTACCGCACTACCACTTTGCATTGATTTTGAATGGTAATCAATTTAGGCGCTGGGGGAATTATGAATACCAAGGCCCCTGCTTAAAAGCGTGCGTTGAACAAGCATGCTTAAGCGCAATGGGATTACCTTCAGAATACGTGTCTAGTGTACTCCAATACGGCGACATCAAAACCATCTGCACGTACGCAGGCAAAGATTATCAACCTCAATGGCATGAAGCGGTGAGGATGCTCAGCTACTTAGCTAAGAGAAAGGGCAAGATACCTAGGCAACGTTGCTGGGGAAAAAGCAACGTATAGCGAGAGCGAATCAAACCAACCATTAACCTCATTTTCAAAACGTAGGGTAGGCACTTTGAACCGCATCGCCTTACGTCTTTTAAATCACAACACTCAAGGACACAATTATCATGACCTATTTACATTCAGTTACCCCATGCGCTATCTACGTCGATGGTGCAGCGCCCAATAATCAACACAGCTGTCTAAAAGGCGGCATTGGCATAGCGATTTACAATTCAGAGCAGCAGCTTATCCATACTGACTCGATAACCGTTAATCGACCTACTGACAATGCTGAATTAGAGCTTATCGCTTTAATCGAAGGGTTAGAATTTGCCAATGATGGCGATACCCTTTATTCAGACAGTGAGTATTGTGTAAAAGGCCACAATGAATGGTTAGAGGGGTGGAAGGCCAGAGGCTGGCGCAAAGCCAACGGTAAACCCATTGCCAATCGTGAACTTTGGCAACAGGTCGATAGGTTACGCGCCATGAAGTACGTACAGGTTATGAAAGTAAAAGCACACGCTGGCATTGAAGGAAACGAAAAGGCCGATAAGTTAGCCACGCTCGCAGCAAGAAATTAAGTCAACACACAACACAGAGGAGCCTTTGCTTGGCTCCCTTTTCTATAAACACCTTTACTCTTTCAGGAGACTCGACCATGAGCCAATTTCAATACGCCGAACTCACCCATCCAAATCCTTCTTATCATGTTGAATTAAAGGCATACAAGAAGTACTCAATCTTGCCTTATCGCGTTATAAGCGCCTTTCCATACTGCTTATCGAGTTGGCTGTTCCACCAGATTGTAATCCTTATTGCAATGACGATGGCGAGTCACTGATGCATGCATTGATGGACACATTACAGAAATCGATTGACCACTTTGCTGATGGTTTTCACAAGGAGGGACAATTGCATGGTGCATGGAAGCTAGACACAACGGATAAGGGGAGTATGTATGCCTTCGTATTAATGGTCAGTTTAGATTGGATGCATTCACACCCTGAGAGTCACCAGCGTCTCAATCATCAAATCCAGAAGCATTGGCAACAGGTTTTATCGTTATCACCCATGCACGAGTATCACGATGCAACTTTTTTGATGACAGCGCCCACACGAGATGAGTTGGTGATAGATCAAAAACGCTCATTTTTGATTGCCCAAAAGCAGGTCAACATGGCATACAAACGCATATTGAATCATTTAGGGTTAGATAGCTAATGACAACCTTGATGACACGTGGCAAGGTAATTCGATGCGCTAAGCAAGAGCTGACGGGGGGCAGATAAAAAACATGCTAAACCCGATCTGAGCTATTTAATGCTTGAATTGAGATTTGCACTTGTGGAAACACTTTTACTTCATACCCGAGGCAACCAAGCTCATGCTGCAAGGATGCTTGGGATTAGCCGCTGTACATTACGGAAAATTTACAACCAACGCCATAAATGATAGTGCCGCTCTATCTGACTTAAGGCTTCTAACGTTATGCTCTAATCTTCTCTTGCTATCATGCATAGAGATAAATGTGATCTTGCTTCGGGCAGCTTTTTGCCTAACTTTCCTTTTTAAGTCAAAAGCTTATCAATTTGCGATTGTCCTATTGCTCACCTATTGGGAGTTCGTTATTCTCGGCTCAAAGTGGAAGAAATATGTCTACGTCAGGCTAGAGTAATACGCAATGAAACCGTCATTTGAATTGTCAAAATCAGAGCAACTGTTCCTTTTGGTTGAAGGAGCCAGCATTCCTGATCTAGCGCAACAGCTCTATCAGCTATCAGGGGGAATTGAACAAGAACCGCTATTTTTGTATCCCCCCTATGATGAGTTAGTGAGCGTTTCTCCAAGATTGGTGAAAGCAACCCCGGAGGTTCAACAATGGTTTTTAAGGCTTAACCAATATCAGCGTGGGTACTTTTTCTCTTCAAACGGCTCGTTAAGCGACATTGCTGAATCCCTAAGGCGACTGATTATGGCAGAGTTGCCAGTGGGCAATACGGGCTTTTTGCGCTTTGCGGATAGCCATGTTGCTTATGTTTTATTGGATACTCAATGTGCCATGCTATGGCAGCCAATGAGCAGAGTTTGGCTTCATCAAGCGGGTGAGTGGCAAACACTTGAAAACCCTTTTGTGATACCGCCAGAAACACACAACCAAACTCTGAAAATTACCGATGAACAGTGGCGAAGACTCTCGCTTATTCCATGGCAGAACGCACTGCCCGATACATTGGTTGCTCACATGCAGCGCTGGTATCCAGAGCGCAGCCATCAGATTCACGATTTAAGAGACTGGGTTTGTACTCATATGGAGGCGGCTCACGCCAAAGGTTTTGAGACCGAGCAAGACCTATTCTATTACTTCAATATCCTTGGGTATGTCGGCGAAGAGGCTTTGCTCAATAATACCTACCCAAGCCTGACTCAACTCATTGAGCAACCGTCATTACACACTCCATCACAACGTATTGCACAAGCGGCGAGTTTAGCCGAGCAAATTGCAAACCAATCAAGGGAGAGCTAAGCATGAGTACCCCCAATAAAGCCGCTAAATGCGCGTCCACCCGCAATGCAAAAAGTGGGGTTGGTTTATGCCCTTTTCGACGTAATGACGTGGGGATTATTCCTGTGCGTTACGCCTTGGATGATATCAATGAACAAGGTCAACCACTCCACCCACTGCCTACGACCGATACACAGTGGCAAGGTCGATTTGCCCCAAAGCAGCGTCAATATACGTTAAGGCAATTACGTGATGGTTGGTTGTATGTCTATGACGAGACGGATAAGACCTTTCATGAGTATCAGGTGGAAGGGTACGAGTTCACTAAAATTGATTGGTCTAGCGATGAAGCAGAGAAACCTGCGAATGAGCGTGGCAGCAAAGGCGAAACGAAAAGCTGCTTGGTCTACCCGGCGAAAAATACACTCTATATGACGTTTGCCCATCAACGCTGGACATGGCGACTGTGTGAGCACATACGCTCTCACGCCCCTAATCGTTCGATATGGATGCGGAAGGTCAACTTACAACAGTTCCATTCAACACTGAGTCATCCTCATGCTGGTCTTTCCTCCCAACTTGGCAAGTATGTGGCGGATGTTGGCTCTGATGGTGCGCCGACAGGTGTGTTTGACGCGACTTGTACACCATTAACACCCATTGAAGGCGGAGTTGATGACTTCAAACATGTGGCAGACAAGGCTGGGTGTTGGGACTTAGATTATCGAGCTGACTTGCCCGCCCAAGATTGCGGGATGTTTATTGCGCTCGATGACCCTCTAGCGGATGTGAGCGACTTGTTCTTACCTCTCTCCGAACAGGTTGCGGCGCGCAGCACTGCCTACCAAGATGAAGACAACCTTCACAAGCTGCAAATGGCCGAACTGACTCGCACGCTGGGGCGAGTAAAAGTCGACTATGATGAATTACCAGTGCAAGTAAAAGTTGACCCCATCAAGGTGATGGAGTTTGAACGTCAACTTACTGAATATGTCGCCACTCAATATCTGGCAGATAAAGAGCGTACAGCCCTAGAAGCTAACCCTAATGTCGGCAACGCCCCATTTACTCAACTTCAAGAAGAAGCGCTTGAGAAGCTTTCTGAGCTAGAAGAGACTTATCGCTTTACTCCTACTGATAAGCAGCAAGAACATTGGCAACGTAATACTGTTTTTAGCGACGAAGTGAACTGGGATGAACTCGATGCTTTTCTTACTCAGTATTACACTCAGGTTAAAGGTCTAGATGAGCGTATCGACGTGCTTTATCAAGACTTTATGACGGCATTTGAGCAACTGGGTACTGACCCGCTAGTCATTGGTTTGGATAATCAAGACGAGGTTCATCTAGCTTATCTACTTAGCTTAACTAGCCAGTATCTAGCGGTGGTTAAACAAGCGGTAAATACTGAACAAGCGAATGAGCAGTTGAAGCAGGCGCTTTCACTGGATTCACCTAAAACGCTTTTCGCCCTAGCTTCTCTCGGTTTTAAGTTGGAAAACTGGCAAGCACTGAACGCTTACGTCGATGAACTTGGCAACAGTCTGCTCTCAATGGAGAACTCCAGTGACATGGTCACTGTATCAGGTGCGATTGCGAACTGGGGTGGGTTCACTGGTGATATGCGCATGCATGATAAGGCGTGGTTTAAAGCATTAGCAGAGCCTGTTCAGCTAAGCTTCACTGCGCTACAAAATGTTGTTTCAGGGCAAGCCCATAACAGTTGGCGTGCAGCCACTAATTTTCTGTTCCCTAGCCAGATGAATACCACCGCAACACCGGAAGGCTTAGTCAGTAACTTGCGGCTGGTTATCTTAGAGGCCATCGTGAACCCAGAAGCTATCGTGGTTCATAATCCTGACTATCCGGCACAAATTGCGGCATGGCAAAAAAAACTCCGTACAGAATCAGAAATTGTTCGTCGCGTCAACCAGCTTCCATCAGGGAGTGTAACGCCAAAGAACCATCAGGTACAAACCATGCGCAGTGCTCAGCAGAAAATGCAGAAGCTATTAAGTAGTGAATTACCGATGATGGTGATGCTTAAGCATGAAGCGGTCAATAACACCGCCAAGCAAATGCTAAACGATGCGGTAGAGCGGAGTTGGCAACAAGGCAAGCAAGTGACTCAAGCGTCATGGGATAAACTGGGGAACATGGGGGGTATAGTCGCTATCCTTAACCTTTGGAATGTCTCGGTGGTTCTACAAGACATCCGCCATAAAGTCGCGCAACACCCGAATACTAGCTTGTGGGCTAACCCTGCAATTAGAGAAGCGACCTATGCGACTAGTTATGCGATCTCAGCGGTTACCGCTGTGTGGCGAGATGCGAAATGGGAAATACTAGCTAAGGATTCAGAATTACTTAAAAAAAGCCTTAACAGAGCAATAGCGACATCTAGTGCTTCAGAGGTGGCTACACTCAAAACCTTTGCGAAAACCACGGCGGCGGTCTCTTTGTTTGGCTTGATTGCCACAGGCTTAGAGACATGGGAAAGTGGTGAAAAAGCTTGGGATTCTAGTAATTCTCCAATGGAACGGTTGGGTTATGGGTTAAAAGGGGCATCGACGGCCGCTCAAGCTTTCGTGTTTTCCATGCAAATTAGAGCAACTTCTTACAACTTAATAGGTACAAGGGTTATAGGCACAATGCTATCTTCGTGGATGCTGGCTACGTTGATGGTTGCTGGTCTTGTGTATTTGATTGCTGTCATCATCATCAATGTATTTAAACGCTCTGAGCTTGAGAAGTGGCTGCTTCACTCCACATGGGGTAAAGAGTCAAAACAGTGGGATGCTATTAAGGAATTAACGGTCTTAGATCACATTATTCATAAGCCTCAGGCTCATCTTAACTCAGTTCCTAACCGCAAGCCTTCACAGTGGATGGATTCAGGCTCCAACCAATGGCAATTGGAATTAACACTGCCTGCGTTTATAAAGGGTCAATCAATAGGCTTACAAGTTACTCGTAAGACTAAAGATAGAGTCTACAGTTATGCCCCTACTGAAGCTAAGCCAGCGATGATGATTAACGAGCAGAATGGCACATGGATCCAAGCTCAAGAGGAAGGTAGCCCTGTCATTTACCGATTAGACTTGGGCGGCAGCACGGACGATATCATCACCGTGCTCGTTACCCTGCCATTTAACTGGCAAGCGGATGAAGAGCAGCGACTTGGCTATGTAGCAACAGGTAGTAGCCAAGGTGACTTAACTGTAGAACCAGCCCCGAAAGAATTTGCCACTCGTATTATTGAAGTGAGAATCGACTAATGAATAACGATCAAAGCATAGAGTCTCTTAAGGAGCAACTTTACAACGCTAAGATAGCGTACTCTTGGGAGTATAAGGGGGCAGGGCTCAAGTATAATAATCTTTTCGATTGGGCTTGGTCTGTCATATTTGGTGCTCTTTTTTTATTGTTCCTTTGGTATGTTATTGATGAACTTACTGTAAATACTCCCGCTTTTTGGGGGCTATTTTTTTTCATGACAATAATGGTATTGGTCTCAAGATATCTTTTTTCCCCGGATAAACATCGCTGCTATCAATTAACTGCACTGGGTATTCATTATACAGAGCAAGATATGATCCCAGAGGTGGCCTATAAAATCGTGCGCGGCTTTGCGTGGGGGGGAATTGTGGTGTGTTTTATTGCTGTTTTCTTACTTGGTCCGTTGGCGCTCGTCGGTGCGGGGGCGTTTGCGTTGATGTCATTTGGAATGACAAATTTTAAACCAACCGTTGATAAGTGCTGTCTGTTAATTGATGATCGCAGTGTCGCCTTTAATCTAATTAACGATGGCGTAATGTCATTTGCGGTTCCTGAGAAAGGTGCGCATGCTTTCTCGGGTGATATCTATATCTCACCTGAACAAAAAGAAGTTCTACTTTCTCATCTACGATCAATTTTTCTCAACATTGAGATCGTAAAAATAAAAAGACTTAATGACCAATATAAACACCCTGTTTATCAGCAAGATGAAGAGACGGCTACGGAGTAGTTCTATAAGGAGTCCGTTTCTGAGGTATTTCTGTTAGACGGCATCACAATCGAGTTGTGTTGCGAACAACGAAGAAGTAAGGGGGGACAATTTGATTGAGACAATAACGTTGATTGTTTTGGTGTTTAGACTTGAGTTCGGGCACGTCTGACTAATGAGTTGGCGAAACTGGCTTTGCTGCTTTAGCTTTTTATAAATGATTAATACGGATTAGTTCCAAACGCTTCCATCAAAGGAAAAAGCAAGTGTTCAGCTAATAACGACAGATACAAACCTGTCACCATAAACTTAATCACAACGATATCACGAGCGACAATGTTCAATAGCTCGTCTTCTGCTGGCGATACTCTTGCATCAGATTTACGTGTCATATAGAGAAAAGTGTCGATATTCGTTTATGCATTAATACAACCTCTGGATGAAAGGGTGAAGATGAACAATCTATCAAAGATAAAGAGTTCGGCCAAGGCAGGATTGGAAAAATTGGAGTGAACGGTAGTGTTATCCATTACCCTGTTGGTCTGAGTTCCGTAACTCAATGAAGCGAGCCCACTCTCAGGCAGTGATAACGCTCAATGACATTGAATACATAGTGTGTTTATATATCTGATAAATACATAACGTGATCATTACCCTTATGAAATCAGACTTTCAGTTTACTCTGGCTCTCGTTGAAGATTTTTTCCAGCAATCTGCAATACAAAGCCGCTTACAGCTTATCACTCAACACCAGATTACGGGTTGGGAAATTTGGCTTCAAGTAGAATTTGCTTGCTTTATTGATACTTATCCTGAAATTGGTAATTGGTATCGGGAATGTCAATATGATATCGATAAGCGCCGATCAAATACTCGTAAATCCATGGCGATAGACTTTGCCTTTCGCCGTAAACATACCAACAAAGACAAGTACATTGCGTTAGAGATAAAACAAAGCCTAAGTACAACTCAGTGTATTCATAACATGTTCAAAGATGTTGAGAAGGTATGGCACATGAAATCTTCTGAAGATGACCTTCGAAGTATGTGGTGCTTAGGTATCCACCCTAGTTCGAGCCAAGTCGAAGTGCGTGATACTGTAATGAAATACGCAAAGAAATATAATTTTGAATTAGATAACGGTTGCATTGAGTACCAGCTCATAGAAGGCACAGACTGGGGCTTTACTCTGTTTTAACCATGAGCTTTCTCAGCTTTATCTAGCTATCTGGTCATCCACCAACTGATTGGTATAATACTGAGTCTATTATCTTAGTCAAAGCGTCCACTCTCATGAATGTACTGATTTATAATGATTTAAAACACAAGAAAATCCCCCACCTCGCTAAATTCATACAATCCATGGAGCTGGGCCACCTTGCTCAGGTAGAAGCAAAGAAACTACGACCTAACCTTTATCGAGCTAAATTAGGCCAAGCTGCTCGGCTCATCTTTTCTCTTTATCGTTATCAAGGTAAAACGTATTGCTTGGTCTTGGAATACCTCCCTAATCACGAGTATGAAAAATCTCGATTTTTAGCGGGTGCGAGCATTGATGAGAGTAAAATCCCAACGATCACTCAAGAGCAGGCACTTGAACCGATTGATGCCGTTTACCTAAACACTCAGAGCCCACACTTTTATTACCTTAACAAAGCCATCTCTTTTGATGAGGAGCAGCAACTCGTCTACGACACGCCGCCCCCTTTAGTTATCGTAGGCTCTGCCGGAAGCGGAAAGACCGCCTTACTCCTTGAAAAAATGAAACAAGCTGTTGGGGATATTCTGTACATCAGTCACTCACCTTATTTAGTACAGAATGCTCGTGAGCAGTATTACAGCAACCACTATGACAATGATCTTCAAGAGCAGGTCGACTTTTTATCATTTACCGAATACTTAGAAACCATCGAGGTGCCACATGGACGAGAAGTCACCCGTTATGACTTTCACACTTGGTACTTAAGATCGGGCAGCAAAAAACTCATTGCTCAAAAAGTGTATGAAGAATTTAAGGGCGTGCTAACAGGACCATCCACTGACTCACCTTGGTTGGATAAGGCCGCTTATCTAGCCCTTGGGGTAAAGCAGTCCTTATTTGATCAACAAGAGCGTGAGCAGGTCTATACGCTCTTTGAAAAGTACTTACGTTTTTTAAAAGAACACGCTTTATTTGACGTCAACATCATCAGCCAGCAGTATCTCGATAAAGTGGTAGCAAGGTATGATTTTATCGTCATTGATGAGGTGCAGGATTTAACCAACACTCAACTCATGCTGATTTTAAACGCCTTGTACCAACCTAATGATTTTCTGCTTTGCGGAGATGCAAACCAGATTGTCCATCCTAATTTTTTCTCATGGTCAAAGCTCAAATCTCTCTTTTTCACTGATGCCACGTTCAAAAACAGTCACCAAGCCCTGAATATTCTTCAGGCTAATTACCGCAACTCCTCACTGGTTACCGACGTTGCCAACCGCATACTGAAGCTCAAACACGCTCGATTTGGTAGTGTCGATAAAGAGAGCAACTTTCTAGTCAATTGTGTCGGAAACAATGTGGGTAATATCCAACTGCTTGATGACAGTGACAGTGTTAAAGGAACGCTCAACGCCAACACCGCTCGCTCCACGAAGTTTGCTGTACTTGTCATGCACTCAGAGCAAAAAGCGCAGGCTTCAAAAGTGTTTGATACCCCTTTGGTATTCTCTATCGAAGAGGCCAAAGGGTTAGAGTATGAAAACATTGTCCTTTTCAACTTTATTCATGATGAAAGTCAAATTTTTCAACAAATCAGTCAGGGCGTCAGCTTAGAAGATTTAGAAGTAGAGTCTTTAGCGTATGCGAGAGCAAAAGATAAAGCAGACAAATCACTGGAAACGTATAAGTTTTATATTAATGCCCTATACGTAGCGGTCACCCGTGCCATCACCAATCTCTACATCGTAGAGAGCAAGCACACTCACCCACTGTTGACCCTGTTGGATATCGAGCGATTTAGCGGTGAGCTTCACATTGAAAAACAAACCTCATCGACTGAAGAGTGGCAAAAAGAGGCCATCAGGCTGGAGCAACAAGGTAAGTTAGAGCAAGCTGAAAATATTCGCCAATCCATTTTAAGCGAGCAAGCCGTGCCTTGGGAGTCACTTGAAGGAGAAGCCCTAGCCGCACTGCATCATGAAGCGTTTACGGAGAAAAATAAGAAAGCTCAACTGCTACTCCTTGAATACTGCTTACTCAATCAATCACATAAAACCACACAAGAACTGATTGAACTGGGTGTTAAAGCGGCATTACAAGCACAAAGTCACCCTTTGAAAGCGTTGAAAAATCTCTATAAGAAGCATCATGTCATTTATGACTTCAAACACGTTAAAGGATTGGAACGAGAAGTCAGCAAATACGGTGTCAATCATCGTACTCGCTTTAATCTTACGCCACTGATGACAGCAACGATGAACAACAATGAGCCTCAAGTAGAAGCACTTATCGACATGGGGGCAAATAAAACCTTAGTCGCCAATAATGGATTGAATGCTTGGCAAATGTACTTAGGCCGATATTTGCAATCAGAAAAGACAATCAGCAAGGAAATGAGTCAATTGCATTCTTTGCTTACCCCTCCGGCGACATCCATTCAAGTAGACGGAAAGCTCGAAAAATTAGACAGCCATACCATGTATGACTTCCTACTCAACGTCTTCCTTAGCTTATGGTACGACTACCTCCCCGACCAGTTAGTGAATCATTCAAGTGGATTAACGGCCGCGAACCTAGCGGTCATGTTAGGGACATTACCTGATAATGTTTTACCGCCAATGAAGAAAAAACAAGCGTACATCAGTCGCTACTTATCCAGTAATGAATGTTCAAAAGAGGGCGTACGAAACAAAAAACTGTTCTACCGCATCAAGCGTGGGCATTACGTGCTCAACCCGAACCTCACGTTCAAGCTCGGCAGTCAATGGGTTAGTTTAAAAGAGCGGTTGGATGTGATGCAATGGTCGCCAACAGCACCGGAGTTTTACGCTCAATATAGCCAAGAATATCAACGACAGTGGCGACGTTACACAGAAGGAAACTTACGACGCTATCAACAATTATTCTTACGTGAAGCAGACCAAGTCACGGCTGATAGCCTCGTAACCAGAGAAAAAGAAAGCGTCACACCTCTGTTTTGATTACGACGCTATCCATTTAGCACATCCATAATCACGTTCATGGAATGGCCTCGGTACTGTAAATAACGCACAACCTTGGCCTTTTCTTTTGCATCTTGCGGAGCATCATCGGCAAACTTTTTTTCTTTTACTTTCAAACACAACTCAAACCAATCCACATCTAAGTCTTCGATGGCTTGTTCAACCAAAAGGGAGTCGAGTCCCTTTTGTCTGAGCTCTTGCTTTATCCGGCTAGGACCATAACCTTTATTGATTTGCTTATTGAGCTCTCGTTCAATCAGGCGATGGTCATCTACGTAATGATGTGACAACAATCGCTCCATCACGCCCTCCACACTCTCCTCATTGCTCGCCTCACGTTTTAAGCGTCGTCTTAACTCACCCGAAGGGTAATCCCGTTTTGCGAGCAAGGCGATAGCAAAGTCATACAGTTCAATATTATTCATAGTGTTATGCTCAGTAAAAGTGAATCATGCAGAAAGCAAACACCTTCCACATGATAGGTTTACAATTATGAATTGCATGCATCTTTCAATGCTTTGCCAGCTTTAAAGCTTGGCGATTTGCTGGCGGCGATTTGAATGGTTTCACCTGTGCTTGGGTTACGTCCTGTGCGTGCACCGCGCTCAGTGATTTTAAATGTCCCAAAGCCAATAAGAGCGACTTCTTCACCTTGTGCTAAGGATTGTGTAATCCCTTGAGTGATAGCATCCAGAGCTTCACTCGCTTGCTTTTTGGTGATATCTGCTTGAGCGAAGATGAGCTCTGTCAGTTGCGTTTTATTCATGTGATGTATTTTCCTTAGGTTATATTTGATTTAAAGCTCGAACTGTTTATCAAATTCTCGCTGCTCTTTCCACTGTTCAATTTTTTTACGTGCTTGATGGGCAGCAACATCCCCTTTGACACGTTTCAGTGTGGGATTGCTTTCTACGTACTTTTTGGTTTTCGTGTTCTTAGTCTTAGCTTTCTTAGTCATAGTTCCTTTCCCTGAAATCATGATAATATCATGCAATGGTTTGTTTTACTTAATTTGACACTAGGAATACCTCGCTATGACCAGCACCGAACAACGAGCAGAGTTACAACGCCAAATTTGGCAAATCGCCAATGAGGTCAGAGGCTCTGTTGATGGTTGGGATTTTAAACAATACGTCCTAGGATCTCTTTTCTATCGTTTTATCAGTGAAAACTTCACTAACTATATTGAAGCTGGCGACGCAAGTATTCAATACGCAGGCTTTAAGGATGATGATCCAAGAATTGAGTTGATCCGTGACGATGCCACCAAAACCAAAGGCTACTTTATCTACCCTAGCGAGCTTTTTTGCAATGTAGTCCATGGTGCGAGTACGAATGACAACTTGAACACCGATCTTGCAAAGGTATTTTCATCCATAGAAAGCTCGGCAAATGGTTATCCTTCAGAGCAAGACATTAAAGGGTTATTTGCTGATTTTGATACCACCAGCAACCGCCTTGGCAATACAGTATCAGACAAGAACGCTCGACTGGTATCGGTGCTCAAAGGAGTAGCAAAACTCCAACTAGGGGATTTTCAAGATAATCAGATTGATTTGTTTGGTGACGCTTATGAGTACTTGATCTCAAACTATGCGGCCAATGCGGGAAAATCAGGCGGGGAGTTCTTCACACCGCAAAGTGTGTCTAAGCTGCTGGCTCAATTAGCGATGCATAAACAAACCTCGGTGAATAAAATCTATGATCCGGCAGCAGGCTCAGGGTCTTTGTTGCTACAAGCCAAAAAGCACTTTGATAACCACATTATTGAGGAAGGCTTCTTTGGTCAAGAGATCAACCATACGACTTATAACCTAGCTCGTATGAACATGTTTTTGCACAATATCAACTACGATAAATTTGATATTGCGTTAGGTAATACACTCATCCACCCTCAATTTGGTGATGAAAAACCATTTGATGCCATCGTGTCCAATCCGCCCTACTCAGTTAAGTGGGTAGGAAGTGACGATCCAACACTCATTAATGATGAACGTTTTGCTCCTGCGGGGGTATTGGCACCGAAATCCAAGGCAGACTTTGCTTTCGTTCTTCACGCGCTGAATTATCTCTCCTCTAAAGGCAGAGCTGCCATAGTTTGCTTCCCTGGCATTTTTTATCGTGGTGGCGCTGAGAAGAAAATCCGACAGTATTTAGTTGACAATAACTACGTCGAAACCGTGATATCACTTGCGCCTAATCTGTTCTTTGGCACGTCAATCGCCGTCAACATCTTAGTGCTTTCAAAAAACAAAAAAGAGAATTCCATTCAATTTATTGACGCCAGTGGTGAGGATTTCTTCGATAAAGCTACGAATAACAACGTGCTTTTGAATGAGCATATCGATCAAATTATGACGATCTTCGACGGTAAAGGGGAGATTGAACATGTCGCTAAAAACATGGATATCGGTGACATTGAAAAAAATGACTATAACCTTTCGGTGAGTGCTTATGTTGAGCCTAAAGACACCCGTGAGGCCATTGACATCACAAAGCTTAACGAAGAGCTAAAAACAACCGTTGCAAACATTACTCAATTACGCACGGATATTGACGCCATTGTCGCAGAGATAGAATCAGCGGAGAATCATGCATGATCTTAGACAATAAACTCAATATCACAAACCAAGTTGACCTTTCAAAAGTGGAAGAAAAGCTTAGCAAAAAAAAGGCGCGTGAGCTGTTTGACTCAGGTGAACTTCACAATGTAGAAGTCGGGACATTTGCAGGGCTGAGCTTTATCCATAAGTATTTGTTTGAAGACATTTACTCTTTTGCGGGGAAAATAAGGGAAGTGAATATAGCCAAAAGCAACTTCCGCTTCGCCCCTTTGATG
>NZ_JBRESC010000013.1:0-160430 GCF_056726085.1 Vibrio sp. 2433-A1
TAATGCCGATCAGTTAAGAAAAATTTTTGAGATCATTTGACCGATCCTCAAAAGGCTTCAAAATCCGATATTAGGAAACTAATATCGGATTTTTCATGTCTTTAGAAAGCCAACTTGCGAATACTTTTCGCTCATGCAATACCTTCCATCACTTTGACAAATACTCTGAGATCCTTAGTCCAGAGCTTATCCAGCAAGGTTTTGAAAAAGCTGGTGTAGCAACAGTGAGAAGAAGACGCTTACCCTTGGAAGCAGTACTTTGGTCCGTTGTAGGAATGAGTCTTTTTCGGCAACAATCTGTTTGGGATATCGCTAACCAACTTGATATTGTCCTACCAGACAAACAGCGCTTTGTTGCGCCAAGTGCTGTTGTCCAAGCGAGGCAGAGATTAGGCGAAGAAGGTGTTAAACAAGTCTTTAAGACGATGGCGGCTCAGAGTTATCAATCTTCTAAGTTTGAAACTTGGTGTGGACTCAATCTTCTATCTGTCGATGGTGTCGTTTGGAGAACGGCAGATACACCTGAAAATCATCAAGAGTTTAAAGCACAGCGTAATCAGTCATCTGAAAATATTTACCCTAAGATACGCATGGTTTGCTTGATGGAGCTTACAAGTCATCAGCTCATCGATAGTGCATTCTCTGACTATCGAACCAACGAAATGCGGCTTGCAGAAGAACTCATAGAACAAACGCCAGACCATTCTCTGACTATTTTTGACAAAGGATATTACTCTCTGGGACTGCTTAACCGATGGAACAAAGTCGGCCAAGAGAGGCATTGGATGCTCCCTGTGAGAAAAGACTTCCAGTATGAAGTCGTTCATAGGTACAGCAAGAGTGATGCAATCGTTGCGATTAAAACAACACCTCAGGCAAGAAAGAAGTTTAGTGAACTTCCTGATGTAGTTGAAGCAAGGTTAGTCTCAAAAATCATTAAAGGTAAGGAGTATCAGGTGCTTACATCAATGCGTGATGGGTTACGTTTTCCTGGCGAAGAAATCGTAGAGCTCTATCGTTATCGCTGGGAAATCGAATTAGGCTATCGGGAAATGAAGCAGACCTTACTTGACAGTGAGTATACATTGCGAAGCAAGCGTCCAGATATGGTTAAGCAGGAGCTCTGGGGTATTTTACTCGCCTATAACCTTATCAGGCAGGTTATGACAAAAGCGGCAAGTAGGTTAGATAGCGTCTGGCCAAATCAACTGAGCTTTACGAGTAGCGCTATGGCTGTGACGCAATACTTTGCAGCGTTGCCTTTAACAAGCCCAGGAAAGCTCCCTAAACACTATGAGGTATTACTAGAGCATGTATCCATGTTTATCTTACCGCCTCGAAGAGAAGATAGAAGTTATCCTCGATGGGTGAAGTTGAAACCCAAGAAGTACGCAACAAATAGAAAAAATGCCAGTCAGCTTAACTGACTGGCATTACGCATGTAGCGGCGTTTTCTTTATTTGTATCATCTTACTTAGCAAATACGTCTGTAAAATCACGCTTAAGAATTGGATCGCGTCGTGCTTTTTTAATTTGTTTAACCATATCTTTAACACAGTTATGTAAAACTTGGTCAAGCAGCTGAGCTCGGTATTCTTCTTTTTGCTCTTCAGTCATGTCTTGCGGAAGATTAAGTGTAGGGAACTCTTCCATCACATTTAAGCCAGCAAATGCTTGGCTTACTGAGATAAGTGCGTGAAATTGTTCGAAGTTGTCTAGAACGTTTTGAGCGCTATTAGGTAGCTCGTTCCACGCTTCACGAACCGCTTCTTCGGAAACATCATGGATTGACGTCACCATGTAGTGCATTGCTTCTGGTACTCCGTCAAATTCAATAACTTGACGCAGTTCTGCAGAAACTTCTGCCAAATCTACTTTCGGTTGTTCTGATTGATTAACGTCAGACATGTTTATCTTCTCTTATATGTGTATATGACGCCGTTATCGTAAAATTTTGGCGCCAAATGTCAACCTTGGATGGAGGATTATGTAATTGTGTAGTATTTTTAGTCTAAGCGTGTGATTTCTTATTAGTTTTAATCAAATGCCTTCTTATGGGTAACTCTTTTTATCAAATCTCGGAGCAATTAGAGTGGATGTACGCGGTTCTTCTATGAAGATACTCTTGGTTGATGATGTTCAAATGGAACGTATTCAATTGGCAATTCGATTAAAGCAGTTAGGGCATACTGTTGAAATGGCCGATTCTGGACGACGTGCGCTAGAGCTCTATCAGGATTTCGAACCGGAGTTAATACTACTCGATATCTCTATGCCAGATATGAATGGTTTTGAAGTTTCAGCTCAAATCCGTAAACAATACCCTGAGTGGGTGCCGATTATCTTCTTAAGCAGTCACGACGAGCCTTCAATGATTGCCAATGCGATCGAAGCAGGGGGCGACGATTACTTAATTAAACCCGTCAATAAGATTGTGCTTAACTCCAAACTGATTGCGATGCAGAGAATTGCTTTTATGCGTAGAGAGCTTAAGCAAAAGTCAGCACAACTTGCGAAAGCCAATCAAGAACTTGAACAACTCGCACAAGAGGACGGTTTGACCAAGGTTAAAAACCGCCGCTTTGTCGATCAAAAACTCCAAGAGATGATTTTGCTTCACGGGCGACATGAGTTACCACTCAGCGTGATATTACTCGACGTCGATAAATTTAAGCTGTTTAACGACAATTATGGCCACATCGAAGGGGACAAGTGCTTAATTGTATTGGCAGAGCTCTTAACCAATTTATTCGTACGCAGTGGCGAAGTCGTCGGTCGATACGGTGGTGAAGAGTTTGTTATTATTCTCGGTTATACCGATCAGGCAAAAGCCATTAAAGATGCTTCTCGTATACAGACTGCGTTACTTGAAGCGAAAATCCCGCATGAATACAGTGAAGTGGCTGAATTTGTAACAGTGTCACAGGGTGTGTTTACCCTTGTCCCTAATGGCAAAGAGAGCATTGAACAAATCTATGAGCTCGTCGATAAGCAGCTCTACCAAGCGAAGCTGGCAGGTCGCAACCAATATATTAGCGTTCACCAATAGTGATCAGCGATTGTTTTGATGGCGTTTTTGAAGTAACTTACTCTAATTGTGTATGAATTTGGGTTATTGATTAGATGGTAACGTTTAAATCTTGCCGTTATCTAGGTTTGTCATTAGTGTGCTTTTCACCGATTAGTTTTGCCCAAGGCTCCCCCTATTTCCAAGATTACTTAGAGCAAGCTTTTTCAGCTGCTATCATTATGACTGACAGTGACGTATTCACTGTTGGGGTTCATGACTTCAACCCAAATGATTGGGTAAATCTTCACAATGATGATTTAGGCTCTAATGAGTCTGTAGAGTTACGTCAACAAATAGCTGTCTCTACACTTCCTTTTACAATCGATATCAGTGATGATGATGTTACGATTAAACAACAAATCTTTACACGTTTGTCCGTTTATGGAACACGTCAGAATATCGAAATCCAGCCATCCGACACGCCAGACGAACAGAGCGAAGTTATACTTGGTGTATTCACCGCCTATCGCTTCGGTTACCAGCTATCCGATAACTGGACACTAACTCCTGGTATCGGCGTACATTTACAACATTTTAGAAACAACCATAAATATATAAGTGAGTATTCGAATAGCTATGTAAAACCAATATTCGATGGCGTATTTTTCAACACAACGGCTTGGGCGGCTTCTCTTGAGCCACACGCTGAACTCAAATATAACAAAAAAACAAGTTGGGGAAGTTGGAATGCTAAGTCCTCATACCATTACTTTTATGGAAAAGGATGGGGGGACGCTAACTACTCTGACATAGGTAACCCTGAAGGTTGGTACTTGGGCAATGGTATCTCAGCGTACTATGATATCAGCAAGTTAGGTCATTCTAAACAGTCTCTGTACGGCAGTTTAAGACGAATAGATGCCGGAGGTGACACAAACGCACGGCTAGGGACGTCTCACTACTATGAAGCTTCAGTCGGATTACTAATGACTCCACCATTTGAATCTGGTTGGATTGACAATATCGGTTTAGGGCTGAATGTTAATTATGGGAGTAATTTAAAAGGTGGCAGTATAGTACTTTATTTCAACCAAGTAGATTAACTCATACAAACTTGATTTCGACCTCTTTTTTTCGCTTGATACAATGCTTCATCGGCGGTTTTCATTACTTCAGAAACCTTTGATGTCTCACTACTATCGGCAACACCAATACTAATAGTGACGTTCACCGTATCACTGGCTTTTTTAGCCCCGCGTTTTTTGGACCCTTGTTTGTCATCTTTAGGACGAGCATCTTGGTTTCGTAACACCATGTCATAACTTTCGATTGATGCACGGAGCAGTTCTAAGTGGTCCTGAGCTTCATCAGCATACTTTCCTTTAAAGAGCACGGTAAATTCTTCACCGCCGTAACGGTAAATTTTTGCACGCCCACCTATATGTGACATCTTAGATGCGACAAGCTTAAGAACTTCATCTCCCGTGTCGTGACCATATGTATCATTAAACGACTTGAAATGGTCAATATCGAGCATCGCAATCGTATAGCGGCGTCCTAAATGTTTTAGATCTGACTCTAATGCGAGACGACCAGGGATCTCGGTCAACGAGTCGGTAAAAGCGAGCTCATAACTGGCGGAAAGCAAATAAACCAGCAGTAAAACACCAGCTAATGAGAACATAGTGCTGGATATGTGAGGAATGTGGAAAAAGACAAACGTTGTTGATGCAAGCAGGGTAGCTGAATAAATAACCACATCGACGTTTCGATTTTTGCTCAACACACAGATAGCAAATAGCAAAACCATAGCGAGTGAGTAAACCACTAAGATAAAAGGTAGCTTAGAAACTTGTGGTAAAACAAATAGGAAGGTTTCATCGATGTTATCAAAGCCACCATCATAAAAGTAACTGAGAATAAGGTAACACCAAAACACAAGTAGTGACAGTGTGACTAAATATATGCCGAATGAGCGTGAAAACAGTGTCGAATCACGATAAGTAAAGACAAACAACAGAGCAATTGGCAGAAGCGCGGCAAGGAGTGACAACTCTAATATCGTCGTACCATATGAGAGCGGCGATTGTAATCTATTTTGAATGACCCAATACGAAAGTGCTAACGTACAAGCGACCATAGCAATCCGACTCTGCTTAAAGGCATTGGCCAACACGATGGTAATTGCAAACAAAACGAAAGGGAGCTTTGAAACGATCCCTAAATTAGACTGAGTCAATAAAATCACGTTGTTCATGCCAAAAGCAATAAACGTCAACAGTAGAAGAGGCAACGCAACACGGAACCAATTAGTTGTGACGATAGAAAACGACATGAAACCTAGCCTAAAACGAATGAATTTTTGATTGAATGCTTGTTAAGAATACTTTTATTTGATGAATTTCCAAGCTTTTTACTAAACTTATCTATGAAAAGTGCGGGCATGGATAAATTGCGGACAAAAGTTGATGATAGAGTGTGCAAACTATAGTATCAATTGAACAATTTAGCCATACTGTATAATCAGCGCATTATCTTAGAAGGAGCTAAGCCATATGCAAATTAGTGTAGATGTGCATAACTATATGGAAACTCTCGTAGGACAAGTACTCGCTAAGCCGGAATTTGTCGATCACTTCGATCATGAGCAACTTGCCGATCTCGCTTGTTTAGCACTCAGCCAACTTCGTCCAGTATATATAAGGCATGATATTGATTTTCTATCCGCTTTACCTGAAGAACGCTTAGTTACGTTGAAAACTTATTCTCAAGTGGCAGTAGAAGCCGCTATCAGCATGATAGTCGATGACCGTCGCAAACATCGTAAAGACGAAGTTCCCGTTATCTTTAGTAAACAAAGATTTGATGATGATATTGAGCTAGAATGGTTTGAAAAGCCAATCTTGAAGCAACACAAGTAAATTTTAGGAGTCGTTAGTGGGACTGTTTTCACGCTTATTCGGAGGTTCGAAAGAGCAACCAAAAGTTGAAGTCGAGCCGGTGGAATACAAAGGCTATCTAATCTATCAAGAAGCTCTATCAGAAGGTGGGCAGTATCGAATCGCGGGGCGCATTACAAAACAATTTGGTGATGAAACAAAAATACATCGCTTTATTCGTTCAGACGTACTTCCCAGTGAAAGCGATGCAAATGAGTTTATGCTAAAAAAAGCGCAAATGTTCGTTGATCAAATGGGTGACGATATTTTTCAATAGATCCGTACCAATTTGATAAACATCATAAATTCAAGAGCCATTAGTCGTTATGCTGATGGTTCTTTTGTTTATGTAATGAACGTAATTCTTTGTTTTTATGATGAATTATTGCTTCTGGTTAGACCTCTTACAACTTATGTAATTCGTTGTTGAAAAACTAATTAAACAGCATGCAGACTCATTACCAATGGTTATATGTAATGATATTTTGTGTTTTTCTTACAAAATGCTTGAAGTATCTCTAACCGTTGGATAAAAACAAAACAATCATTGTTGCGAATAGTCAAGGAATAGCTAATGCAAATTGGTGTGCCAAAAGAAATACTCGCCGGAGAGACGCGAGTGGCTGCGTCGCCAAAATCGGTAGAGCAGTTATTAAAACTAGGTTTCGACGTTGTAGTCGAAACAGGAGCAGGGGAACTAGCGAGTTTCGACAATTCAGCATTCGAAGCGTCAGGGGCAAAGATTGTTACGACTCAAGAAGTCTGGCAGTCAGATCTTATCTTAAAAGTGAATGCACCCTTGTATTCTGAAGAGAGTAATGAAATTGCTCTGATTAAAGAAGGTGCAAGTCTTATTAGCTTCATCTGGCCAGCCCAAAACCCAGAGTTAATGGAGCAACTTTCTAGCAAGAACATTAACGTCATGGCGATGGATGCTGTACCGCGTATTTCGCGTGCTCAGGCTCTAGATGCGCTATCGTCGATGGCAAACATTGCTGGTTACCGTGCAGTCGTAGAAGCGGCACATGAGTTTGGTCGATTCTTTACCGGCCAAATTACCGCAGCAGGTAAAGTGCCACCAGCGAAAGTGCTTGTTGCCGGTGCAGGTGTTGCTGGTCTAGCAGCTATCGGTGCTGCGGGAAGTTTAGGTGCAATTGTTCGAGCATTCGACGTTCGTCCGGAAGTAAAAGAGCAAGTTCAATCAATGGGCGCAGAATTCTTAGAAGTCGATTTCAAAGAAGATTCTGGCTCTGGTGATGGCTACGCGAAAGAAATGTCAGATGAATTTAACAAAAAAGCAGCTGAGCTTTACGCAAGGCAAGCAGAAGAAGTTGATATCATCATTACTACAGCGCTTATTCCGGGCCGACCTGCACCTAAGCTAATTACCAAAGAAATGGTAGATAGCATGAAAGCGGGCAGCGTCATTGTTGACCTTGCTGCCGCAAATGGTGGGAACTGTGAGTACACGGTCGCTGACCAAGTAATCACGACAGCGAATGGTGTTAAGATCGTTGGTTACACCGACATGGTTGGTCGCTTACCGACTCAATCTTCTCAACTTTACGCAACAAACATTGTTAACCTTCTTAAACTTCTAACCAAAGAAAAAGATGGCAACATAAACATCGACTTTGAAGATGTCGTTCTACGCGGCGTAACAGTAGTGAAAGAAGGTGAGGTGACTTGGCCAGCGCCGCCAATCCAAGTATCAGCACAGCCTGAACAGAAACCTGCAGCGCAAACTGTTAAACCTGAACCAAAAGTTGAAGAACCAGTTTCTCCAATTAAGAAGATTGCAGCTCTTGCCATCGGCCTAGGTGCTTTCGGTTGGGTAGCGTCTGTTGCACCCGCTGCGTTTTTATCGCACTTCACGGTATTCGTTCTTGCATGTGTCGTTGGCTATTACGTTGTTTGGAACGTCACCCATGCGCTGCATACACCACTAATGTCGGTAACGAACGCAATCTCAGGCATCATCGTAGTAGGTGCACTACTGCAAATAGGACAAGGGAATGGGGTAGTCTCGTTCTTATCTTTCATCGCTGTACTTATAGCAAGTATTAACATTTTCGGTGGTTTCACCGTCACCAAGCGTATGCTTGAAATGTTCCGTAAAGACTAAGGAGTAACAGGGAATGTCTGCAGGATTAGTACAAGCAGCTTATATTGTTGCTGCTTTATTCTTTATTTTGAGCTTGGCAGGGTTGTCTAAGCAAGAGTCCGCAAGATCGGGTAACTACTACGGTATTGCGGGTATGTCTATCGCACTGATCGCAACGATCTTTGGCCCAGAGTCAGAAGGTCTTGTATGGATCATTATCGCTATGGTCATCGGTGGTGGTATCGGTATCCACTACGCTAAGAAAGTTGAAATGACAGAAATGCCAGAGCTTGTGGCAATTCTACACAGCTTTGTTGGTATGGCAGCGGTACTGGTTGGTTACAACAGCTACCTTGACGCGCCAGTGATTGCCTCTTTGAACCCTCAAGAAGCGCATGCGGCACACGTCATTCACTTAGTTGAAGTCTTCCTAGGTGTATTCATTGGCGCTGTAACATTTACAGGCTCTATTGTCGCATTTGGTAAGTTGCGTGGCGTGATCTCATCATCACCACTAAACCTTCCTCACAAACACAAACTCAACCTTGCGGCGATCGTAGTTTCAACGCTACTTATGATCTACTTCGTCAAAGCTGACGGTAGCATGTTTGCTCTTATCGTTATGACACTTATCGCCTTTGCGTTTGGCTACCACCTAGTGGCGTCAATCGGCGGTGCAGATATGCCAGTCGTTGTTTCAATGCTTAACTCATACTCTGGTTGGGCAGCAGCGGCAGCAGGTTTCATGTTGGCAAACGACCTATTGATTGTTACAGGTGCACTAGTTGGTTCTTCCGGTGCGATTCTGTCTTACATCATGTGTAAAGCAATGAACCGATCGTTTGTTAGTGTAATCGCAGGCGGCTTCGGCCAAGAGGTGATTATTTCTGATGACGTAGAGCAGGGCGAACATCGCGAAACTTTCGCGGAAGACGTGGCAGATATGCTTAAAGGTTCAAAATCTGTAATCATCACTCCTGGATATGGCATGGCAGTAGCTCAAGCGCAGTACCCAGTACATGAGATTACTGAAAAGCTACGCGCACAGGGCATTGAAGTTCGCTTTGGTATTCATCCCGTTGCGGGACGTCTTCCTGGTCACATGAACGTACTACTTGCTGAAGCAAAAGTACCTTACGATATCGTACTTGAAATGGACGAAATCAATGATGACTTCGGCGAAACAGATACAGTTCTTGTTATCGGTGCAAACGACACAGTAAACCCTGCTGCACTAGAAGATCCAAACAGCCCAATTGCAGGTATGCCTGTACTTGAAGTTTGGAATGCGAAAAACGTTATCGTATTTAAGCGTTCAATGAATACTGGCTACGCCGGCGTTCAAAACCCACTGTTCTTTAAAGAGAACACCCAAATGTTATTCGGCGATGCGAAAGAGAGCGTAGACGCGATTTCAAAAGCGCTATAACACAACCTTTCTAACTAAGAAGCCAGCGCTAACAGCTGGCTTCTTTTCTTCTATCAATATTATTTCTGACATTGATATCACATTTCAGTTTTATCTTTTTGCGATAATGTTTTACTCTAAATCTAACTCACTGATTTATTGAATTTTACATTGCTTAAAACGACGATTAAAACACTGTCAATTTCATTGCTACTGCTAAGTGGTAACGCATATTCAGAGTCATTGCCCGAGCGTATTGACCAATTCGTCGATCTTTTTGATCAAGATAAAGCGACTGCATCGTATGATATTCGCAGTCTACAAACAGATTACCCGACGCGCCTACTGACACCTGAGTCCATGTTACCTCAGACTTCTGCGTATCCATTGAAAGATATCCAGAGGCTCTATCAACTCGCTAAGAACTGTACCGGTCGATTACCCCTAAGTCCGCTTATTACTGAACCGCTGGTATATACACGTGCAATGTGCAAGGGTAATAGGCTGACTAACAAATGGTTCTCTCGAAGTGCATTAATACATCCAGGAGGGGGAACTTATGCGAGTCGTTATGTTGATGTTTATCCAGAGAGAAAAGATGATCTTCAACAATACATGCACATTAAAGAGCGTTCACTAGCACCAGACTCTACCTTGCTGGGTCGTTTACAGCGCATGGATGAAGACGCCATCATGGCGCTTATTTCTGGCTCTAGTATGTTTATTGAGCGCGATGAACTTTGGCTTAGGCAGAGCGATAACTATTTAATTTTCCCTGAGTATATTTGGCGACGAAACGTCGAAACCGCAGGGCTGTCGTTTACTCTCCGTAAAGAGTCGAGCAGCTGTTTTGTACGTCGAGGCAACCTGTGTTGGGATGCCAAAGATCATTCTGATCTACTACGCAAGAGCATGGTCGCTCTTGTTATCGCTAACATCTTATTGGTGCTTGGTTGGTCGGTGTATCGCTGGAACACCAAGCGACAAGAGATGAAAAGTCGCATGCTCATCTTGCAGATCCTTACGCATGAGCTTCGAACGCCAATTGCGAGCTTGTCACTAACGGTAGAGGGATTCAGGCGTGAGTTTGAGCAACTACCGGAAACGGTTTATGATGAGTTTCGTCGCTTATGTGAAGACTCTAGGCGTTTAAGGCAGTTAGCTGAAGCAAGTAAAGACTATTTGCAATCAGATAATAAGCCATTGGCAACTGATTGGGTTCCGTCAGTAAAAGAGTGGCTTGAGTTTAAGATTGAAGAAGAGTTCAATAGTAATATCGAATTCGTTATCAATGAAGATATCGCTGCCAAACTTAATGTATATTGGTTGGGTACGTGTATAGACAATTTAATACGCAATGCTGTTAAGTACGGCGTTGCGCCAGTGGTGCTTGAGGTTACCACTTGTAAGCAAAAGATTACGGTTAAAGTGATTGACCAAGGTGAGTTGTCTTCAAAAGATTGGCGTCAGCTCAGAAAACCTTTTGTAAGTAAAAGCGGCCTTGGCTTAGGCTTAACCATCGTTGAATCAATGGTAGGGCGAATGGGCGGTAAAATGTCTTTAGTTGGTCCACCGACAACGTTTATTTTGGAGATACCCTGTGAAACAGACACTGCTTCTTGTTGAAGACGACAAAAACTTAGCTGATGGACTTCTAGTAAGTTTGGAGCAAGCGGGATACGAATGCTTCCACTCAGAAACCATCGCTGATGTTGCTCAGTACTGGGACAAAGCAGACTTAGTGATTCTCGACCGTCAGTTACCTGATGGCGATTCAGTAACACACTTACCTGAATGGAAGAACATCAAAGAGGTGCCTGTCATTCTATTAACGGCTTTGGTTACCGTTAAAGACAAAGTTATGGGATTAGACGCTGGCGCGAATGATTACCTGACTAAACCATTCGCTGAAGCAGAACTATTTGCACGTATTCGTGCACAGCTGCGTGCACCTGAAGGTGAAGCTGTTGATGACAGCAAAGTAATTACTGAACACTTAGTTATTGATAAAGCAACTCGTGAAGTTCAGTACAAAGACGAAGCGATTACGCTAACTCGTACTGAATTCGATCTGCTGCTATTCCTAGCAAGCAATCTGGGACGAGTATTCACGCGTGACGAGCTACTGGATCACGTTTGGGGCTATAACCACTTCCCAACAACGCGCACTGTGGATACACACGTACTTCAGCTGCGTCAGAAGTTACCAGGCCTTGAGATTGAAACGCTTCGTGGCGTTGGCTACAAAATGAAAGCTTAATGGTTAGAACAGTAACATTAATCGGTGCACTGGTATTAAGTGCACCTCTTTCAGCCGTACAAATACCTTGGTTTGAAAGTAACTCACCTTTAACACAAGCGCACAAGCATCTGCTTGATGGCGACTTGCCCGGCATGTTCACCTCGTTAGTCGAAGTTTGGCAGCTTGAAAAGAACGAAAGCATTGTCCCACACCTAAACGACCTTTTTCTTCAATCTCTTGAAGTAGACTGTGGGAAGGGGCTAGACAATAAATCACTCCCTGACTGGCTCAGTAGCGTCTTGATTCGCCGTACAGAGATTCAGAGCCCTGGTAGAGACTCTTATCGTGCAATCGTTGAAGTTGGCACGAACAAAGAACTAAAAGAGATTTCTCTCACTCGTTGGGTATCCAAGGTGTTATCGACGGATACGACGGTTACCAAAGAACCGAACGATAAAAACGACAAATTCACTCGTTATGTGAAACGCTATAACTTAAATAGCCGCGTTAAGATGGGACTATACCGCCTTGATATCACCGCTGTAGACGAAACATCTTGGAGCTCATGGCTATTACTTGGTGAGCCAAAAGCAAAAGTGTCGGTACGTTGGGACTCAAAAGCACAATGGAAAGTAGAAAAGAACGCATTACTGAATCGACACTGCCCATTACCCAAGTTAGAAACTGCAGTGTATGACTATGTGGATGGCAATTATAGCCAAGTGTGGGGAGAGAGCTACGATTCCGACTATCCGACCGCACTAGATAATGTTCCAATTAAGCCAGGGCGATACGTTCTGACCGTATCAATGAAACACCAACGCTGGCAAGGGCCAATTATCGTAGAGCAATCCCAAACAATTAGTAAAACGTATGATGTTTCGGTGGATGAATAGCTCAAGTTAATTCACAATATGCCGATATAAACCCATGGAATAGAAAAATTTTATACCGATATGGAAAATAAATTAAAGCTCTTATCGTTGTCTATTATGTTTGCAGCTTCATCAGCGTCAGCAGCAAACTATGCAATCGAAGCCCGTGGCGATGCGATGGGTGGTGTTGGCGTTGTCTCAGCAAATTTTCTAACTGCTCCTTTTTACAACCCAGCACTGACTGCTATTTACCGTCGTAATGACGATGTTGGTATGATCACACCAAGCTTCGGTTTGTCATATAGCGATTAGCATATGATGGTTGATGATCTCGATAATGCAGCGGGCCTAATTGACCAAGCGATTGGTGGGGATTATTCAAATATCTCTGAACTCGAAAGTACTCTAGATGCACTCAACGGTGATATCGCTAAACTTGAGTTTGGTGGCGTTGTCGCTTTTGCAATTCCAAATCGCTATATAGCAGCGAACGTTTTTGGTAAAGCATACGCAGAATCATTCGCACAAACCGATATTTATAATGGGGCGAACAGTGGTATTGATACGGCTTTAAACCCGGCTATTAATGCCGAGTTAAGCGCAGTTAACGCGGTAGGCGTTGGGGTAACGGAAGTTGGTATTTCACTTGCTAAGTATCAAACTTTCCTTGGCCAACATATCTCATTTGGTATTACACCTAAGATCCAACGTATCTATACCTACGTTTACTCTGCGAACCTAAACAACTATGACATTAAAGACGTCCGTGACAATGGCACTGGCGAAACCATGTTCAATATGGACGCTGGTTTCTTATGGTTCTATGGGCCTTTACGCGTTGGCTTTTCTGCAACAAACCTTATCTCACGTGATATCCAAACCATAGAACTTGCGGGTTCAACTGTTACATCAAGCATCGATAGTTCACAAAGCCGCACATTTGATCCTGTATCTTATGCATACCAGATGCGTCCACTTTACACAGTTGGTGTTGGCCTAGTTGCAGATTACGCAACGATTAGTGTCGATTACGATCTGAATGAAGAAGAGAGATACACTAATTTCAATGACAACACTCAAATGTTGCGTGTCGGTGGTGAAATCGACATTATGCGTCAGCTGAAACTACGCGCGGGTTGGAAACGTAACCTAGCTTATGATGATCTAGACGATACCGTAACAGCAGGTATTGGTCTATCACCGTTAAACCTGTTCCAGTTAGATATAGGTGCGAGCTACACCAATGAAAACTCTATGGGTGCTTACGTAAACTTCTTAACCAGTTACTAAGCAACGGGGCAGGTGGCACTAGCCTAATCGTACAATTCGTAATATAGTCGGCACCTAAATGTTAGGAGCCTTTTTTATGTTTGACGATTTACCGCCACTCTCGCACGAAGAACAACAGAAAGCTGTAGAGCGAATCCAACAGCTCATGGCAGAGGGCATGAGCACAGCCCAAGCAATCAAAGTTGTTGCTGAGCAGATTAGGGCAGAAGCTGCAAAACAATAACTGACCACACAACATTAAAAAAGAGCAGGGCACTGCTCTTTTTTTTACCCAAATTTTAAAGCGCACTATAACACTACAAAATATCGCTATTAGCTATAGCACTGCAACCACAACCTGTCTAACACCTCTCGCAACCAACAAAACATCCATTTGTAATAAAGCTGTAAGCTAGATCAAGCAAACCGGTAATCACAACAAAATAAATAATTATCAATGACTTACAGTAGAACAAAATACTTTTAGTGGCAATATGGAAATTTACTTTGTAATTAAATTACACTCCTGAAAGTTTTCGGTGTGAGCACTTACTGTCATCTAGTGTAATGCTCTGCGTGGTTATGGCGTAACAAAAGTACTCACTAGCAGAATCATTTAGCGACGAGCTAATTGGAAAATATCCAAAACTAAGAAGTGTCACCTGAACATGGTGGGATTGATGTGCTAACCTATTGATTATTCGTTTTCATAATCTAGGGTTAGGAATAGACATGGTTACTAATAAGTGCAAAATACTGGTACTTGCAGCCTTAGTTTTCGCTGCGCCAATTTCGGTATCAGCTCAAACTCAAGCTGTATTGGCTGAATCTATCGCGCTACCAACATTGAGTGTCTTAAGCGGTAAGCAACTGAAGTTGTCTTTAGCGGGTGTGGAGTGTGGTCAAAATGAATATTTCACTGATAAAGCAAACGTCAGCATTCTAGCGAACGGAACACCACTTGAATTTACCCGTACTTGTCATGATTCAGTCTTGGCCTTTAAGCCAATTAGCCGCAGTGAAAACGATCTATTCGTAGAGATCCTATTAAAGAGTAGAAACCTGAATTTGCGTTACATGGCGAGCGCAAGGTCATATACCTATAATGATTGGCAATTAGCGCCAGTTAAACAAGTGCTGAAGTAAGGTGACTGCGTTTTCAAAAGCGCACCTTTGAGTTCCTAAAGTGGAGAGTCGATTGAGTAAGCGCCCGAGTATAACGAAAGACACATTTAGAATAATTGCAGCATCAACTTGACCAAATCGCTTTTCACAGACGTCAGACAGAACCTTAAATCGATAAATATCTTTTTCACTCATCGTAATCAGCATCGGTTAAAGCCTCAAAAGCAAACAATACTGTTAATCTTAGGAGGACATTTTAAAGTGGCTAAAACCGCGGACATTACGAATTTGCTCTTACAGCCTAAGTGCGTATTATGTAGTTTGGAATTATGTTGAGGGTTTGCCTCTGGCCTGAACGATTCGCAAAGGGTGGGCGAACGAGGTAATGATTCCACGCCTAGCATGCTGAGGGACGAAGCAGGGCGACAGCGTGTGAAGGTGGCGAGGGCGAATCGCTTTGCCAGTGAAGCCCGTACACATAATTTCCATAATGCGCACTTTTACTAGAGTTCCAACACAAGAAAGGAGATCGTTTATCGATCTCCTTTCAGCGTTTGGGGACTCGCCCCGCAGGGATAAGTGATTGCGAAGCGAGAACGCAGCACCAAGCCCCTGAGAAACTTAAAGTAGACGTATCTACTCAACGGGGCGCGGTCAGTCTATCGACGCTCTAAACGCATTCTAGAAGCCTCCTTCCTGCTAAGCCATTACGAACTGTCAGCTTATACGGTCATATAAGTAAAACCCAACACACCAAGCATCACGCCTAAAAGTTTAAAATTACCATTTTTGCAAGCTACACAGGCAAGGAAACCAGCAGCAGTCATAACAATAACTTGTATTGCTGTAATGTTGAGTTGAGCGTTAGCGAATACGTCCATTTTTTGATCCTTTTTCTTGAGTGGTGAACTCAAAAAGCCGCATGCTCTAATAGCGGCTTTTAGTCTCAATACGATACTTCTAGTTATGTTCTACCTTATCCAGTCTCGCAGATAAAGTTTCGATTTGAGCGGCTTGTAATTCAGTTTTCTTAGTTAATTCAGTGATTAACGAATTTAATCGATTTTCACCATCGATTGTTACGGTTGCATCCTCAGGACCTGTTCCATAGGCGATGAAACTTAAATTTTTCCCAGTAGATTTAGCAATCAAGGCAACCGTAGAGAACTTAGGTTCAGTTTTTCCAGCAGCCGTTCTTTTTAGGGTGCTAAGACTAATTCCTGTGTTTTCGCTAATGGCTTCATATCCACCGTTGCTTAATATCGCATTTTTTAATCTTTCTGCGATTTCTTTTTCGAACGTATCTGACACTAACATTTCTTTTTCATTACCACTCATGACCATTCGTGACCCTTCGAACTACTTAGAACTGCTTTGAGTATAAACCCACTTTTTCATATTGAACTCTCAGAGTGTCATTTGAGACACTTATAAAGTCTCATTTATGGTTGACTTTGAGATCTTAATTTGGAACCATAGGTGACACCAACAAATTCACATGTGACACTTGACGGGCTTTTAGCAGTGTTTGACAAAATCAACTTCAAAATACCATTTAAGAAAGACGTGGTTACCGTTATGGGTGATTGCGGGTTCTTGAATTTTGAAGAACTGGCTAAAAAAACAGGTCTAAAAATCGCAGCAGGGGACATTGAATTTGCTATCAATGCCAACGCTGAAAACGGGATTCACGATCTCTACTGTCCTTACCAAACCATTCCGTCATCATTTACTGATATCGCTTGTAAAGCTTTTGATTCAGAGCCTCGCGCCAATGTTTACTGGCCTTTCTTTGAGTTGAAAGCATCGCCAGCAAAAGTAATGCAAGGTCATAACGTATACGGTTCAGATAACTTACGTTTAGGCATTGAATTCATGCTTGAAGCTCTTGCTAAATCTCAGCCTGAACTGTTTGCACTGCTTGATGTTGGTTTGGGTGAAATTCGTCAATTGGACTGCACATACTCGATACAGCTACGTGATAAAGACACGCTACGTCAAACACTTAAAGCACTTGGTAATATCTCTAACCGCTCCATTCGCCCAGCTCGCAACGCTGACTACGAAACGTCACTTTACTTCAATAAAGCATCCGAAAAGAACCCAGATGCAGGTCGAGCTAAAACACTACTTATTTACTCAAAAGCGGATGAAGTAGAGAAGCAAGCCTCTGAGCTAGAGCGCAAGGCCCGTAAAGAGGGCACTTCTCGTTATGACCATGTGTTAGCTCAATTAAACAACCCAGAATTACGCCAGTTTGCTGCATGCCGTTTACGTTTTGAGGGGCGTGCAAAGAAGCGATTTATTGAGCGTGAAGTGGGGAGTTGCAATATCTGGAAGGTACTTCGTCACGCTGAACGTTTTGAACAAATCAATGGCTATTCGTTTTGTGAATACATGTTCAAAGCGTTGTTTAAAGATCTATTAAACGCCGTGGAAGGTGAAGAGCTAGAGATTTACAACGACCACAAAATCAAGCAGTTACTACGCATGGCTTACCACTCAGTGACGCCTAAGGGAAATGTCTCTTATGCCAAAGCTGACCGCATCTATGGCTTTTACACGCGCCTGTGTGACCGTGGTTGGTCAGAAGTCAAAGAGTCAATGACCAAAGCGACGTTCTACCGCAATGTAAAAGAGTTGCAAGGCGTTGGTTTATCTCGTGCTGACATTCAGCAGCTCACAGAGGGAAAACGCATGCCATTAAGCCAAATCTTACGTTTTGACTTCGACAATCAACGTCCCGCTGATTATATCGAGCCAGTATCACCATTAGCTCACATTCAGGATACTTCATCACTTGCCGTTGCATTTGGTGTAACGCATCGCTTATCCCATGAAATCGGTCTATCAGAAGACCCAGCAGCACGTTTAAAAGAGCACTTACAACTGGATGAATCGTTTGATTTAGACCAGTTCCTAAATGGTACAGAGGTTCCACTAACACCTCGCGAATCACTCTCTTTAGTCATTTGGCCAGATGGCGAGATGACCTTAACCCGACACAAACAACAACGTTTTAAACCGAATCCAATCACAGCTCAATTGAACCCCGAACCAGAACGGGGATACGAGAGCATTTTGACTAACAAGTAGAGGTAAACATGAAAGTTGTATTTATGGGCATTAGCCAACGCAGTGGTGTATCGAATAAAGGTCAGGGTAACCCTTACGAAATGAGTAAGATTCACCTTGCAATGCCAATCGAAGAGATTAGCACTCCTCACATGACCGCAACGGGTAACGGCTATCAAGAGCGTCAGCTTGATATCGACCCTTTGTGCATTTCTCAGTTTCAGCAACTTAAGCCTTTCGCCAATATCGACGTGAATGTCGAACCTAAACCAAACAACTTTAGTCAGACTTGGGTTGTTGGCTTAAACGGCTAAACCTTTTGGGCTGCATGCAGGTGCTTTATTGCTTGCATGCGCTTGAAATCAACTGCATGAAAAAACTGCCAAACCCTTGCACTGCAAGGTCTGTGCAATGCATGCAACACTTAAAATCTATCTATGGAAATCAATACAATGAATGCAAATAAAGTAACAGGGGCAGAGTTCCAGGCAGCTCGCATTTCACTTGGTCTATCACTCGCTATGGTTGGCAAACAGTTGCTTGACGGCAACCGCAATACGCTTAGCCATTTCGAGAAAGAGAAGGGCACATTAACACTACGTGATAAGAAAACACTGGTTGGCTTGTATGAAGAGTATGGCTATGACTTTGACCATCCAGACGATGATGACGTATTAACAGGCCATGCGAAAGAGAACATCGAACAATCTATTGGCAACCTTGAAAAAGTAGACGATAGCGAATCGAGTAACGCCTTAGTTGAACTTGCACATGACATGATGGATGTCATTTCACTGGTTAAACGCCCAGTAGCGCAGGAAACAACGCCAACACTTCCAGAAGAGTCACAGCAACTTTCAGCAGCATTAATCAAACACTTTGAAGCTGATAAGAAAGGTCAGTTTAAGGATAAAGGTGGCTTTCTTGGTGGTGCAGCCGATGAACGAGGTCGTAAGCTGGTTGCTATTCTAGCTTATGCCAAGCTCAAAGAGTTGTCAGCATTGCATCCAAACATGCTTGAAACGTCATTCAGCAAGGCAGCTAAGCAAAGCGACAATAAGCGTATGCTTGAAATGCTTTCAGGGCTATTGGAATGTGATTTGAAAGAGTTTGAGCATGTGAGTAATAAACTCGTTGCTTAAAAATGAAGTGGGCTAACTGACTGGTACTCAGCTAGCCCTGAATTGCACATCGAAAAGGATACATTCAATGTTTGAACATAATAATCACAGAACCACTGAAAATACAACCGCTAGACGTTTTGGAGTCATATGTAGGCACTGCAATGCGTTAAGTTTAGTCGATTTAGACCATGAACCCGCTCAAAAGCAACCTACAATGACCGATGTTAAACGCATCAATTATAGCTTTGAACGCCTTCAACACATGCGAATCACGCTTAAGTTGTCGAGAAAGCGCATGTCAGAGCATTTGTTGATGGACGATGAACTACAGAAGCACCTTGATTCACATGTTGTCTTGCTTGAGGAAGCTTACCAATGGCTTGGAGAGCTACAGCAGTCTTATTCAAAACACCCACGTAAGCCTGAGGTTTCGGCCTTAGTGGAGATGGTGAATATATGAGGGTCTTTTATCTGAAGTGTTGGACTTGTGGTGAGTTTTTAGAAAGCTCCGTCATACCAGAGCACAATCAGGTGAAAGTCTATTGTCCATTTTGCCAAAAAAAGCGACGTATCCGCAGTGTGACCATGCACGTTGCCATTGAAACAAACAACAAAGGAAATGAATAAAATGAACAACTTGATGCTAGATTTAGAAACAATGGGAAAAGGTTCAGACGCTGCAATTGTTTCTATTGGGGCGTGTTTTTTTGAGCCAATCAGTGGTGAAATTGGAGCAGCTTTTGAGTGTGTTATTGATCTAGAAGATGCAAGCCAATACGGTGAAATCGATGGTTCAACGGTTCTCTGGTGGTTACAACAAGAGCGAGCAGCGAGAGAGAAATTAAACTCAGCCGATAGAATGTCTCTGGATGAGGCGTTACATCGTTTTAGGGCGTTTGTTGCTGAGCATATGGATTATGATGTTGTGAAAGTTTGGGGAAATGGCTCATCGTTTGATTGTGTTATCTTGCGTAATGCCTACAAATACTGCATGGGTGAACAGTATGTGCCGTGGCGATTCTGGAATGAGCGAGACGTAAGAACGGTGGTTGACTTGGGAAGAAGTTTTAGGGGAATTAACCCTAAGAAAGACATTCCATTTAAAGGCATCAAACACAGTGCATTAGCTGATGCTAAACATCAAGCCGAATATGTTAGCCACATATTAAGAACGTTGAAGTAACAGAGTCCAAGCCCACATAAACGTGGGCTTTTTCACGTATAAGGTCAACTCACATAAAGTGTGATTTGGAAGAGTTGAGCCGATAGAAAGTCACCACAACAAAATGTCTAAGTGCGTATTATGTATATTATGTTAAATAAAAGGCAAAATTAAAAGAGCACAACGAAGTGCTCTATTGAAACAGGCCTGCTACACGTTATATATGTTGTCTAATTCAACATAAACGCATTTTACATAAAATACCTAATAACTAGTTTGATAATCAGAGATTAGCAAACCTGTTTTTAGGTTTAACCACCGGCTAGTTTTACTGTGTGTCCTTTCTTTTCAAGGTGTGCTTTGATCTTGTCACGTGTATCGCCTTGAATTTCAATTGTGCCATCTTTTACAGAACCGCCACAGCTACATACTTTTTTTAGCTCTGCTGCTAACAGCTTTAAAGGTGCGTCATCCAAATCTAATCCAGTTACGATAGAGACGCCTTTACCTTTACGTCCTTTTGTTTGTCGTGTGATACGGACGATTCCATCGCCTTTTTCACGCTGAGGCTTTTCTTGTTCAGGTTTAATTCGACCTACATCAGTACTATATACAAGAGTCATAATTGCTATTTCTTCTGTTGCTGTTCGGCTTTTTGCTTAGCCAACAAGTATGCCTCTATATGCTTCTGTATGGCAAGTTTTCCGCCCTTAATAAGACGACCATTGAAGAAACAGTACCAACTATTTACATCACCGGTGTCATTTTTTAGCGTATAACCATTAAAGTTTTCCTGTACAGGGCTTCCAGTCGCGGTTTTCTTCTCAGCCAACGAGCTAAACTCTTTAGGGTCGATGATCGTAGCCGTATCGCAAAACCAATCGATACTCTTTTTCACAGCAGCCATGCTGCCTGACAGCACATGGCTCTTAATTTGAACTTGCCAAACTTCCGTTGAATTTCCAGCAGTTTTGAGGACAAAGCCTCTGTAAGTAGCAGCAGCCATAATCGTTATTATCGTTGAAGTAGATTAGTTTAATAATAATTGTAAATTGCTCATTATCAAGTATATTTATTGTAAGTTTATTGGTTATAGTGCGTATAAATGAAGAAAATCGTTCGTGTCATCACATGCAAAGACGAAAGAAATCAATTTATTTCTACATTTTTAAATCCTGTTGAATTGGAAGATATCAACTCTCTAACAGATCATTCTTACTCCCATAACTCACTGTTAGCTATGAGAAAAGATTGGAATCTGTTTAGTGAGTTTTGTCAGAGTAAGCATGTACGCCCTATTCCAGCCTCTTCGACCGCTGTTCGTTTGTTTTTGGAACGCGAAGTTCAGAAAAGAAAATATTCGACAATAAAGCGTTACGGGGTAACCATTGGTCTAGTTCATAGAATACTTGGGGTTGCTGACCCTACCGCTACCCAAGCCATTCAAACCCTTATGGCGCGCCTAAGGTTAGACAAAAAACACGACGCGACATCCGCAAAGCCTTTTACGCTAAAACACTTAAAGATGATTACTCAACGTCTTGAGCCTTCAGCTAAATTAAAAGACAAACGAGATCTCGCGATCTACTACATAATGTTCGAGTGCATGTTGAAACGTGGCGAACTTAAAGTATTATCCCATCAAGATATTATCGGTGACTCATGCACCAAACAACTTTGCGTTGGCTCTTCAACCTATTCATTATCTGAATCTGCTAGTCTTTTTCTGGACAAGTGGATTCAATCCAAAGTGTCTTCTAGCGGTCCGCTTTTCACAGCTATCGATAAGCACGGTGTTACGAGTAATAGTTCACTCGATGACTCTTCAATCTTTCGTATATTGCGTAATGCAAGTAGCCAACTTGGCTTAGACGTTCAGTTTTCTGGTCAATCACTACGAGTTGGCGCAGTTCAGAACCTTGCTAAACAGGGGAAGAAAGTAAAGGAGATACAGCAATTTGGTCGTTGGCGAAGCGCTGCTATGCCTTATCACTATCTCGGCAATAAGGCACAGGCAGATGAAGAAAAGGTAGTCTTCAAATCAATCAAGCCATGGACTTAGATCGATGTTTTTACACAGTTCGCTAGAAACGCCGCAAAACTATGTCCATTGTTCTCAAGCATTTTAGGGAACATTGAAATCGGTGTCATTCCTGGGAACGTATTAACCTCATTCAAGTAGATTTCACCGTTAGGCGTTAAGAAGAAATCGATACGAGATAAGTGACGTAGACGCATTTGCGTAAACACTTTTTCTGAGCTGGTACGGATCACCTCTAGCTGATCTTCGTTCAAGTCAGTAGCAACCACTTTAGTTGTTGAGTGACTTGTTGTGCTGTACTTCTCTTCATAAGAATAGAACGCATCTTGCGGTGCAATCACTTCACCTGGCGCTGTGATATGCAGCTCGCCATCAATCTCATAAGCCGCTACTTCTAGCTCACGCGGTTTCACCGCTTGCTCAACAAGTACTTGGTCCGAATAACCAAACGCATTATCTAAAGCTGCTTGTAATTGCGTCAACTCCGTTACCTTGTAACAACCTACTGAAGAACCTTGGCGAGCGGCTTTGACAAAAATACTTCCCCACTTTTTAAACGCTTGTTCACTTAGCTCATAAGCTTGTTCGCTGTTCTCTGAAAGGAAAATATACGGTGTATTCGGAATGCCTAACGCGTCATACCATAACTTAGACGTGATCTTGTTGAAGCTGTTGGTACTCGCTTCAGGACCACAACCTAAATAAGGAATACCCGATAGCTCAAGCATTGATTGAATATCGCCAGTCTCACCCGGGAAACCATGAATACAAGGAACAACAAAGTCTAACTTGATCTGCTGAGAGTTAGTATTCAATGTGCCAGAGTTGGTATCAAGGTACGCAAGGTCACCACTGTCGGTGTACCACCCATCTGTTTTCATCTCTACACGTACAACGTTAAAGTCAGACGTCTGTTCTAGCTGAGATTGAAGGAAGTTTGCAGAAACGAGTGATACTTCATGTTCAGATGAACCACCACCGCAAAGAAGAAGAATTGTCGTATTAGTCATTAATCGATCTTTCCGTGACACAACAGAGGGATTAGAAAAACATGATAATCAAAAGCGCATACAGTTACACGGTTTTAGCAAAGAATTTCTGGAATTTGGCTTCTGAGTGCTTACAATTTAGACGTAAAAAAAGGGGCGATAGCCCCTTCTTATAAAAATGGTATTAGTTCAACTTGTTCAAAGTTGGGTATTGAGAGTTCTTGATTGCATCAATGCTCTTCACAAAAGGTTTCAATGATTGGAATTCACTTGGAAGTTCATTGATCGCTTTTTTTGCATCTGTGCGAGTTGCGTAATCACCGTAAAGCACTGAGTACCATTTCGTACCGTTCACGACTTTATAGTTTTCCCAGATAGGTTGGTTGTCACGTGGTAATTTACGTGCAAACTGATCAACCTTAGTTTGTGAACCTACAGCAACCACTTGAATAGTAAAACCATAACGCGGGTTCATCGCTTTCTGTTTAGCAGTAGGCGGAATAATCGCTACAGCTGGTTTCACTTTAGCGGGTTTCGCTTTAGCCTGTGTCTTCACAGCCTGTTTTTCTGGAGTAGACATATTAACAACAGCAACGTTGTCTTCTGAAATGCCGTTGATCATTCCCTGCTGTGATACAACTGGTTGTTCAACCTTAGCTGTTTTGTAATCCTCACGATAGCTTTCCGAGCTCACATCGGTGACATAATCACTCGATACACATGCAGAAAGCACCACTGATAAGCCAACAATCGCAATTTTTTTCATGAAATTTTAAATGCCTTAACTAGAAATTACTGTAAATCATGCCGTTAGAAAGGAAGAGAATCAACCCAACATTCTAATTATATATCAATACACTGTGACGCATGGCACAAACTTAACCAGCGCCCCAGTGATCTGATTAAAACAACATCAAAATCTCTGGGTATTTACCAGTTAGGTTCGCTAGGATGAGTGTTGTCGCTGTATTGGGAGCATGAGATGAGCAACTTGAACCAACTCTTTAAACCTCGTTCTGTCGCCGTTATTGGTGCATCGACTAAACCGATGCGAGCCGGCAATATCGTGATGAAGAACTTACTTCATGGCGGCTTCGAAGGTGCGATTATGCCCGTCACTCCAAAATATTCATCGGTTTGTGGTGTACTCGCCTATTCTTCAGTCGATCAATTGCCGATCGTGCCCGATGTGGCTATCTTGTGTACTCATGCAAAATACAATCAAGCTTTATTTCAACAGCTTGCAGATAAACAGGTTAAATCGGTAATCGTCCTTTCTGCCGATATGCATTTATCCAATGATGATGGCGACAGTATTCAGTCTGCCTGTCTTAAAATTGCCAAACAAAGTGGTATGCGCATACTCGGCCCCAACAGTTTAGGTTTAGTGCTGCCTTGGGTGAATTTCAACGCTTCATTTTCTCCGGTTACTGCTGAAAAAGGCAAGATTGCCTTTATTTCTCAATCCGCGGCGATGTGTACGACCATTCTTGATTGGGCCAATGACAAAAATATCGGCTTTTCAGCGTTTATTTCGCTCGGCAATGCTCTAGATATCGACTTTGCTGATCTTTTAGATCAGTTAAGTACCGACACCCATACCGAGGCAATATTGCTCTACGTCGATACGATAAAAGATGCTCGCCGCTTTATGTCCGCCGCGCGTGCTGCGTCTCGTAACCGTCGAATTTTGGTTCTAAAAGGTGGTAGAACGTCTGCCGGACGTCTCGCAGCCAAAGCTCATACTGGTGGGGACGATACACTCGATATCATCTACGACTCTGCGATTCGTCGTACGGGTATGCTGCGCGTAAACAACTCGCATGAACTATTTGCAGCGGTAGAAACTTTAACACATTCAGTCCCATTACGCGGTGAGAAACTGGCCATCATTACCAATGGTGGTGGCCCTGCGATTATGGCTGTCGACGCATTGCTCGAACGCGGTGGTAAATTAGCACAGCTGTCTGATGAAACTTTGAATAAGTTGACTACTCTTCTACCTCCTAGCTGGAGTTACAACAACCCGATTGATATGGTCGGCGATGCGGATCAATCTCGCTACGTGAATACACTGAACGCGCTGATGGATACAGATTGTGCTGACGCGATTCTGATCATGCACAGCCCTTCTGCTGTTGCGCATTCAGAGTTAACAGCCAAAGCGGTTGTTGATGCGATTAAAGCGCACCCACGTCACAAGCGCTTCAATTTTCTGACCAACTGGTCTGGTGAGCTCACCGCGAAACCTGCCCGAGATATTTTCACTCAAGCTGGTATTCCAACATATCGCACGCCAGAAAGTGCAGTAGTCGCCTTCATGCACCTTGTCGAGTACAGACGTAACCAAAAACAACTAATGGAAACGCCAACGACCGCAGAACCAGTCCATATTGCTGAGTTGAAAGAAGCGAATAATTGGATAGAAGAAAAGCTACTGGATAAAAACACAGTCTCTTTAGATACTCACCAAATCGGCCCTTTTTTGCGCTGTTTCAACTTTGAAGTACTCCCGACTTGGATTGCGTCAGACTCAAGTGAAGCGGTTCACGTCGCTGAGCAAATCGGCTACCCAGTTGCGGTTAAACTCCGTTCTCCTGACATCGCTCATAAGTCAGATGTACAAGGCGTAATGCTTAACTTAAGAAACAGCACTGAAGTTGCTAACGCCTCTGACGCGATACTGGATCGTACTAAGCTCTCTTATCCTTCAGCCAACATTCATGGCCTTTTAGTTCAAGGGATGGCTAAGCTAGCAGGTGGCGAAGAAATTCGGATTAAAGTCAAGCATGACGACACCTTTGGCCCTGTTATTTTACTAGGTCAAGGTGGTTCAGAGTGGGATGAATCTATCGATGCAGCTTCTGCTCTGCCACCACTGAATATGGCTCTTGCCCGCTATCTTATCGTTAGAGCGATAAAAAATGGCAAAATTCGCCTGCAAAAACTGCCAGAGCCAATGGATATTCATGGTCTGTCAGAGTTACTTGTTCGCATCTCACAAATGGTCGTTGATTGCCCTCAAGTACATGAAATGGATATTCATCCAGTGCTCGCTAATGGGTCCAATTTCACCATTATCGATGCAGACTTAGTATTAAAAAGATACGAAGGGGACGCGCAGCAAAGATTGGCGATTCGCCCTTACCCTGTAGAGTACGAAGAACTCATTGAGCTCAAAGACGGTGAACAGGTGTTGCTGCGTCCTATTCTTCCTGAAGATGAGCCGCATCATGCTGACTTTATTAAAAATGTCTCGAAAGAAGATCTCTACAAACGTTTCTTTACCGATGTTGGCGAGTTCAACCACGAAGCATTGGCAAACTTGACTCAAATTGATTACGACAGGGAAATGGCATTCGTCGCTGTAAGTCAGTCTCGTCCGGGCTCACCAATCATTGGGGTATCACGCGCTTTAATCAACCCAGAAAACACCGACGCTGAATTTGCCATTTTGATCCGCTCTGATCTTAAGGGTAACGGCTTAGGTAAAGTGCTGATGAATAAGATAATTCAATACTGTCGCCACAAAGGCACCATACAAATGTCTGGGATGACGATGCCAACCAACAGAGGCATGTTAATGTTGGCTCAAAAGCTAGGGTTCGAGTTAGACGTTCAGTTTGAAGATGGCGTCGCGGATATGCGCCTTTGCTTAACGGAATAGATGATTAAGGGGAGCCATCGAGCTCCCCTTATTAATTATACTCTTGATTGCTTCTTCCAGTGCTTCATCAAGTACTGAATGCACCAAGATTTCGCTTCACCAATCTTATTACGTTTCCACGCCAGTATAATGTCGATTGGCTGCGGCTTGGTTCCTTCAATTTGTTTAATCACACCTTCTTCGATCAGCTCCAGGGCCAGCTCTTTCGGTAAAGTACCAATCCCCAACCCTAACTTAAGCGCATCAACTTTGGCTGAAAAGTTGGTCACAGTAAGCCGCGGTTGACGTTGGGTAATATTAACTGTCAGCACTGGTTGTTCCCTCGCGGTATCTGCGATGGCAATGATTCGATATTTTTCGCGAGCCTCTTCATCAAACTCGCCGACACGCTTATGTACGTAGTGATCCGCTGCCGCGACCCAAATCATTTCCATCGTACCGATGGCTTCAGCCTTCACGTCTTGGGGTAAGGTGTCGATTCTTGGCGCAACAAGTAAGTCAGCCCGACCATTGTTTAACGACTCCCAGCACCCAGCGAGAATCTCTTCTTGCAGCTTGATGCGTGTCGAACTCACATTGCCAAGCTCCGCAACTAAACCAAAAAAGTTTTTAACCGGAATAATGCCGTCAAATGCGAGCGTAATATCAAGCTCCCAACCATTGGCCAGTACGCTCGCATCGTTGACCAGCTTCTCCGTTGCAGCAAGGATGTCTCTACCTCGCTCAAGGATCAGACGCCCTGCTTCGGTAAAGTTCGCTTTATGTCCAGAGCGATCGAAGATCATGATATCGAGGTCTTGTTCGAGCTTTTGAATTTGATAGCTCAGCGATGAAGGTGCTCGGTCGAGTTCATTTGCTGCCGCTGCGAAGCTGCCTCTCCTTTCAATCGCATCTAATATATGAAGTGCTTCTAATGTTATTGGACTCTGCACAACTGCTTTCCTTATCTATAGCCACCGCAAATAACGTGACTCTGATCACGCAATACAGGTATTAGTTGAACCTTTACAAATGTTAAATAATTGATTATCTAACTGTAATTTAAGGACTTTCTCGTAATTATGACAAATATGGCGTACGAAAAATACTAAAAACGCCAACGCAAACAATAGTAATTATCATTTAGATCCAATAGAATTTCCCCGTTCAACGAAAACCTATATGGATAAAAGGTAATAAACATAATGTATAAGCAATCTCTACTGTCAGCTTCAATCGTTTTAGCGCTGACGTCAACTGCCTCCGCCGAAGAATATGCCCTATTTGACGAAGTTGTGGTATCTGCAACACGTACAGAGCAAAGCAAAGAAGACGTAGCTGCATCTATTGACTCATTTACCGCTGAAGATATCGACAACTCTCTTTCAAACGATTTAAAAGATGTTCTTCTTAACACCCCTGGAGTTGATGCGACAACGTCTGGTCGCTTTGGTATTTCAGGCTTCAACATCCGCGGTATGGATGGTGACCGAGTTAAAGTTGTTGTTGATGGTGTTCAACAAGTTACCCCGTACAACTCAGGCGGCGGCACTCAGGCAATTTACCCGAACACAATTGAAGTCGATACCCTTCAAGCGATTGAAATAAACAAAGGCGCTTCTTCAACCCTATATGGTTCAAACGCGCTGGGCGGTGTGGTTGTTCTTAAGACTAAAGATCCTGAAGACTTCCTTGTAACTGACGGAGATGAGTCTCGCTTTGGTATTAAATCATCTTACTCATCAAGCGATGAGCAGTTCAAGAATACTTTAACTTGGGCTATGCGCCGCGGCGATCTTGAAACCATTCTTATCGGTACCTATGCGCAAGGTCATGAAACAGAAACGTATGGTGATGGTGCTGACGTAGAAGGTGAAGATCGCGGAATTGCAAACCCTGCTGATAAAGACATGAGCAATATCCTTGCAAAAGTCTATTACCAATTGAACGAACAAAACCGTATCGGCTTGACGTACGAGCGCAACAATCAAAACTTTGAAGAAAACAAGCTAAGTGGCAATTACACTTCTAGCCACCCTATGTTTGGTGACATTGTTACGTATGACAATTCGACTTCTGACGATGAAACGTTACGTGAAAAAATCGGTATCAGTTATGAACTGCTCGGCAATAACGTTGCTTTCGATACCATGGCGCTTAATCTGAATTTCCAAACCACAGAAAGCACTAACGACAACTACGCTTTAGTCACTGACCACCTCGGCATGATCGGTTACAGCGGCGAGCGTACACGAACACGTTACGCTGAAGACGAAACAGTCCAATTTGATGCGCAGTTCGATAAAGTCGTTGCGTTAAGTAACTCTACTCATGAGATCACTTATGGCTTGAACTACGTAAATACTGATTTCTCATTAAACAATGTCGATTACTTCCATGACAACGGTACTTCTTCACCAGGTGCGACAAATGTTCCTGACGCGAAGATGGATCAATGGGGTGTATTTGCTCAAAACAACATTTTCCTACTAGATGAACAGTTAGTTCTTAACGTTGGGCTACGCTATGACGCTTATGAAGCAAACCCGTCTACAGATGATGGATTCACTACTGATCATAAGGTAAACGAAGACGATGCATTCACCGGTAAGCTTGGTGCGGTTTATCACTTTAATGACCAATTAAGCACGTTTGCGCAGATTGGTCAGGGCTTCAAAGCGCCTACCGTAGAACAGCTGTATTACGAGTACGATAAAGGTTCTGACTTTACACCAAACTCAGATCTTGAAGCAGAGAAAAGCACATCGTACGAAATCGGCTTCCGTGGCAAAAACGAGTTCGCTCAATTTGAGCTAGTTGGCTTCTTCAACGACTACAAAGATTTCATTTCAACGGAACAACTAGCTGAAAAGACGCCAGGTAAAGAACACTTCACATTGGTTAACCTCGATGAAGTAGAGATCAAAGGTGTTGAATTCAGTAATGTATTGCTACTCGATCAGATGTTTAGCGCGCCTAAAGGTACATACACTACGTTCTCTATCGCGTATGCGGAAGGTGAAGATAAGAAAACTAGTCAGAAACTGACCTCTGTAGCACCGTTAACATCAGTGATTGGGCTTGGTTACGACAACTTTGAACACAAATTCGGTGGCTTAGCTACATTGAAGCTGGTGGCAAGCAAAACTGATTGGCCAACAGAAACTTATGATTATGAAGATTCAGCGGGTTATGGCGTTGTTGATATCACAGCATATTATCAACCAATGACAGATCTTACGTTACGAGCAGGTCTGTTTAACGCGTTCGATAAGAAGTATTGGCAGTATGACAACTTTACAGTTGATTCAAGCGCTAGCACGGCTTCATATAATGATCGTTACTCTGAGCCGGGCCGTAACTGGGGTGTTAGCTTAGATTACCAATTCTAATTATAGCGATAAATCAAAAAGCCAGCTCTAAGCTGGCTTTTTTACGTTTATGGGCATAACTAATTGATTATTAAGCGCTGAAAAACAAAAAATCTCCCGTTTAAGGAGCTTTAATCACTAACATTTGCTAAAAAGAATATAGAAAATGGAGCAAATGTGAGAATTACTTAGCGCTAGCCATCTCTTTCTTTACCATAATAGCAGCTGCAACGATAAAAGTGATGATCAGACCTAGTTCCATTGTGTACCTCTGAGATATATTTGGAAAAACCGAAGATTAACTGCGGATATTCTAACAGTTTTAAATAACATTGATAGCTCTTAACAAGGTTTTTATGTATTTTATCGATTCAGATCAAAATTAACCTTGAGAGCTCTGTTATTTACACTTTCTGTATCCTTTTTAATCAGCCGCTTTCTCAAAATAATATTCTAGATCGCTACTATTTCATGGTCACTTTTCCACCGATTATCTTGTAGGCTGGTGTACCTCTAACTAGCGTGTCGCGTGCAAATTCTCCACCGCAATCAGGGCAAAAACAGGGCTTGTTCGTAAAATCTTCGACAATACGCTCCTTAAAACACTTAACTAAAGCGCCCTTGCCTCCTTTTCGATATTTAAACAGCTGTGCTTTACACTTTGCACAATAGATATTGACCGTTTTACTCGGTTGTTTCTTATTTGGTTTCGCCACTACTCATTACCATCATCATTTTGTAGAAGCTGCGGCTTAACCCAGACCTTACTAAAATCAAACCAACCTAATGCGTTACATTTCGCGTTTTGTAATGAGCCACATTGATCTTTGCTCACCCCTAGCCAGCAGTGAAACATCGGAATCAGCTGCATTTTTTCAGCGAGTGACTTACCCAATGCTTTTGAAGGAAATGCTGAGTTTGGTGTTGCTTGCCACTCTCTGACTAGCTGAGCCCAGTATTCAAAGTCTTCCTCTTTACTAAGTGCGGCAATATCACTGTAGTTAAGTAGCCAACCTGCTAATGCATCATCACGGTTGGTGGAAATACCCATTGGTTTTAGCCATATATCAATAGCAGATGTCTCCTCGACGGTTTGATCATACGTCACCAGATTAACGCCTAACCCATCTTGCTTAAGCAATGACTCAATACATTTAACCAGTGTTGGGAACATTGGGTGCTGGCCATGGTAAGCAATCGTCACCGTGCGATATGACGGAGGTGATGTGTAGCCTTGTTTAGTGTGGTGATACCAACCCGGCTTTAAGCCATGAGCAGGCAAGACGCCAAGCTCAGCTAATTTTTCTTGTGGAAGCTGCTGGAACAGGTTCAGCGTGGTCAGTTTTTGACTGAAATAGTTAGCCCAATCGTTAGTAGCGGCCAAACCATCTTTTCGGTTGAGCATCAATAGTGTGCAGCCTGGGTCCAACTCAACTTCATCAGAGAATTCAGCCGTTTCTGGTCGAACTGGATTCGCTAGACTTGGAAACACCATCGATGAGTGCGCTTCATCAATCACCCACACCTCTACCCGATCGAGTAATGGTCTAAATCCAAAGTATCCATCGAAAGCTTGTAAAACCAAGCGTTTTTGGTCGTTTTGAACGATGCGGTAAGGTCCGGTACCTATTGGTAGCTCATCAAAGTTATCCGCTCTGCTTTCAATCGGTAAGGTGATTTTCGCGCATGATTCTGACAACAAAAGAGGCAATTTATAGTCAGCTCGATCCAAATGAACATCAACGATCAAATGCCCCGGAGACTCAACCCGTTCGATGTGTGAAAACAGCGTCTTTTGCTTTAATGCGGCCAAACAGTCGAGGATGTTTTCAACCGTAAGCAGATCACCATTATGGAATCGTACACTCGGTCGAATATAAAAGCGCCAATGTTTAGAGCTGACCATTTCCCATGTATGAGCTAGATCCGCTTGTAACTGCTCTTGTTCATCAATACGTGTTAATCCACTAAAAATTTGCTGAGCGATGTGCAGCTCCGAACGCCTCATTTGATCAAAAGGGTTTAGGTTTGATAGCGGTCGATAGTATGGAAGGCGTACAACTTGTTGCCCCTCTTGATGGACAATACCAAGATATTTTTCAACGACTTGAGCCAGCTTGGCACTATCGTGATCGAGCACTTTTAGTGCTTGGCCGATTTTGCCTTCTTCCAAATAGCGTTTTGCCAAATTCTCACTAACGTCAGCTCGGCTTCTTTTAAAGTTGAGCTGGGAAAGCTTGCCGCGCCCAGGAGCAGGATGCCACTCTAGCCACCCTTCTTCTTCCATTTTATTGAGTACGATTCGCGCATTACGACGGGTACAAAATAGGATTTCGGTAATTTCTTCTAGTTGAACACCGGAGTCTTGTCCTTTGTAGTGTTCAAATAGCGTTTCAAACTGAACTCTTAGGCGGGGGCTACTCATAAAGAGGAAATCTCACTAACATTGGCATGTTAATGAGTTTCCTCATTTGTGTAGATAGGATCAAGTGCTAATTAGATTATTGAATCGCAATGCTCGTTTCTTGTGCGATTTGTTGAAGCTGATCTTCACTGTCTAGCTTAATCGACCACTTTGTCTCGCTACCGTTTGCAGCGATTACATTGGCACCGCGTCCAATTAAGGTAATAGCATCAACTTGAGATTGGAGCGTAACCATAGAAGCAGATTCAAGTTTTACGACAATTTCATGAGGAGTAACAATCACCTTCCCTGCACTGAAATGAATAACCATTACTCCGCCTCTTTACGACGAGTCGTAGACTTTTTGTTTTTCACCGCGATGGTTAATCTACTGGTGCACACAAGTCTTTCGCGATCATCGGTAATATTGATTTTCCAGACTTGAGTAGAAACCCCTATGTGGATCGGCTTAGCCGTCCCGATTACATGACCGCTGCGCATTGAGCGGACATGGTTAGCATTAATATCTAGGCCGACACAATAGCTGCCTTCAGCCACACAAAAATTAGCCGCGACAGAACCCAAAGTTTCAGCCAACACCACAGAAGCCCCGCCGTGTAACATCCCCAATGGCTGGTGGGTGAACGAGCACACTGGCATGGTTGCCGAAATATAGTCATCCCCAAATTCGGTATAAATAATATTGAGATGCTCTATCAATGTATTTTTTGACGTTTTATTTAGCACTTCTAGGTCAATCGGGCGTTTCCAAATACTCATCTATATTTCCAATCGAGACTACAGTTAACAGGGATTGTAACCTAATGTTATGATTTACCTAATTAGATTCTTGCATTTACTATAGGGAATTCAATGCAAAAGTGGTTAAAGCTATCAACCGTCGTTACAACACTCGCCATCGCTGCGTGTAGCGCTTCTCCGACTGGACGTAATCAATTGCTGCTTTTTTCAGACAGCGATATGAGTAGCTTAGGGGCTCAATCATTTGAGCAAATGAAGAAAGACCAAAAACTCAGTACGGATAAAAAGAAAAACGCCTATGTACAGTGCGTTACGCAAGCAATCACTAAGCACGTTCCGCCTCAGCCTGGCTTCAATCAATGGGAGGTTGTGGTGTTTGACAGCGAGCAAGTTAACGCTTTTGCACTCCCCGGCGGGAAGATTGGCGTATATACAGGGCTATTAGATGTTGCGGTCAACCAAGATCAGCTCGCAACCGTCATTGGTCATGAAATTGCTCACGTTCTTGCAGACCACAGTAACGAGCGATTATCCCAGTCTCAAATTGCCAATGCCGGTCTGCAAATTACTAACCTTGCTTTGGGTTCGTCAGAGTATTCTCAGTACACAGGCGTTACTATGGCGGCGCTAGGCGTAGGTGTTCAATATGGTGTATTAATGCCTTATGGGCGTACGCAGGAATCTGAAGCGGATATTGTCGGATTAGAATTGATGGCGAAATCGGGCTTTGATCCTAACCAAAGTGTCGACTTATGGAAGAACATGGCCAAGGCATCAGGCGGGAAACAACCACCGGAATTGCTCTCTACGCACCCTTCTCACAGTACGCGTATTGAAGATTTAAAAGCAAAGATCCAAAGCTTGCCAAACTACAACGCTAAACGACCAAATTGTTCATAAGTAAAAGGGAGCATCATGCTCCCTTTTTACTATCTGTTATGTACCTAGAATGAGTAATGGTAACTGGAGCAATTGATCCCCTGTTGACGCAAAGAACCAAATAATGCCAATCAGCGATGCAACCAAACCAACATACCAAACAGCTGAGATAATTTGCCCGTATCTGTCTAGTGGTAACAAATGGCTATGGTGACGACCGCGCCACTCAATGACGATTTCTAGCATGCCCATAATCAGTAAGAATCCAAATAAGGTCAGGCCTAACGAATAGCTAAGCACCACGCCACCAGCCGCTGCCGCAGTACAAAGAATGATTCCCGCAACGCTATTCATTGAGAAGCTAATGCTTTTTAGTACATGCCCGCCATCAAGCGGTAAAATCGGCAGTAGATTAAATAGGTTTAAGAAGGCGTTAAACACCGCTAATCCCGCGAAAAACATCTCGCCAGTAATTAAGTAGACAACCAACAAAATAATCGAAAGGATCAAACCAAACATTGGCCCCATAATCGATATAACAACATCTTGCCAACGGGTGTTGATCTTCTCATCACTGAGCGCTAAACCACCAAGAAACGGTACAAGGTAGATACCTTTGGTTTTCATACCAAAGTACTTCATCGCCTTTACATGGCCATATTCGTGGAATACTAAACAAGCAATCAACGCGAGAGCAAACTGAAATGAAAATAGCCATGAATACGCAGCTAAACTCGCTGAAGCCAGCACTACTTTAATTAGCTTGGCACTCTTTAGCGCCTTCATACCTAAAGAGAATAAACCAATTAGGCTAAAACGTTTTTCTGGTGTCGGTGGCGTGAACGGAACTTGCTTCTCAATATCTTTGGTATCACGGCTCCCCTTTTGGATAGTTTCACCGTTCACCGTTGCATGGTAATCAATAGTAAAAGGCTGCCAGATTAGAGTTGTTTCAAGTTTACAAACCAGCTCTTGCTCTCCATTCATCAAAGTAAACTGATGATGCGAGTTATCGCCGCGCTCTGAATTGGCATCAAGTTGCGAGACCAACTGGTTGTTCCAAAACAGTTGCTGCCAACCAGCCATAGAGCCTTCTAGACGAAGCGGCTTACCTAAAAATTCAATCGAGAGAAGTTCCAACGCTCGTAACCTATTAATTTGCTATAAAGACGCCGTTGATTATGCCTATCCTGACTAATGAGGTAAAGAAAATGCTAACAATGTGACAATGTCACACAGATTAAGCCATTGATGGGGCTTATTTTGTTTACCTTTAGTATTCGAAAGTCAGAGTAAAGCAATTTTATATCAGTTAAACCTTTGCTATTCGGTATACCCCTTTCTTTTCGATGGATAAAGTGCATAATAGCCGCGTAATTAACACCTAACTAATGTGAGTCCACTATGTCTTCTGAAGCTACTATGCTAGAACGCTGCCAATCAAAATGTGAATTATGTGCTGCTGATGCACCATTAACCGCTTATGCCGTTCCTCCGCACAGCCACGTGACAGTAGATTACGGCATCATGGTGTGTGACAAGTGTCTAGGTGAAATCGAAGAGCCAAAAGACATCAACCACTGGCGTTGCCTAAATGACAGCATGTGGAGCCAAGTTCCTGCTGTTCAAGTAACTGCATGGCGCCAACTAACTCGTCTAAACACTGAAAGCTGGGCGCAAGATGCGCTAGACATGATGTACATGGAAGAAGATCAAATGAACTGGGCAATGACTGGTATGTCTGCTGATGACAAACCATTCGATTGTAACGGCGTTGAACTTAAAAAAGGTGACGACGTAACGGTTATCAAAGACCTACCAGTTAAAGGTACTAACCAAGTAATCAAGCAAGGCACGGTTATCCGCGGCATCAGCATCGGCGACGATCCTAAGCTTGTTTCTGGTAAAGCGAACGGCGGCCAATCTATGTACGTTATCGCTGAATACTGCCGTAAGAAGTAATCACAAGTTACCTTCGACAGATATTAGAAAGGCGCTCAATTGAGCGCCTTTTTTGTTTAAACGTTAGATGCTATAACGACTTAAATATCTATACTTTTTGCAGCTGCATATCTGTCACGCAAGTAAAATCTTTACTGGTTGTGCCAATCTCTTTCGTCGTTTTCATCCCTTTGTATGTAATGGTAACTTTTAGGTGTTTTTTATCACGAGGTAACCAAAGATCAATAAATCCATTGGTGTTTGTTTTCATCATTTTGAAAAGTATTTGTTTGTTATCCTGTTCATCGTATACAGCTACACCAACATTCTCCCTTTGTAGCTCACCAGTGCAACCAGTTGGTCCATGGAAGCTACATGGATGATTTTTGTTTATATATGGGGCAATTGATACTAGAAATTCGCTTTTCAGAGGGATCTTACCAATACTTCCATCTTTAAATTGACCAATTATTTGATTAGGTTGAACTTGAACGACTGCCTTCCCAGTTCCATACCATGAGTTCGCTTTTTCTATCGCTTCATGTGGTGACATTTTTGCGAAATCGCTCCCTTCTGATGCGATAGCTCCGACACTAAACAGCATCGATATTAATGTAAGAGTAGTTTTATATTTCATGAATTGCTCCCATAAGCACCTTTTTCAGTAGATACTCACAGGCTAAAGCTTAACCCAATGGTAAGGTCAATATTTTATTAGATTCAGTACAAAATTTGTCCCCGCTAATGTCGAGAACAGTATTTGTATACTTAAATAAAGCTCAGTCTCTTAAAAATAAAAAAAACGCCAGCTATTCCTAGCTGGCGTTTTTAAAATCTACTCGTTCGAATTAACGATATAGACCGATATCTTTCTGCATGTGACCAGACAAATCATTTGCGTAGTACGCGCGTGGTTCGCTGTTATCTGTGAATAGAATATCTAATAAGTGAGCAATCAATCCTTTGAAAGAAACCGCGTAGGTTTTTTTATCCATAGAGATAGGTGCGTTGATAGTACCCATTTGCATTGTTTGTGCTGCCATGATTGCCTCTCTATAAACTGGTGTAATTCGTTTTGTTGAGGCAATAATAAGCAATGTTTGTTTGCAAAAAAAATGACTATTTTTCTTTTGTCGAATTACTTTTTCTAATGAAACAATGCTTTAACAGAGCGTTGTTTCAATTATGCAAAAAAGAGTTCAATATACGCATAATTAGAACGTATTTATGAATTAGTATTTTCAATGCAAATCTAACCCCCTGCTTTGCATCACAAATATTTTACAAACATTCACTCCCGAAAGCGGGAAGTTACTCGCAAGTAAATTAGTTTATTTATCAACAGTTGCCGTTGCTTCTTGCAAACCATTTTTTTGCTTAATGATTGAGGCAATCACCGCCACTGTCATCGTAGCCAATAGCACCAGTAATGATACAGCTGTTGGGATTTCCCATGCTGAGCCCACTAACATCATCTTGATACCAATAAATATCATAATGCACGATAGCGCAGGTTTGAGGTAGATAAACTTATCCATCATCCCCTGAAGTACAAAGTACAGAGAACGCAAACCAAGCAAAGCAAATACGTTTGCAGCCAAGACTAAGAACGGCTCCCTTGTTACCGCAAAGATCGCAGGAATAGAGTCAAGAGCAAACATCACGTCCATAAACGCGATCACCGCAATCACGATGAACATTGGGGTCGCGATGCGCTTACCCTGTTCAACGATCGTCAACGCATTACCCGCGTAGCTATCGGAAACCGGAACAAGTTTACGAATAATACGCTCAGGCAGTGGATTGATTTCGTCTTCGCCTTTGTCACGTGCTAACTGGATACCTGTCCAAATCAAGAACGAAGCGAATAGGTAAAGAATCCAGTGATACTGAGCAAGGAGCTGAGCACCAACCGCAATCATTATTGCACGTAGCACTAGCGCACCAATCACACCCCATAGTAACGCTCTTGGACGTAAGTGCTCTGGTACTGCATATTGATGGAAAATAATCGCAAACACGAACAAGTTATCTACGCTCAGTGATTTCTCAAGCAGATAGCCAGTAATAAAAGACAGTGTCGCTTTTTCTGCCGTGTATTCACTCCCTGGTGCGTATACATCCCAGAATAGGTAAATGGTAACAGCAAACAAAAAGGCAAGCGCAAACCAAAATAGACTCCATACAGCGGCTTTCTTGATGGTAATTTTTCCACCACGAGTTTGCCATATGTCTAAAGCGACCAGCGTAAGCGTGAGTAAACCGAAACTGAAGTAAGTAATTGGGGTCATGTATCCTCCAAAGGCGGAGGGATCGAGGAACTTAAGATATGTGACGATCCCTACCGCAAACAAACTCATTACCCAGCGGTTAAGCTAAGTAACATTGATTGCGTTGGTCTCGTCGAAATATGCGCAACTGAATGATTCAGTTTACATACTTATACTTACCGGATAGAACGACGTCTAACGAGATGACGATAAGTAAACCAGAGGCGACTACTCCCCAAACAAGGCGGATTCTATGCCTGAAAATTGAATTCGTCTATAAGAAAAAGCAAAAAAGGAGCAAATAATTACTCCTTTTTATCAATGCTATTGGCTTGGTCATTTCAACGCTATACGCCACCAATAGGAACAAAGTAGACAAGTGCAGACCATACGCCAATCCAACTAACAACAACAGCTACATCAATCCAATCTCGACTCCACATAATACCCCCTGAGTATTATTCATACATAGCATGAACCCAGAGATTATTTAGCAACCTTTATGCCATTGCTTTTTTTGTTCACTGCGTAGGTCGCGGTTGAGTACATCAGGCATTTTGGTCAGTAGTTCAATGAAACAGTCAGCCATAGAAACGGCGGTAATAAGCCCTTCTCCTTGCATGTTTAGAATCGCTTCATAACCCTCTTTCCCCTTCATGGTATACGCTGACGATGTACCAGTATAAATTTCATTCGATTCAATACTTTGCCAAACACCATGTGGATCGCGAATTTCCATCTGTTGCACTCTATTGCCAGCTTCCGCTTCGTAGACATAATTAAAACGAAGGTTATTGGTGTAAGGGTATGAGCCATCACCGGTACCATTGACGCCATTGTTAAGAGCATTATTGATTGCCCCTTCAATGATAAGAGGCAAAAACTCTCCCCGGATCTTGTATACACCAATTGGAACGGCAAATGGTAGTAGCTTTCCGGCAACATCCGCGACTGAGACGTCACCAGCATTGAGTGAATTTCGAACGCCACCTGCATTGTGGATTGCAAAATCTACCTGATGACCGAGTTGTGTCATCTTATAAGTAAAAGATTCAGCAACCAGGGGCGCTAGTTGACTAGGACCTTGCTGATCAGGCACGCGAACGTGGCGTAGCTTTTGATTCGCACTGGCGATGATCTCTTTTTGCAGTATCCGTACTCGCGAGATGTATTTTTCTTCAAGAATCGATTGAAGCGCGCGATCTTTTTTACATACCACCACATTTGGATGGTTATCGATAAAGTTTCTTGCCAGTTGGTATCGTGTTTCGCTGTGTGTTTCGCTCATGTTAGCGTCGATAAACAGGCGTCGCCCTAGTAGCAACTCGTTTTTGCCATTGAAGGTAGCGACAGAGCCGTCGTGATTAAACTCAATATCGCAGTGACCAAGGCTCAGAGCATGACAACCAGCCTGTACAACATAGGTATTGTTGACTCTTACACCGTACTCATCGTCTTTAACTAACCCTAAGCCACTAAAGTCACCCTGTAACCTATGGCTGTGTCCGCCAACAATCACGCTGATACCATCAACATGATTGGCAAGATCTAGGTCTGCGTCATAGCCCATATGGCTTAACAAGATAATCTTATTGATACCTGCTGCTTGTATCTGTTCTACAGTCAGCTTCGCAGTTTCAATCGCATTGATGAAAGGGGTATCGATATCTGGATTAGAGATATCAACCATTTTGTCGAGCGCTAAAGAGAGTATCGCTACCTTGTCATCACCAACCGATTTCTCAATCCAGTTAGCGGCGTTGGTTACGCTGTTATAGGCAATAACTCGCGGGTTGTCAGCAAGGCGAATCGATTTGGATTCTAGTTCGTTTGAAAGGTCCCAGTTGCCCGCTAACAGTGGGAATTGGATTTGTTGGGCAAACTGAGCAACAGGCTCATTACCCATATCGAGTTCATGATTACCGAGTGCCATTGCATCAATCTTAAGACTATTGAGCAGTGTTGCATTGGCTTCCCCTTTAAACAAAGAGAAGTAAAGCGTGCCTTGGAAGCAGTCGCCTGCATGCAAAAAAAGCAGCTCTGTGCTTTGTGATTGAGCTTCTTCACGTAATTGCTCTACGCGTGTCGCGATGCGTGCGAAACCACCTGCACTGACAAATGGAGAGAGTTTTTCTCCGTTTACATCAATGGTGAGTTGCAGCGACGTTGGTTCAAAGTATGAGTGTGTGTCATTAATGTGCGCTATTCTTAGCTTTGTCGTTTTGTTATTTTTATCTGTCATATTCATCTCTCTTTTCACTCACATCCTACCGCAACCAATGTGACAGATTCATTATATTTCACACTTATATTAAACATGACGTTTCATATACATTGATATCTATGAGCAAAATCACTCACTTATTGACCATACTCTAGCTAGCCTTAACGCGAGTTTGTGAGCTAAATGTCTGCTATAACAGGAAAATTCTATTATGCTTAATATAGAAATGGCGTAATGGAGTGATTCAATGAAGCTTGAGCGAATCGAAATTTCTGGTTTTCGCGGAATCAAACGTTTATCTATTGCCTTTGATGAGCTCACCACTTTAATTGGTGAAAACACTTGGGGCAAATCATCACTACTGGATGCGCTTTCTGTCGCACTCCCACCTGAAGGTGACCCTTATAATTTTGAAATGGCAGACTTTCATGTCGACTATTCCGTCTCCCACCCACAAACCCAGCACTTACAAATCGTATTGAGCCTAGTTTCTACCGACAAAAACGAAATCCATTCTGGTCGATACAGAAAAATCAAACCGCTCTGGATTCAAGACAGCAATGGCGCGAATCGAATTATCTATCGATTAAGTGCATCAAGAGATGGCTACGATATCGTTACTCGTTACTCATTTCTTGATTTGGAGGGCATCCCTTTACCTCTTCACCATTCAGAAAAACTCGCTCAAGAGTTGATGTCATTACATCCCGTTATTCGCTTAAAAGATTCTCGACGCTTTGAACGGCCAATCAATAATACTAAAAATGTTAATGCACGAGTTGAGAAGCGAATCGACAACACCTGTCGACGTTTGATGGCGATTCCGGGCCATGTCAATAAAGGTGAAATGAAAAGCAGCTTAAGTTCAATGAATGCTTTAGTCGAGCACTACTTCTCATTTAAGCCAAACATCCGTAGTAACCTTCGCAAACAACGTGATGGGATCTTTTTCAATGCATCACCCGGTAGTAAGAGTATTTCTGAGGTTGTCGAACAAACAAACGATAAGCAAACGCGACTTTTGTTTATGGGTTTGCTCAACGCCTACTTGCAAGCAAAAGGGCCTACTACATTAAGGCGATGTGCCCGCCCTCTATTGATCATTGAAGACCCAGAAGGACGTTTGCACCCTACTCACCTTGCTCGTGCATGGGGCCTACTGCAACTATTGCCTATGCAGAAGATTCTCACCACTAACAGTGGCGATCTATTAGGTCAAGTTCCACTGCACAGTATTCGTCGTTTAGTCAGGCAGTCGGATCGCACTATTACCACCTATTTATCAGACCAAGGGTTAGGCCGTGACGAGTTTCGTCGAATTGGTTTTCATATTCGTTTTCATCGCCCAGGAGCACTATTTGCTCGCTGTTGGCTATTGGTTGAAGGTGAAACCGAAGTTTGGCTGTTCAATGAACTTGCTAACCAGTGCGGCTATAACCTTGCAGCCGAAGGTGTCCAAATCATCGAGTTCGCTCAGTCCGGACTGAAATCTTTGATTAAAGTGGCTAAAGCGTTTGGCATTGATTGGCACGTAGTGACGGATGGCGATGCGGCAGGTAAGAAATATGCAGCAGCGGTAAAGGCCCAATTGGATAACGATCAGCAAAGACACCGCCTCACTGAGCTTCCAGACAGAGATATCGAACATTATCTCTATAACAATGGCTTCGAGGAATTCTTTAAAAACATGCTTAAGATTCCTCTCGATCATCCTATTCCAGCGAAAAAGGTCGTCACTCGTGTTCTGAAGAAGTTTGCTAAACCCGACTTAGCGTTGGCGATTGTTTCTCACTGTGAGAAGCAAGGTGTGGAAGGGATTCCTTTACTGTTACGTTGGACACTAAAACGAGTCGTGACTATGGCGAACGGTAACACATAAAAAAGCGGCATCGAATTTATCGATGCCGCGTATCAAAAATCGGTGATACAAATCAATCGGGGGTTGTCCAAGCTGCCCTTTTCGAAAACAGCTGAGACTTATCAAAGGTCACTACCGCGTCTGTAGACTTGCATTAACCTGAGATTGCTTTGACTTTTGATGTAGCCACAGTCCACTCGCCTTCATTATGTAACCAAAAATGCCACCTAAAATTAGTGATGGAACCACAAGCTTCCAGTTACCATCGGCAGCAAATGTCGCGCAAGATCCGATAAACGTACCTGGGATATAAGCAAGCCACGACTGCTTAGCTTGAATACACATAAAGAATGCAACAACAGCAGTGATAACATAGCCAAGGATTTCAAGCGAAACGAATTGCGAACCATGAATGATCACCATCGCCCAAAAAACACCGCTCATATTGGTTATCAAACTTACTGATAGGCCTTTAAACCCATCGTTCGGTGATGCAAAGTAGCTTGTACAGCCTAGAAACCCAGCCCACGATAGTAGTCCAAGTGTCACCGCTATCCAGCCCCAAAGCCCAGATAAAATGCCAGTAGTCAGGGAGATTGCGAATAAAGTGCTCATTACGCCTCGCTCAGTGTGTGGTTTCACACATCAAAAGTACAAGTAGGCATCTTAGAGAAACTCCGCTCGCAATCACACATCAAAGATCACATTTTAAAGTCAAATTATTACACTCATTTCATGAAACCTGTGATGCAATCGATATTTCAACAGAAATAGGTAATAACAGAATCACCAATCAGAGCACTGATGGCTTGCCCTTCATCATTCGAGCCCCTTCTCTTTTGATACATTCAACAAGCGGGTTTTCAATCATATCGGCCCGCCAAATGAAAGAAAGCGTTCTTTCCATTTTTAATTCAGGCACATTTAACGCTACTAAATGACCACTTTCAATAAAGCGTTCTACGTCAAGGTAAGGCAAACAAGTGATGTACTGGCCATGTTCAACCATACTACGAAGCACTGGAACGTGTTCGTATTCACGCCAAACATCAAGATCTTCAATTAAGTGATGAATTGAGCTGTCGAATATCTTCCGTGTACCACTGCCGTGCTCACGTAATACCCACTTAGCTTGCTCTAGTTGGGCAAGGCTCACAGTTTCTTGCTTCGCAAATGGATGATGGGCAGCGGCAACAACGGTCAAGTGGTCTCGGCACCATACTTCTTGGTGGAGTCGATTGTCATCACAACGCCCTTCGATGATCCCGAGGTCATATTTATAATCTAAAACCCCTTCTATCACACTGTCAGTACTTTTTACTTTTAGTGAGATTCGCATTTCCGGAAACGAGTTATCAATAATACTGATAAGGTCTGGAACTAGGTGTTCGGCGGGAGTCTGGCTGGCGCCTAGCTTAAGATGTCCACTCAACAAATGCTGCTCATAGAAACCCATTTCAATTTGCTGGGCATCTTGCAACAAGCGTTTGGCTTTTGGTCTTAGCCACATACCCCAATGCGTTAACGCCATCTGTTTGCCTTGGCGTTCGAATAGAGGTCGCCCCAGCATCTTTTCTAGTTGGGCTAACGACATACTTGTCGCTGATTGAGTTAAGGCTAACTTATCGGCGGCAAGGCTGACACTTCCAGTATCCGCAACAGTATCAAACACGGTGAGCTGCTTTAAAGAATATCGCATAGGACTCCTATCCTTGTGTATTGCATAAGTTAGACACCATTAAAAATTCAACCAGTTTCATATTTTCCATCAATGATACACAAGTCGTTTCATTTTACCTGCTCCCATCCCTATATCAATATTTTTGATACGGATTTTAAAAATTATCAATTTTACCTCTACCTTCCCGCTACCTATTCTGAATCGGCAGTCACGAAACGTAACTGCACTTTTAAGGAGATTACTTATGACGTTCACATTCGGGAGTGCATATGACACCGGCTCAAACGAATAACCAATATTTTTCGCCGATGGAAATGATGGCCGAAGCTGAGAAGTTCGCATTAAGCAAAGCGAAGAAAAGCAGCGGCATGACATTAAGTTTGGCGATCATGGCTGGCGCTTTTATTGGCTTAGCTTTCTTGTTCTATATAACGGTAACCACGGGTAGTACCGACGCTGGCTGGGGGCTTAGCCGCTTAGCAGGAGGACTTGCCTTTAGTATGGGCTTAATACTTATCGTCATTTGTGGCGGTGAACTATTTACTAGCTCAGTACTTTCCAGCATCTCTTGGGCAAACAAACAGATTAGCTTCACAAAGATGCTCTCAATCTGGGGCAAGGTCTACATCGGCAACTTTATCGGAGCCATGTTGCTTCTCACCATTGTTGCGGCAGCCGGTCTATACCAAATGGATCATGGCCAATGGGGTTTGAATGCACTCAATATCGCACAGCACAAACTTCATCACTCCACTTTGCAAGCATTTGCACTAGGAGTGCTGTGTAATTTACTGGTTTGTTTGGCAATTTGGCTGACGTTTAGCAGCGCGAATGCACTAACGAAAGCAGCCATGACGATTATGCCTGTGGCGATGTTTGTTTCCAGTGGCTTCGAGCACTGCGTTGCGAATATGTTTATGGTTCCACTTGGCATCGTTATTCAAAACTTCGCTCCTGATTCATTCTGGCAGCAAGTTGGCTTCAGCGCAGCGCAATACTCAGACCTAAATATTAAACAATTCCTGTTTGCGAATTTAATCCCAGTGACCTTCGGCAACATCGTTGGCGGCTCATTATTAGTTGGTCTTGCCAACTGGGGGATTTACCGCAGACCACAACTTAAAGCAGCGAATGTTCGCTCGATTACAAAGACAAGTCAGATTAATTCGGCTAAGGAAATCACCATGAACAACTACATCACCGCTAAACATGTAATGAACACGAACCCTATAATTCTGCGTGCAGAGATGCTTACTCCTGTTGCTATTGACTCTTTACTAGAGCATCACCAAATCAGCGCGCCAGTTTGTGATATTGAAGGTCGTTTAGTTGGGTTCTTCTCAGCACATGACGTTATGGTTGACCTTTGGTGTCAAGATTACCTTCCGGCTAAAGATCAAAAAGTAGTCGACATTATGGCTCGTGACGTAATTGCGATTGATGCGAACGATAAGCTTGTTGATATCGCAGAATTCCTTTGTATCGATAAAGAGCAGCTTTATCCAACGACCAGCATGGGCATTGCAACTCAGCTCACCACTCTATCGCTTGAAGAACGAGCAAAAGCAATGAAAGTAAGTAAACCGCATGTATTGCCTGTTCTCGACAATGGCAAGCTTGTTGGCGTGATTACAAGGGAGAATGTTTTGGAAGCACTACGCCCTATCTACGGCGAGCGTATGAACATTGTAGAAAACCAGCGTGAACTTGAAACAGCATAATAATAACAAACACTAACAACGCTGTGGCTCAGAATTTGGTCTGGAAATAAGTCGCTTGACCAAACCGCCCCCAACCTAGGTTGGGGGCATTTTTGTTTTTACTTCTTGATACCTTCGACATGAAGTTCCATGTCAACATAGCTTGAAGTGCCCATTACGGCGATATCGAAATCAGCAAGCTCTAGACGAGTTGTTCCGATGAAACCAGCGCGCTCACCACCCCATGGATCTTGACCTGCGCCAATAAACGTTGCGTCAATTGTGATTGGCTTAGTCACACCGTGAAGGTTTAGATCACCATTAACCGCTAGTTTGCCTTCACCCTTGTCTACAACACTTGTACTTGTGAATGTTGCAGTTGAGAATTTAGACGCATCAATAAAGTCTGAGCTACGAATATGTTTGTCACGCTCTGCATGGTTTGAATCTAGACTTGTTGTGTCTACATTCACCGTTACTTTTGATGCTGATACGTTTGCTGGGTCATATGAAAACTCACCGTCAAACGTGTTGAAACGACCTTTAATAAAGCTGTAGCCCAAGTGACTTACTTTAAAGTTCACTGAAGCATGAGCGCCTTTTGTGTCGATCATGTAATCCGCCGCGCTTGCACCAAATGGTAATGCCATTACCATTGCTAATCCGGTAGCAAATAACGTTTTTTTCATTTTGAAGCTCCTATCATCTTGCGTAGCGTGTTGTCTTTATTAATAAAGTGGTGTTTTAAAGCTGCTATAGCGTGGACAGCAGCAATAAGAATAAGCGCCCAAGCAGCATAAAAGTGAATCTGTCCTGCCAAATCTGCCTGCCCTTTGAAAAGAGCACCTAAACCTGGCAATGTGAACCAATTAAATACATCGATTCCGCGGCCATCTTCGGTCGAAATAAGGTAACCAGAGATCGGTAAAGCAAGTAGAATTACATACATTACGAGGTGAGCAAGCTTTGCCCCTATCACCTCATAGCCTTTCCCTTCCACTTTTGGTGACGGCGTAACAAACTTCCATACAAACCTAAATAGAGTCAAAGCAGCTAATAGTATTCCGATTGACTTATGCCAGTGTGGCGCCGTTCGGTACCATTCACTATAGTACGAAAGATCAACCATCCACGAACCGACTGCAAACATACCAATGACAACCAAGGCGGACAGCCAATGAATGGCACGCGCAAGTACATTGTAGTTTTTTATTTCTGATTCCATTTGTAAGCCCTAATGGTTAAATGACTCTTGTTATGATTTAGAGTATATAGCTCTCGTTTGTTGCAACAGATTATTTACCATTCTTTACATTAGTAAAACATCTACCGCTCGATGAAGTCGTTCAAAATTTTTGAAGAAACTTTTTCAACCCGTTAAAAATCACTCGGCTGCTCTATTTCATAAAGTTCATCAGCGATATCGACTATCTTGCGCTGCATGACTGCCTCTGCGTCGGACAACCCTTGATTGTAAAAGGCAGGACCAAACTTTTTCGTGATAAAATCAAGCAAAAAGTCAGCATCAAATTGACCTATTTCTACATCGAGCTCATCTTCTAAGTAACGTTGCAGTTCACTCGACATTGCCTGTTTTTGTTGTGATGTAAATTCAATCTTCGACATAAACCCCTAAAGCTCCTCATATTTTAGTAGATTAAGTGTAACGAAAGTTATCATACGCATGTTACGCTATTTGCGCATATTGCTCATTATGGAGAGATGGATCTTGTTATTGGATGTGCTAGTTCAGAGCGTCAATGAATTTCAGGCTGACTGCATGGTGCTGTGTGAAAAACACTACCCAACAATTCACAATAAAGGAATGAGCGAACATCATTTAGGCTTGGCGTTTGCGAGAAGACTGTCAAGAACCTTGAATGAGTTCGGGCACGATTACGACTATAAGCCTCTAGATACCCCTCAAGCGTCTGACCTACCACATCATTATCGCGTAAGCTCTGATATTGGTACCGTATGGATCTTAACTTCGCATCTTGTCAGTGCAGGACCTTCATGCCGTAAAAAGTTGTTTAAAACCGTTGCTCAATGGCAAGAAGAATATGGCTTTGCCGTTCAACCTAATGACCTTCTCCTATTACTGACCGATCACTGGATTACGCGCAGTAAACAGAGTCGAGAGTTACTTCACTGGTGGACGGGCGAACTTCCAGACGAAATTGATGAGTACCGCATTCAAGGTATCTCATTATATGAGAGCGAATCCCAACTGGCTTTGTCATTAGAGGAACACTTCAAGTTAAGCCCGTACTTTGTAAAGTTCACTCACCCACTAAAAAGAGCCACAGATCGCCAATTGGTGAGAAAATACATTCAGCTCTACTCTGTGATTCAATTGAGTTGACCCTTTCAGTTAAATCTTTTTTTTGAGTTCAATGTCGCTTACTCAGTACAGTCGACAATTTTCTAAAGCAGCATTACGTTCATCATAAGGAGGATGAGACGCTCCTCCCGAAACCAACTTGTAAGACCAACCTCCACTACCATTTCGATCTAGAGGAGATACAATCTCACAGCTTAACTTTTAACTATCTACATAGTTATCAGGGTAATTAACTGAAATTATATTGATATGAAATACTCTTCATAAATAGGATTATTTCTTAGACTTAAGGTGAATAGACATTGACAAAATCACGTCATTGTCAATATTATGTCAATGGTTTGCATCATAGCATTCTGGAAAGCGCATTAGTCCATAGGGGTCGGAATTAAATATGATTCTTTCAACAAAGCAGCAATTTGTTGACTGCCTTTCTATCAATGATCAGTTCCAATATGTAGGCCAATACAAGGAACTGATTCTACATAGCGTTTTTCAGCCCATCTTTAACTCAGATAACCAAATTATTGGTGTTGAGGCCTTAGTTCGTATCCGTCATGAGCAGAATGGCTGTGTTAAACCCGACGTTTTCTTCCATTCAGACGAGACGTGCTTTGATGACAAAATCAATGTAGAGCGATTAAGTCGTGTTATCCATATTCGAAACTTCTCTAGATCAAAGTACCGTCATTTAATGCTGTTTTTGAACGTACTGCCCTCTGCCGGTGAATATTTAGCTTTAGAAAATATCGATACGAGTTTGCTCGCTCAACGTCTTAGAGAACTAGGTATCAATAACAGCCAACTTGTGATGGAAGTTGTTGAAATTGAAGCTGACAATGAACAAAGCCTAGCCAGTGCTATGAAAAAACTCAACGCCAGTGAGTTCAATATTGCTGTCGATGACTTTGGCGTTGATGCCTCAAATCGTGCGCGAGTTGAACGACTTAGCCCTAACATCGTTAAAATAGACCGCTCTCTTATGCTCTCTTACATGAACGGTGAACAGTTCGCTTTACTGTCCGGTTTGAAACTCGCAAAAAAAATCGGTTCTAAGGTCGTTGTTGAAGGCATCGAGACAGAAGAACAATTATTGGCGATGCGCTCACTGAACGTTGATATGTACCAAGGCTACCATCTTGCTATACCTGAGCCTCTTGAAGCCGTTTACCGTGATGAGTGTAACAATCTTGCCTCAATTGGAGACCCAAGCTCCATTTATATAAGCGCTTCTCGATAAATTGGCTCTATAACGCCACTTCCCAAAGTTTGATCTAACTAAAACTTCCTAACTCTCCCCCTGTAATATATTTAACATCTGCAAAACCCTATATACACAATATGTTTCACTAGTTTTAATACCTAGCTTATTTTATTGCTCTAGATCATCGGAATCTCAACTTAGCCTCGTCGGGCAGCATAGAATTTTGTACATTCTTTGCAATAGTTTGAAACAGTTTCTTTATAATTTTCAATAGTTGAGGATATTTCTATGCTGGAACTCTTAATCGGCTTAGCAGTGACGGTTGCCGTTGGCTACTTCATTGTTAAAGGCTACAAACCAGCCGGTGTTCTACTCACGGCAGGTGTGCTACTTCTTATTCTAACCGGCCTTATTGGGCACACCGTTCTCCCTTCAAAAGTAGCTTCAACCGGTAACCTTTTTACTGACGCACTAGAATACGTCAAATACATGCTTCAGTACCGTGGTGGCGGTCTAGGTATGCAAATCATGTTACTTTGTGGTTTCGCTTCTTACATGACACACATTGGCGCAAACAATGTCGTTGTTAAACAGTTTTCTAAGCCTTTATCTGTCATTAAATCACCTTACGTTCTGTTAGTGGCTGCATACATCGTTGCATGTCTAATGTCGTTAGCCGTGAGCTCAGCAACGGGTCTAGGTGTACTCTTGATGGCAACACTATTCCCTATGATGACTGCAATGGGTATCTCTCGCCCAGCAGCAGTAGCGGTATGTGCTTCACCTGCGGCAATCATCCTTTCACCAACATCCGGTGACGTTGTGATTGCAGCAGAAAAATCAGGCTTAGATTTAGATGTTTTTGCGGTACAAACTGTATTACCCGTTTCGATCTGCGCGATCATCGTTATGGCCGTGGCTGCCTTCTTCTGGAACAAATATCTAGATAAAAAAGACAATTCACCAATGGAGCGTGTCGACGTTTCTGAGATTGAAGTGAACGCACCGGCTTTCTATGCGGTACTGCCTTTCCTTCCAATCATCGGTGTATTTCTATTTAACGGCCGCACTATTCCTGGCCTAAAACTTGATATCTACACTATTGTCGTTCTATCCATCTTTATCGGTGCCTTAACTGACTTTGTCGTTAAGCGCTTTGATGGTGAAAAGGCGCTTGCGGACCTCGAATCATGCTACCAAGGTATGGCTGACGCATTTAAAGGCGTGGTCATGCTATTAGTCGCTGCAGGTGTGTTTGCTCAAGGTTTGATGTCAATTGGCGCGATCGATAACTTACTGCACCTTGCTGAAACAGCTGGCGCTGGTGGTATCGCTCTGATGCTAATTCTAACAGGCTTAACTGTTGCTGCTGCGATTGCTACAGGTTCAGGTAACGCGCCTTTTTATGCTTTCGTAGAACTAGCGCCTTCATTAGCCGCGAAGATGGGCCTAAACCCTGCTTTCCTTATCATTCCGATGCTTCAGGCTTCTAACCTAGGCCGTACAATTTCACCAGTGTCTGGTGTCGTAGTTGCCACTTCAGGCATGGGTAAAATCAGTCCGTTTGAAGTCGTTAAACGTACGTCTGTACCTGTAGTATGTGGGTTGGTTACGGTTATCTTAGGCACCTTAGTTCTTGTACCAATGAGCGCTTAAGCTATCTCATCGATAAACAAAAGGGGGAGCTCATTTGAGCTCCCCCTTTTTCATTATTGACTACTTCATTTCACCATGCCGTTCAAGGTAAAGCACTGTCGCCGCAGTACGCGATGGCACTTGGAGCTTCTTCAACAAGCTTTTCATGTGCACCTTCACAGTCGACTCAGATATAAACAGGGTATCTGCGATTTGCTTGTTTCTAAGGCCTTTCGCGACCTCTTTCAGGATTTGCATTTCACGATCTGTTAGCTCGTCAAACACACTGCTGCAGTTTTCTCTTTCAGCCAAGTAAATTGCAACTTCTTGACTGTATGCCTTGTTACCATGTAACGAATCTTTTAGTAATTCAATCAGTTCATCAGGCTCGGTGTCTTTAAGTAAGTAACCATCTGCGCCTGCTTTAACGATCGCTTCAATATCTGCAGGGCTATCTGAAACCGTTAGAATAACGATAGTCGCATCACATTCATCGGCACGTAAGGCGTTAAGTGTGTCTAGACCGGACATCCCCTTCATATTTAAATCAAGTAAGATCAGATCTGGTTTGTGCTCATGGTTTTGAGCCACTGCATCCGTACCGTTGCTTGCTTCTGCAACGACTTCAAATTCCTCTTCGAAACTCAACAGTTGGTTGATACCACGTCGCATTAATGGATGGTCATCGACCAATAACACTCTACACTTTGTCAATGTTTGAATCCTTAATTTTGGGGTACTTTAAATATACCTCACAGCCTTGCTTTTCATTCGCTGTAATAGTTAACTTACCGTTAAGCCTTGAGGCACGTTCTTGCATAATACTCAGCCCGTAATGATTCGCTTTTTCTAATTTAGTATTAAAGCCAATCCCATCATCTTTTACCAAAACTTGGATGTGAGTATCTGTCTCGTTGCATTCTATTTTTATATGTTTTGCCTGCGCATGCTTTATCGCATTCGTTACCGCTTCGCGTATCAACTGTGATAAGTGTACTTGTTGGTTTGTTTCTAATTCAATAGAAGACAATTGGTTATTGAGTTCAATCTCAGCATCTGTCTGATCAGATAACTGTTCCGTCATACTTTGAAGAGCAGTACCAAAGCTGCCTTCTTGAATAGATAATCTGAAGGTCGTCAGTAGATCACGCAGTTGCTTGTAAGCCGCAGACAAACCAGTATCCAATTCATCCAAAACTGGTGAAGTTTTCTCTAGTTCCGGTGAATCAGGGAGTTTGCTCATACATCTCTTCAACAAAGAGACTTGTATCTTCAAATATGATAACGATTGCGCTAATGAGTCATGGAGCTCGCGGGCAATAGTGGCACGCTCTTCCATAACGAGTAACTGCTCTGCTTGGCGCTGAGCCTGATTGTAATATACCGCTCGCGACAAGATCTGTACAAAGTTGTCAATCAATGCTTGATCTGGACACGGCAAAGAGACCTTCCAATATAATGTACCAAGATCAAGCCCATCTAAAGCGAGTTTCTGACTACTGCAGCTCTTTTGGCAGTTTCTGCATGCCTCGCCTTCAGAGATCAAAATAGGTTTTTCGCCGACTTCATTAATTTCTAATCTAGCTGCTGAAATGCCTTCTAAGCTAACAATATGCTTTAAGATTGCTGAGAAGTTATCTTGCGTAATTCTCGAAGCCGTAAGTTCTTGTGAGGATTGATATAAGACTCGCAGTGAATCATTGGCATTTTGTAGTTTTAGGGTCTTCTCATTAACGGCCTTTTCTAGACCTCGGTACAAATTACCTAAATCCCGCGCCATATTATTGAATGCTTTTGCTAGTACAGCCATTTCATTATCACTAGAAATATTGAGCTGAACATCAAATGAGCGCGCTTGGATCTGCTCACTGGCTAGCATTAATGCGTTCAAAGGAGTGACGACATGTTTGCGTGTGTAATGAACAACAAAAATGCTTATCAACAGTACAAAGCCTAATCCTATCCCCCCTACCCAAGCGAGCGAGATCAACTTCGTTTCCGAAAAGTCTTGCAACTTAAATACAAACGCATCGATCTGATTAACAAACCCTTCTACCTGTTCCAAGTAACGCTCTTTATCATCACCTTTTAGGACCAGTTTTAACTCATGCCAACGAGTAATCAAACTGTAGTAGTCGTGGGTTATGTCCGCGGGTACAGCCCAATTTTGCGTTGCTTTCATTGAAGGTGAGTAAATTGAACGCTCAAACATCGCTATATGTGATTCATAGTCGTGGGACTCTGACTGTATATCGTAAGCAAGACGATAGCTTTGCATACGCATTGAACCCGCAACGTTGACCGCTTCTGCATCGTTAAGGCTTGAAGCCAACATAACAATCGCGAAGCTAGTTGTCGCCACCGAAAGTAACAGGATGCATATCATTGCCTTAGCAATGGTCGTTGTAACTGAGCTTTTCACATTCTTTAACATGTGATTCTTTAACACCTTCAAACAAATTTATTGTCTACATACTAAGCTTATAATCAATTAGCGCGACAATATGTGATCACTTCGCTGTGAGTTTATTGATCTAAAGCAACTTTCATCAGCAATTACCCCCTAAGGGGTATTTATCGAAATGTTTCAAAAACTACAATTTATATATGGATAAATGAAAGGTTATGAACAATGTTTTATCCAAAATTTTAATAGTTAACCAGTTTAGGTGTGATAGTGGTAGACCTATCCAAAAGGCGCTTATTTTCAAAACGTACCGTTGACGATAATACTATTCGTTTACCGTGGCTTACAAACAGCGCTCAATTCATTGAATTGTGTACTCGCTGTGGCAAGTGTGCTGAAAACTGCGAAACGAACATCATCATTAATGGTGATGGTGGTTTTCCTCAGGTCGATTTCTCACGTGGTGAATGTACTTTTTGTTACAGATGCGCACAGGTGTGTCCGGAGTCATTATTTGAACCTGAAAAAAATAATCCGTGGGATGCAAAAGCGAGCATGACTGACGGATGTCTGGCAAAGCAAAATGTCGAATGCCGAAGCTGTGGTGATATGTGCGAAACCATGGCAATCCAGTTTAAGTTGGAAATCGGTAAAGTCGCACAGCCGAATATAGTCCTTGATGAGTGTACAGGTTGTGGAGCATGCGTTGCAATATGCCCTACTTTATCCATCAATGTGAGCAATTTTAGTTTAGAACGGAAGTAACCAATGTCACTGAATGAAGTGCATATTTCTAGCTTAGTCGTCCATTGTGCCCCAGAGCACTTAGAAACGATCAAGGCACAGATTGAAGAGATTGATAACGCAGAGATTTACGGGGATAGCCCAGAAGGGAAAATCGTCGTTGTAATGGAGACAGAAAACCAAGGTTTCATTACTGACAACATCGAAGCAATCAACAACTTACCAAACGTTTTGAGCACGGTTTTAGTTTATCACCAAATCGAAACAGAGCTTGATGAAAACGAATCAATAAATGAAAACACTGGAACTCAACATTCCCAAACCGAGGGTGAAGTATGAAGATGACAAGACGAGCGTTTGTGAAAGCAAACGCGGCAGCATCAGCAGCAGCGGTTGCAGGTATTACATTACCAGCTTCTGCTAGTAACCTGATCGCTAGCTCAGACCAAACTAAAATCACATGGGATAAAGCACCTTGTCGTTTTTGTGGTACGGGTTGTTCCGTTCTTGTGGGTACACAAAATGGCAAAGTTGTTGCGACGCAAGGTGACCCTGAAGCACCAGTAAACAAAGGCCTTAACTGTATTAAAGGTTACTTCCTTTCTAAGATCATGTATGGCCAAGACCGTCTAACTCAGCCACTTCTACGTATGAAAAATGGCAAATACGACAAAGACGGCGACTTCGCTCCAGTTTCTTGGGATGTTGCTTTTGACACAATGGCTGAAAAATGGAAAGAAGCTCTTAAGAAGCAAGGTCCATCAGGCGTTGGTATGTTTGGCTCTGGTCAGTGGACAGTAATGGAAGGTTACGCTGCTGCTAAGATGATGAAAGCGGGTTTCCGCTCAAACAATATCGACCCTAACGCTCGTCACTGTATGGCATCAGCGGTAGGCGCATTCATGCGTAGTTTCGGTATCGATGAACCAATGGGTTGTTACGATGACTTTGAAGCAGCAGACTCTTTCGTGCTTTGGGGTTCGAATATGGCAGAAATGCACCCTGTTCTATGGACTCGTATAACTGACCGTCGTCTTAGCCACCCACACGTTAAAGTAAACGTACTGTCTACTTACTACCACCGTTCTTTCGAGCTAGCAGACAAAGGTTACATCTTTGAGCCTCAGTCAGACCTTGCGATTGCAAACTTCATCGCACACTACATCATCGAAAACGATGCGGTAAACTGGGACTTCGTTAATAAGCACACGAACTTCAAGCAAGCAACAACAGACATTGGTTACGGCCTACGTGATGATGATCCGCTACAAAAAGCAGCTGCTAACCCTAACTCGGGTAAAATGTCTTCTATCTCATTTGAGGAATACAAGAAGTCAGTTGCGCCTTACACAGTAGAAAAAGCATCTGAAATGTCAGGTGTTTCTGAAGAAAAACTTATTGAGCTTGCTAAACAGTACGCAGATCCAGATACAAAAGTAATGTCACTATGGACTATGGGTATGAACCAACATACTCGTGGTGTCTGGATGAACAGCTTGATTTATAACATCCACCTACTAACAGGTAAGATTGCGACACCTGGTAATAGCCCATTCTCACTAACAGGTCAGCCATCAGCATGTGGTACTGCTCGTGAAGTTGGTACGTTCGCGCACCGTCTACCTGCAGACATGGTTGTTGCTAACCCTAAACACCGTAAGATTGCCGAAGGTATATGGAATATCCCTGATGGTGTTATCCCTCCAAAACCGGGGTATCACGCAGTTCTTCAAGACCGTATGCTTAAAGACGGCAAGCTTAACGCTTACTGGGTAATGTGTAACAACAACATGCAAGCGGGTCCAAACATCAACGGTGAACGTCTACCGGGTTACCGTAATCCAGAAAACTTCATTGTGTGTTCTGACCCATACCCAACAGCAACCGCGCAAGCAGCTGACCTAGTTCTACCCACAGCAATGTGGATTGAGAAAGAAGGTGCTTACGGTAACGCTGAGCGTCGTACTCAAGCTTGGTACCAACAAGTCGAAACTGTCGGCGAAGCAAAGTCTGACTTATGGCAAGTGATGGAATTCTCTAAACGCTTCAAGATGGAAGAAGTTTGGACTGAAGAACAACTTGCTGCTGCGCCTCAATACCGAGGTAAAACCATGTATGACATGCTGTTTGCTAACGGCGTGATCAACAAATTCCCAATCGAAGAAGCTCGTGAACTAAACGACGATGCACACCACTTCGGTTATTACGTACAAAAAGGCCTATTCGAAGAGTACGCGGCATTTGGTCGCGGTCATGGCCACGATTTAGCACCTTATGATTTATACCACGAAGTACGTGGCCTACGCTGGCCTGTTGTTGATGGTAAAGAAACGCTATGGCGCTATAAAGAAGGCTCAGATCCATATGCGAAAGCAGGTTCTGGTTGGGATTTCTACGGTAAACCTGACGGTAAAGCACTGATTATCTCTGCTCCATACGAAGCACCACCAGAAACACCTGATGCTGAGTTCGATATGTGGTTATGTACTGGCCGTGTTCTAGAACACTGGCATACAGGTACTATGACTCGTCGAGTACCAGAGTTGTACAAAGCCGTTCCTGATGCTGTTTGTTATATGCACCCAGCAGATGCGAAAGCACGTGGCGTCCGCCGTGGCGACGAAGTACTCATCGAGAACAAACGTGGTGAAGTACGTGTGCGTGTTGAAACACGTGGCCGTAACCGCCCACCTCAAGGCTTGGTATTCGTACCGTTCTTTGATGCACGTATTCTTATTAACAAGCTGATTCTAGACGCAACCGATCCACTGTCTAAACAGACAGACTTCAAGAAGTGTCCAGTTAAGATTACTAAAATCGCTTAAATATGAATGCTCTAACTGCCCTCTTTGAGGGTAGTCAGAATCAAGATTTTGGCCATTAGGCGGAGAATTAATAATGAAAAAATTTCTAATCGCACTGTTATCTGTTGGTGCTCTTGTAAGCGGCGTTGCCGTTGCTGAAATCGAAAACCCTGGCGGTATCGGTGGTCTTGAGTCTTTACGCGGTGCAAGTGAGCTAGAAGCAACTCGTCCTGCAGATGACTTAAAAAAGTTCCCTCGTGAGCAAGTACTCGACAGCAGTTTTGTATATCAACCACCACTAATCCCACATAACATCCGTAGTTACGAAGTGTCTCTAAATGCAAACAAATGCCTAGCATGTCACAGCTGGAAAAACGCAAAAGAGATGGGCGCAACTAAGATCAGTGTTACTCACTACGTAAACCGTGAAGATGCTGTACTAGCTGACGTATCACCTCGCCGTTACTTTTGTCTTCAGTGTCACGTTCCTCAAGCAACCGCAAAACCGCTTGTTGAAAATGAATACAAGAGTGTTGATGCGCTTAAATAAGCGCACGTGAGTAAATAAGAGGTTACCTATGAAATTATTGAAAGCGTTTTGGAAGAGACTAGCGAGTCCAAGTAAAGCTGCCGTTGGCGTAGTTTTATTTATGGGCTTTGCCGGTGGTCTTCTATTCTGGGGCGCATTTAACACAGGTATGGAAGCAACCAACACAGAAGAGTTCTGTGCTGGTTGTCACGCACCTATCGTTGAAGAAATTCAAGAAACGATTCACTACTCTAACCGTTCTGGTGTGCGTGCAATTTGTTCAGATTGTCACGTTCCACATGAATGGACAGATAAGATTGTACGTAAAGTTCAGGCGTCTAAAGAACTTTATGCTCACTTTATTGCTAAGACCATCGATACCCCTGAAAAATTCAAGGAACGTCGTGCTCACTTAGCTGAACGTGAGTGGGCTCGCTTGAAGAAAAATGACTCTCTTGAGTGCCGCAACTGTCACCAATTCGAGTACATGGATTTCTCAGAGCAAAGCACTCGTAGTGCGAAGCAACACTCAACAGCCCTAGCATCAGGTGATAAAACATGTGTAGACTGCCATAAAGGTATCGCACACAAACTACCTGACATGCATGGCGTCGAAGGCTGGCAATAAGGGAACTAAATTATGAGTACATTAGAATCTGTAATTTGGCATATCCTAGGCTATGGTGCTATGCCTTTCATTATCTTATCGGGCTTTGCCGTAGTCGCTGCTATCTGCGTTTGGCTACTATCGCTTAGTAAAGATAAAGAGGTTTAATTGACTGAACCTCGGTCATTAAACCTTTAACGCTTATTCAATTTTGCCTATTTTGTATCAAGCGTAAATAAAAAACCACCGTGTATACGGTGGCTTTTTTTGTTTAGTGGCTTTAATTAAGTTTCTGGATAACCTTGAGGGTTGTTTGATTGCCAACGCCAAGTATCAGCGGTCATTTCTTCTAACGAGCGTACAGCTTTCCACTCTAGTTCATTCATCGCCTTAGCAGGGTTTGCCCAACATTCAGCAATATCACCAGGACGACGCTCTACTATCTTGTATGGCACCTGCTTTCCAGACGCAAGCTCAAACGCTTTGACCATTTCAAGAACACTTGAGCCATTACCTGTACCTAAATTGTAGATATGCAGACCATCTTTACGCCCTACTTTCTTCAGCGCGGCAATGTGACCATCTGACAAGTCCATTACATGGATATAGTCACGCACACCCGTGCCATCGGGCGTTGGGTAATCATTACCAAAAACAGATAGAAACTCACGGCGACCGACTGCGACTTGAGAGACGAAAGGCATTAGGTTATTTGGAATACCTTGAGGATCTTCGCCTAACTCACCGCTAGGGTGCGAGCCTACCGGATTGAAGTAACGCAGTAGCGTAATGCTCCAATCAGGGTTCGCTTTTTGAAAATCAGTTAAGCACTCTTCGACCATAAGTTTGCTACGACCATAAGGGTTGGTGGCGCTGGTTGGGAAATCTTCTGTGATAGGCACAGATGCTGGGTCGCCATATACTGTCGCTGACGATGAGAATACCAGCGACTTCACGCCCACCTCGCGCATCGCATCCACAAGAACTAACGTACCGTTTACGTTGTTGTCGTAGTATTCAAGCGGCTTCTCAACCGACTCACCAACCGCTTTTAGGCCAGCAAAGTGAATCACAGCCTCGATATCATGTGCCTTAAGCGCCTCTTTTAGTCGCTCTTTATCACGAATATCACCTTCAATAAAATGTGGTCTAACCCCTGATACTTTCTCAATGCGCTCAAGCACAGAAGACTTACTGTTGTACAAGTTATCGAAAATGACAGGTTTCATCCCTGCTTCAATCATCTGAATACAGGTATGGCTACCGATATAACCCATGCCACCGGTTACTAGAACATTCATATTGCTAACCTTTTGAAATCACTAACCGTATAATAAAGAAGTATTACTACAAAACATAGGCCATATTTACATTAAAGAACAAAGTTAACCCTGACTGATGACATATCGACCTTTACCACTACTTTTTGCTTGATACATCGCGGTGTCCGCAGCTTTAAGCCTCTGGTCCAAATTCTCACTCAAGTCAGTAGAATAGTGAACGCCAATACTTGCGCCGACTTTAAGTACTCGTCCTCTATAGACGATATCGCGCTGAATGGCGTCTATTAACTGTTCAGCAATCGAAGATATATTAGTCACGGTTGTCTTGGTAACAAGCACAACAAACTCATCGCCAGAAAGTCGTGCAACTAAGTCATGACTGGTAAACGTTGATAACAGACGCTCAGCAACTTGTTTTAGTACCTCATCCCCGGCGTCGTGGCCATAAGTATCATTAACCCCTTTAAAGCCATCCAGCTCAAGGTACAAAAGTGCAACTCCATCGTCGGTATCACGCTCAATCGTTAACGTTTCATCTAGCACTCGATACAGCTTGGCACGATTAGCCAACCCCGTTAAAGAGTCATGGTGCGCTAGGTACTCTAGCCTTTCCATCTCTTTGAGGTTAGAGAGATCAGAAAGGATATAAACGTAATCGTAATTATTAATCCCTTCGCTACTCACAATGCGCGACACTTTGACGAACATGGGTACCTTGTGCCCATCGAGGTGTTTTTCCCAGATCTCACCTTGCCACTGCCCATACTGCTCTACAGACTCTTTGATCGTTGGCATCAATGAGTAAAACTGCTGCCATTCGAAAGAGTTTTCAGGTTTCTTGCCAAGCAAGAATTCTTGTGTATAGCCAAGTAAACGAGTGACTGCCGGGTTAACCATAGTGATCACGTCATTATCGTCAGTCACTATAAGACCATCTTGGCTGTTTTCAAATACACCCGCAGCTAAGCGCTGGCGTCTTAATGCGGCTTCGACTTCGGTTATATCTTGAATTGCAAACAGAACCTGCCCGACCTTACTCAACTGTGTGGAGCTGATGTTGAGCAATTGATGGTGTTTAAACACATCCATGACCCACACTTGTTTATCCGTAAACTCCAAACGACGATTAATCGCGTCAGAAATCACCGATGACTCACCCTTATTGATGATATCAACAAGTTTTGTTCCCTTCAGGTACGCTGAAGTGCAGCGGAACACGTCACATGCCGCTGGGTTAAAGTGAATGATCTCACCACGAGAATTAACAACAATCAGCGCGTGTTTAACCGTCTCTACCACTTCATTCGCAAACGACTTTTCTTCCTCAAGCTTATCAAGCGTGAATGCAACCTGCTGTTCACGTTGCTTCAATCTATAAAGCATGGTGTTGAACGCCTTAACAAGCGCACCAATTTCATCATTCGCAGCGGGTAATATGTTTGGTGCCGTCTGTTTACGATCGATAAACGAACGCATACCGACATTCAAGTTATATACTGGACCAAGAATGTATTTCTGAACCGTCATATACAGAACTAAACCTGCAGTTGCAAGTAATAAGAAAAATACTAGGCTATTAAGTAACGCATTCGTGTATAGGCTATCGAATGACGCTTTTGAAATCGTCACCCTAAGATTGGCAATAACTTCTTTTTCTAGCTCTACTGGAACAAGTAGGAAGATATATTCATTACCAATCGAGTAGCTATTCAATGCGATTTCTTCTCGTTGGCGCTCGGTGGGTACTGGAGCCACAGAACCATCACGTTCATACATCGCAAACAATTGACCATCAGAAGTGTAGAGCTTAACACGATACACTTCGTCATCTGCAGAGAAAGCATCAAGCAATTCTGTTGCACTTACGCTGTCACTGAACAAGATTGCAGCCTGCAGGTTATAGGCAACACCCTTTGCCAATACACTAACTCGATTAATCAAGTTCTCTTTCTGAGTTTCAAAAGCGTTAAAGAACGCATAGCTTTGTGAAACCACAAAAATCATCCCGGTAAATACGATGATCGGAACGATCAACTTGCTCTTCAAGGAGAGGTTGGTCGGGAGCTTCATTGTTTACCCCCTTCAATCTCTGCAACACGTAAGAAGTTAGAAGACAGTTGGTAACCCGCAATGTTTTTGAGATTCACCTTTGGTTTTATTTTTCCTTGTTTTTCGACCAGCGCTATTGCCCCACCATTATTTGTGAACTGCTCCATACCGCCGATAGTCACAGTCCCCTTTGGAAGGCTGGCTAACAAGTTCAAGTTACTGGGTTCACTGATGTAGAGCACATCGCAATCTACATCAGTAATATTCAGTGGTTTGTTTCGTACTTTTTTGCCACGAGTAATTTGTACTAAGATTTTTTGAATTTCAGCGTCATCGGCAACACAAATGTTGATGCTATTCATTGCTGACTCTTGATCCCAATATACGAATGTTGCTATTCGATATAGGTAGACGGCCTTCACTTGCTCTGGGCTAAAACTCGACCATGCGGGTACTGACACACCAAGTGAAACTAATAAAGTCAATATCCTAGTAGGGAGGTGATTAATAAGCATAACTCAGCCTTAGCGCAACACTTGGCTCTTGATTGTAGCCTCCATAAGCTTCCATATGGGCCCCTTCACCCTGACCTAAGCCTGTCACTAGTGCTTCAACTAATGGTGAGGATGAAGTCTGTTGCCAAGCTAAACGTAAATCCAACACAACAAAATCATCAAGTTCTGGTTGACCTTTATACTCGGTCGCTTGCTTCTTCAAAACCATGTCAAATTTAATCTGGTCTGTGATACTCCATAAGCCCTGTATTGACGCAATATGCTGAGAGTCGATTGAATAAAAATCAATAGCGCTTCCAGAGCTACTCCCAGAGTTATTCCAACCCTGCTCAAGAGTTACATAACTATAGGCTCCATATAAGCTGAAGGTATCTGAAATGTTCCAGTGAGCAGCAACTTCAACCCCAACAGAGTCAACAAAATAGTCTGCACTGGATTGATAGATATTGATAAGTTCAGGGTTAACTCCGACGTATTCTTGACCAACAATATTGTCATAATGACTTAAAAAGAACGTGCTATCGAATTCAAAAACACTCGCGACATAACGATAGCCAAGTTCATACGTCAGCACAGTCTCAATTCTTCCAGACTCATTAGGCAACGACATTGAATAAACATATTGATTGTTAGTAGGATCAGCAGAACAGTCTTTTCCAATTGGGCAGTATGCCTCGACTAAAACAAATGATGAATTGGTATCCATATAAGATGGGGCAATGGCACTACGACCAACTCCGGCCCAAATGCTATTTGCATCGTCAAACTTATATATAGCACGTGCTTGTGGTGATATTTCTACTTCTTGATTTTGTCCAAAGTACTCGGCCTTAGCACCAATAACAGTAGTGAGCTTTGAAGTCCAAGAGGCGGTATACTGAACAAAACCATTGATTATGTTATCTGACGCGGAGTCTATATTGTAAAGACGTATAGCAGAGTACGAGTCAGTAAAGTCATAATCACTTAATTGATGATAAAAATCTAAATCAATAAAGCGGTAGCCACCACCATAAGTAATTGTGTCTCTATCATTTAGTACAGTAATAAAATTGGCTTCGGCGTCAACCGTAAGATACTTCCCCGGAGCATCGTACGATGAATCATGATTTTGCTGAAAGCTAAGGCTATAAGTGCTGTCAGTTGCCGGAGAAAGTTGAATAGCTTTGTCATACTGAACATAATAAGAGTAACTATCAATTTCTTCCGTTTCAGAACGAATATCTGAAAAATAGCCATTTTGATAGCGTACCTTATAGATATCTTGATCATAGCTTGCTTGTTCGCCACCAACTCTTAAGCTCCAATCATCTACTTTTTCAAACACCATCCCGGCAACATGAGTGTTCCAGCACGTCGGATCTTTAATAGGATCACGCTTTGTTGACTTATACTTATAGAATGCACGAGCGTAAATATTATTGGACAGTTGAATGCCTTGCCGAATGCCGACATTGTATCTTCCATATTGCTCATAAGTTGCTGATACTAAACCCCCTTGAGTTTTCTCTGCCGACTTAGTCACAATATTAATCACACCATTTTCGGCATTTCCCCCCCAAATTGTACCTGCAGGACCTCGAAGCACTTCAATGCGATCGATGTCTTCGAGCATATAGTCGATTTCGGGCCAATAAACACCTCCGTAGATCGGGCTATATAAACTACGTCCATCTTGTAAAACCAACATTTTGTTGAATAAGCCACTATGAAAACCGCGACTCGATACCGCTGATTCTGTGCCAGAGATACTACTTACCCTTAAACCTGGAACAAGCGCAAGAGCTTCTGCGATTGATTTTGCGCCACTACGCTTGATTCGTTCACCATCAAGAACGTACACAGCAGCTGGGATATCCGTTAGCTTTTGTGAAAACTTTGAAGCAGTTTCCAGAGTCACATCGAGCATAGAAAGTTCTTCTAAACTCATAGACATTAATTCAGTAAGATCGTCATCAGCGTAGACTGAAAAACTGCACAGTGTGACAATTGATGATATAAGCGTTCGTTTGGGCATAGTACCAAATTTCATGATTGAGTTGGCAAAAACAATGAAATAAACAACACCATTATTTCATCAATTATGGCTTATTTACATACTATATATCATATTTTATTTATTAAAAAATAAGCACATGTAGTCGCCAGAATACATCTATCATATATATGTTTTTAAAACCCCTTTTACATCGGAGTAACTAGTGATAGCGAAAAATATTACATACCTCAATTGTGATATGGGTGAAAGCTACGGCTCTTGGAAAATGGGAAATGATCCCGCCGTCATGCCGCATATTGATATGGCAAATATAGCATGTGGATTTCACGCCTCCGATCCCATCATAATGAGCAACACAATCCGACTTGCTGTCGCTCACGATGTCAAAATTGGCGCTCACCCAAGTTATCCGGATCTACAAGGCTTTGGCCGTCGTAGTATTTCAATGGATCCAGAAGAAATTACCGCGATGGTCATCTATCAAGTCGGGGCTCTAAAGGCTTTATGTGAAAGTCATAATACTGAAGTGACGTACATCAAGCCTCACGGCGCACTCTACAACGATATGCAGACCGACCTCGCCGTTTTCGAATCTGTGGTTGATGCGACCTCAAGCTTCGGTCTTCCTCTTATGACACTCGCGGTTACCGATAACCAAGCATTGCTCGATATTGCTGATAAGTACAATGTCCCTCTTCTATTCGAAGCTTTTGCTGATCGACGCTATCAAGCTAACGGGTTACTCGCACCTCGAAGCCTACCAGACGCAGTCATTCATAACCGAGATGACTTACTCAGTCAGGTGCAGCAAATTATTCGTTATAAAAAAGTTCGTACTATTGATGGCTTTTTAATACCGCTTGAAGCTGACACCATTTGTGTCCATGGAGATAACGACGAGAGTATTTCACTCATTCAAGATATCCGTAATCTGATTAAAGCCGAAGAAGGTGCTGAATGAATATAGAAACATCCATCGATCCAGTAGCCGAGTGCTCCATCTTGATCAAATTCAACAGCGAACCTAATGATCACCTTTCTTGGGTCATAGGCCAGATTAGCCAGAGCCTTAGTAACCAGCTCAGCCCATGGGTTATGAACGTCACCCCCTCTTTTACGACAATCTTGATTGACTATCTCCCGCACCGTATTTCCATCTTCGAGTTCGTTCCCTACTTGGAGCACCTCGTCACCGAAGCGCTAAAAGAGATACCTGAGCACCATCGCTCAACAATAATTGAGTTACCTGTTTACTATGACCTTTCTGTCGGCCCAGACCTAGAACTCTATCGACAGCAAGGGCTAGAGATAGAAAACGTCATTCAAGCTCACCACGACCAAATTTATACCGTCGGTGCAATCGGCTTCACCGCAGGGTTTGCGTTTTTGACCGATGTTGATGAGCGTATCCGTCAACCGCGTAAAGATAGCCCAAGAGTGATGCTGCCTAAAGGTAGTGTCGGCATCGCCAATAACCAAACAGCTATTTATCCTTGCGAAAGCCCTGGAGGTTGGAACATCATTGGTAACTGCCCAATAGATCTGTATTATCCAGACGCTTCGCCGATCTCACCGTTCTCAATTGGCTCTCAGATAAAGTTCTACCCAATCGGTTTGAAGGAATTTACACAGCTAGGCGGAACAATATCGGAGGGTTGGCAATGAATAAATCCTATTGCATTGAAGTCATCAAGCCAGGACAACAAACACTAATCCAAGACTTTGGCCGCTTCGGCTATTCACATTTTGGGATTGCTCAAGGCGGTCCGGTAGACGATTACGCCTATAGTTGGGCCAATCACCTGCTCGGTAACTCCATTAATGCGGCTTCACTAGAGGTCACACTCGGACAAGCTGAGTTTCTCGTTCACGCTTCGTGCGAAATGGCCATTGCAGGGGGGGATCTCAACGCGCGCCTAGACGGTGAACCTATCACAAACTGGTCAACATTCAGAGCACTTAAGGGACAACGACTGACCTTCGGATTACCTAAAAATGGCTTGCGCGCTTACTTAGCGATTAAAGGAGGTTTTTGCATACCTCACCAACTCGGAAGTGTTGCGACTGTCACACGTGATAAACTCGGAGGCATGAGTGGAGGTCACCCACTTGCTCTTGGTGACGTACTTAGTTTTACTCCACATAAGATTTCCTTGCAGACTAAACAAATGACCTTCCGCTATAAACCGGACTACGATCTGCCTATTGAGCTACGTCTGATTGAAGGTTATCAAGTAGATGACTTCAATCGTGATCAAGTAGATTTACTGTACAAGATCGAGTTTGAAGTAAGCCAACTCATTGATCGCATGGGATATCGAATGACTAATGGTAGAATCCAAGTCCCAAATAAAGAGTACTTAAGTGAAGGTATTGCGCTAGGCGCGGTACAAATTCCTCCTAATGGAGAGCCGATTATTTTGCTTAATGACCGACAGACCATCGGCGGATACCCAAAAGTGGGCTGTGTGGCCAGAATTGATTTACCGAGGCTTGCGCAAGCCAAACCAGGCCAGAAAGTGCGCTTTGTTAAGGGCGACTTATTAGGATTACAAGACGTTTGGTCGCAGTGGGCTCGTTTCTTTGGCTACTAAAGGTAAGAGGTGATAAATACCACCTCTACTGTTGTGCGCCGTAATAACGCGCTAGCCCTTCTGGGTAACCCCTTTCTATCGCAAGTTGAACGGCTTTAATTTCTACGTCTTGGGGCTTCAAAGCCATGCTGACAGGATGAAGCTGTTCTATAGATTTTTCACCATATTCATACAGCCCCCATGTTTCAACAAGTTTGGTCGCGGCTTCCAACGCTGAAGACCCTTTTACCACTTCAACGCGTGCGTAATGCTCGCCTTCAAAGGTCACATCGGCTGCGCGCAAAGTATCATCTTTACCCGGAATCTGCTGAGCACCAAATAATGGCGTGCCATATTCATGTGCACTTCCGTATGCCGGAACAAAACGAGCCATATGATCGATGGCACGTCGACTGCGATCAATGATCACATCGTCATTCCAACCCTTCTTGATTTTTTTAATCAGACGATTTGGTAGCAAAGGCTGCGAAGATTGCCCCTGCGTTGCGACCAAGCCGTCATCAAACAAGGTAATATCTTTCGTCATACCGTGCAGCTGAAAGATACCATTCGGATAAGGCGTTAGTTGCGCCATGCCATTCGGCGTCCCTCTTGGCCCATGGAAGATGACTTCCGGCCACAGTTCAGCACATGAATCCCATTGTGTGACGTAAGCCGCTTTAAATTCAACTAGACGCTCACGGGGCTTGTTGGCTAAATCATCGATTGCACCGGTTTCGTAACCACATGCATTGACTAGGTAATCAACCTCTGTGATTTTACACTCGCCATTACTCGCTAGGTATTCAATCTTCCAGCCATTCGCTTCTTCTTCTACACCAACAACTTCAGTGTTTGTTAATAACTGGCAATTGGGCATTTTCTCTAACGCCAGCGTTGCTGATGCAGCAATACGAAAAACACTCCACCCATGCTCTTGAACAGCTACGACAGGGAACTTTAAGCCTTCGAGGTCGGTATGTTTGGCAAATGGAATCATCCATTCATCGATCGTTTGAGGGTTTACTGGCTGAGACATTGCCGCCAACGCTTCAAGCTCTTCTTTAGAGTAAAAGCGATAGTAGTCGTTGGGTTCACCTAACACTTTGTTCGCACCGTCGAGCTCCACTAACTCTGTGTAGCACTTTTGAATCGTAATCAGCCGTTCATAAAGCTCTTCTGGGCTCCCGCCATCGCTATAGGGAACCGCTATCACAGTAGGTCGATGATTAATCGTGTTTGGATATAGGCGAACAGTTTCGATAGATTGCTTTAGCAGATCTATACACTGGTCCGTATCAATTTCCCTGTACAAATTTCCACCAGCATGCAAGTGACAGATGGGAGGTCCGCTAACTAGGCCTGCCCCTTTTTCAATCAAAGTGACGTTTAGACCAAGCTCTGCTAAGTGTAATGCGGCTGTTGCACCAGCTATACCACCACCGATAATGGCAATTTTAGTGTACATCGAGTTGTTGTTATGAGGTTGCATTTATGTCGCTAATCCTTTCATTCTCGGGACATTTTACTGTTTATAAACGACGAATAAAATCACATTTTTTGCAGGGTGAAATGAGATAATTTCACGATAAAAAAAATCAAAAAAAAACTTGACTGATAAATTGAGAATTCTGAATAAATCATCACTGTGAATAACAGCAATCGCCAACGCTTTTATAAACTGGGGCTTGCCGACGATTGAAGTTATCTACAGGCCTAGTTATCCCAAACTTTATCCACTGTTTTTGTGGATAACTAAATATCTAGGCCTGTGAGTATTTAGCCAAACGCTTTATTTACAGGGGTTAACAGCCGTTTTATAAGACTGTTCACAACTAAAGCAAGTGTGAAAAACGTGCCACTAGGTAAAGCAATCCAAAGCCATTGATGAAGGTTTGGTGTTAAGTCAAACCCATATGACATAATGGCGCCAACAACCAGTTCTGAACCAATAATTGCAATAAAACTCGCGACAAGTGCCATCAAGCCATATTCTGCCCAGATGGTTTTTTGTACGCGCTTTCGGCTCGCACCTAAGGTCCGATATAGCTGAATCTCGTCTTGTCTTTGGCCCAAACTCAATCGTAAGAGAGTAAATATCAACAATAAGCCAGACACTACACCGATTGCAGCCAACAGGGTGATTGACCAAACTATTTGAGACAGTAGTTGCTGAATCTTCTCTCCCATTACTCTGATATCCATCAGGCTCACAGTTGGGTGATGCCTAGAGAGCGCGTTTAATACTTGATTGTTAGCTTCCTCTACTCTGAAACTCACTAAGTAAGTCGCTGGAATCTCTGCCAGTACATCGGGAGTAAAGATGAAATAGAAGTTGGGCTTCATGTCTCGCCACTCAACGCTTCTTATCGAGTTAACACTAGCTGTTATCTCATGGCTATTAATAACAAAGCTAAGTTCATCGCCCACTTTTAAGCCGAAGTCACGTGCAACATCGGCCTCAACGGACACCCCTCCTTGCTTGCTCCACTCCCCACTAACGATTTCATTGTGATCAGGATTGGCGTCAGCCCAGGTAAAGTTAATCTCTCGCCTTAAAACGTCAGAGCCTTCTTCTCCTTGAGCCAACGACTTAGCGTCCTTTCCATTTATATTGACTAAACGTCCTCTCACAATCGGGTAAGCTTCTGAGCGCGACATCGCATTATCATCAAGCACCTTTAAGTAGGAGTCTTTCTCATAGGGCGCAATATTGAGCGCAAAAGCATTGGGGGCATCTGCAGGTAGGGTTCGTTGCCAATCGGTTAGTAAATCAGTTCTCACCAACCACATCGTTGACAGCAGCATTAAAGACAACGCCAACGCACCAAATTGAACGCCAGTCGCAGAGACTGAGCGGTTGATTCGACTCAGGGCTAACTTAAATGATGTGTTTAGCGGTACCTTTGCCAACAATCGAGTAATCATCACGCTAATTACTGCTAGTAAAATAAATAATGCGACCATACCACCGAGCACAATCCAAACGAACAAGTTGTCGTAGTAGGCGATCAGCATAGGGATAACTGGCACTAAAGTTAGCGCAAAACGCCTTAATCCAACTTTAGGTGATTCACCTTCTTGCATCACGCTAACAGCACTGACATTGACTAAACCAATTAACGGGATTCCTAACGCTGGTACTGCAATGAATATACTGGTGCTAATCGCAATCAAAGCAGGGGCTATACCGTAACTTGGTAGCGGATTTGGCAACAAATCGACCAAAGGAAGCCTCAGCAAAAACTCGAGACCAATGCCAAGTACAACTCCTACCACAACTGCGGTTACTAATAAGATGGTAACTTGCGTTATCAGCCAACGAATCACCCAAGCCTTACTCGCCCCTAAGCTTTTCAGCATTGCTATTGTCTTGCGACGTGTGGCGACATAATGCTGACAGGTCAATACCAGCGTTGTTGCCGCCATAATGACAACGATAGCGACAGTTAAAGAAAGGTATTGTTCGGTGCGCTGGAATACTTCATTAGTACGGCTGGCACTGTTTTGATCACGCCAACGATCACTCGGCGTAAGCTCTACATTTTGTTTAAGCTGCTCAATAACATCACTATCCCCATTAAGGAAGACGCTATAACGAACTCGGCTACCCAGTTGAATTGCCCCCGTTTTATCCAAGTCTGCAGAGTGGATAAACGCAGATGGCATTTGCTGAAATGGGTTAAAACTTAGACCCGGCTCTTCTAAAATACGTCCTGTAACGACAAAATCAGCATCGCCAACCGTGACCGCGTCACCAATCGTAACGTCAAGTTGGTTAAACAGACGTTCATCAAGCCATAGTTCCCCAGGCTTTACTTTGCCAAACACGGACTGATCATCAGTTAGCCTAAACTCCCCTTGCAGCGGATATTGTTCATCAACCGCTTTAACAGTAATAAGCTTCATGCCGTTATCACTAAATGCCATTGTGGCGAAGCGAGTTTGTGTCGTATGGGTTAATGAATAAGATTCTATTAAGTTCTCAAAAGATTCATCAATCGGATTTGCTGACACGAAAACCGTATCAGCCGTCAATGCTTCTTTACCTTGCTTTACGACCACCTGCTCCATACGTTCAGCAAGGGCGCTCAACGCAAAAATACAAGCAATGATTAGAACAAGAGCAATGGTGACAGGCCAAAGCTGCCCCTGTTTAATCTCACTTAAACTCCAGCGTATAAAGCGTTTATTTAGCTCTGCCTTTCCCTGAACAGCCATTATGACTCCTCCAACTGTCCAGCTTTCATTGTGAATATACGGTCACAACGCTGAGCCAAGTTTTGGTCGTGAGTCACAAGTACTAAAGTCGTTTCATGCTGTTTATTTAAATCGAACAACAGCTTGATGACGTTGCTTGCGGTCTGTTGATCTAAGTTCCCCGTCGGTTCGTCTGCAAATAGAATTTTGGGCTCGATCATAAATGCTCGGGCTAACGCGACTCGTTGCTGCTCGCCACCTGAGAGCTGTAAAGGTGAATGGTTAACTCGATGTTCCAAGCCAACGGAGGTAAGAAGCTCGATCGCCCTTTGCTTATTTTCCGCTTCACCTTTCAATAGGCAAGGCAGTGTCACGTTATCTAACGCACTTAAGCTAGGGATAAGTAGAAAGCTTTGAAATACGAATCCAACAGATTCGCTTCGAATGGCTGCTCTCGCTTCGTCATCTAAGGTATGCAACTGCTGCCCCAGTAAGTCAACCTCCCCTTTTGACGGCGTATCTAGCCCTGCAAGAAGCGTCATCAGCGTCGACTTGCCCGCACCAGACGTTCCAACTATCGCAACACTCTCACCAGATTTTATGTCTAGGCTCACATTATCAAGGATTGTTAATTGTTCCTGATTAGTAGAGACTACTTTAGATAATGATTCTGCTTTAATTACGGATGTTTGCATGTTTCGACGACTTTCCTTTCTAGTTTTAATTCTTGTTCTAAATCCTGCATACAGTAAAACGTTAATGGTATTGGGCGATAGCTTAAGTGCCGGATACCAAATGCCAATCGCTGAAGCGTGGCCTTCTTTGTTACCTGCTGACCTAAAGAGTAGAGGCCAAACAGTTACTGTAGTGAACGCGAGTATTTCTGGCGATACCACTGGCAATGGTTTGGCTCGTCTGCCTAACCTTCTTGAGCAACATCAACCAGACTATGTTTTGATTGAACTCGGGGCAAACGACGGTTTACGTGGTTTTCCTCCCGGGCTAGTTCAAAACAATCTAACACAGATCATACGTTTGATTAGAGAATCAGGTGCAAATCCATTGCTGATGCAAATTCACATTTTGCCCAACTATGGTAAACGTTACACAGAAGCATTCTCTGCAGTCTATCCTGCGGTCTCTCAATCCCTTGATATTCCACTACTGCCATTTTTCCTTGAAGGCGTGATCATAAAGCCAGAATGGATGATGGATGACGGACTTCACCCTAAGCCTCAAGCACAAGCATGGATATCGGACTTTGTAGCTGAGCAGCTAATTAATCACCTCTAATTGCCCTAGCTCAATAAACTTTACAAAGCTTTACGCTAACTTAATTCGTACGCTTTCTTTTAAAGGAATAACTATGATTATTAAATCGGTAATAGATGGAGTTGTCGCTCGTACCGCTCACCCACTCGGGTGTGAAGAAGCAGTACGTCAGCAGATAGAATATGCTCAATCATCTCAACAAATTGTCGATGGCCCTAAGCGTGTTCTTATTATTGGTGGCTCATCAGGGTTTGGCTTAGCTTCACGTATTGCCCTGACCTTCGGCGGTTCCAAAGCTGACACCATTAGTGTCTCATATGAAAAAGGCCCTTCTGAAAAGGGTGTGGGCACAGCTGGTTATTATAACAATCACTACTTTAAAAAGTTTGCTGAGCAAGCAGGTCGTACCGCGGTCAACATTCAAGGCGATGCGTTCTCACCAGAAACCAAGGCTCAAGTCGTTGAAGCGATAGAAACCTATTTTGAGGGCGAAGTTGACCTCATCGTTTACAGTCTGGCTAGTGGTGTTCGCCACGACTCAGGCAAAGTGTGGCGCTCAGTAATCAAACCTATTGGCGAGCCTGTTTCAGGGTCAACGCTTGTGCTTGAAAACGATCAGTGGCAAGACTCAACCCTAACACCGGCATCAGCAGATGAAGTGGATGCAACCGTCAAAGTCATGGGCGGTGCAGACTGGGAAGCTTGGATTGATGCGCTTATCAATTCGGAGTCTATTGGCTCTGGGTGCAAAACTATCGCTTTTTCTTATATTGGTCCTTGTGTCACCCACCCAATCTACCTTGAAGGGACATTAGGGGCAGCCAAAGCCGATTTGCATCAAACCAGCCATTCACTCAATCTTAAGCTCGCGAATTTTGACGGCGGCGCGTACGCAACTGTGTGTAAGGCGTTAGTCACCAAGGCGAGTGCATATATTCCAGGGTTTAGCCCTTATATCACAGCCCTCTTCAAGGTAATGAAAGAGAAAGGCACTCATGAAGGTTGTATTGAACAGATGCAACGCCTTTTCACGACTAAGCTATACAACGTTGACCATGTTCCTGTTGATAATGAGCGCCTGATTCGTATCGATAACTTTGAACTTGATCCAGAGACGCAAAAAGAAGTGAGCGGATTGCTGGCTCAACTCAACGAAACCAACTTTATGCAACTTGCTGATTACGAAGGATTTAAGAGAGAGTTTTTGAATCTGAATGGATTTGGTTTTGACAACGTTGACTACACAAAGAAAGTTGATATTGATAGTTATATAAGTAAAAGCTTATGATTTAAAAGCTGTCTTATTTTTGATACAAGCTCACACAAAGGCCCTTAAGCTCAGCTTAGGGGTTTTTTTTATCGGTTTGGTCATGCATCCTTAACCTAACCCACGCGATAAGTGGTTTCATTATAATTATACCGACTATTATTAGATTAATCAGAGCAAGGAATGCTCTTGTTGGTCAAATTGCGCATAGGGATTTTGTATGTCCAAACTGAACACAAGTAACATGGTCGTTCCTGACGAGTTAGCTTCAGGATGGCAAGAAGTTGTGAATCTATTAGCAGAAATCATCTCCGTTCCGGCGGCTCTGATTATGCGCGTTCATCAGGATCATATCGAAGTATTTTCCGCAAACAATAACCGTAAGCATCCCTACCATATTGGCGATACCGAAACATTGGGCCACGGCCTCTATTGTGAAACCGTCATTAACGAGAATCGCCAACTGTTAGTGCCAAACGCCGAAATTGATGACGAATGGTGTAACAATCCTGATATGCACTTTGGACTTCTTGCTTATTGCGGCTTACCCCTTCAATGGCCTAATGGTGATCCATTTGGCACTATCTGTGTGCTTGATGATAAAGAAAATCACTTTTCGACCACTTACCAGCAGCTCCTCAACGCATTTAAAGTCTCGGTTGAAGCGCAATTAAAAACGGTATATCAAAACCATCACTTACAGCAGTTAAACTCTGAGCTCGAATCTAGGGTCACAACTCGTACTCAAGACTTGGTCGATTTGAACTACTCACTTAACTTAGAAATTGATAAACGAAGAGCGGCTGAGCGTACTATCCGTTACCAGAAAAAACATGATCTTGGCACTGGCTTTCTTAACCGTATCGCGCTTGAACAACATACTAATCAGATGCTTGCTACGTTAACGCCCCATTCAACACACAAAATTGGTGTTATACATATCGGGTTTACTAACGGTCGCCGTATCCAAGCAAAACATGGTTACGCGATGTGGGAGAACATCCTGATTGAGTTTAAACAGCGCCTGACCTCCCATAGTAACTATAAGTTGGTGACTGCTCGTCCCCGTTCTACCGATTTAGTGTTTGTTTTTGAGAGTCATAACCTAGACGAAGACATCAATCAATTATGTAGGGAATTAGTAGAAGTCAGTCAATCTGCGTTTTATCTTGATGGAGAACATCTGCACTTACATAGCTATATCGGCATAGCGAGCTCAGATGATACTTCGAACTCAAAAACCTTACTCAAATACGCGGTTGGCGCGATGCAGTCCTGCAAGGACTCAGGACATAAGTTTAGCTTCCACTGCCAACATATCTCTGATACTCAAAAGAACATCAATCAATTAGAAAGCTACCTACTCCAAGCTGTACGAAATGATGATTTGCTACTTTACTTCCAACCCAAAGTGTCACCGAAAACGCATAAGTGGATCGGCGCAGAGGCCTTAATTCGTTGGCGTCATCCAATTCTTGGCGACATCTCTAATGAAACGTTAATTCACCTAGCTGAACAAAATGGTCTTATCTTTGAAGTTGGTAGTTTCGTATTACGTTCTGCGATTCAAAAAGCGGCTGAATGGCGTGGGAAAGTTCAAGATTTCAAAGTGAGTATCAATGTCTCTGCCGTGCAATTACAAAGCCCTCAATTTACCACTCAGATAGAAGATCTATTGGCAGCCTATCAATTACCTGGCTCCTACATAGAACTTGAGATTACTGAAAGCGGATTGATTGCTGATGAAGTGGTCGCCAAAAACACCTTGCAATCATTAAGCGACCTCGGAGTGACGTTGTCACTTGATGACTTTGGTACTGGCTACGCTTCATTCAACTATCTCAAGAAGTTTCCTTTTGATGCGATTAAGGTTGACCGTAGCTTTGTGCAACAACTCGACACCAGCGAAGAAGACAAAGAGATTGTGCGTTCAATAATCAGTATCGCTAAGAAACTCGATCTTGAAGTTACGGTTGAAGGTATCGAAAACCTAGAGCATGAGGCATTTATTCTCAGCGAAGGATGTGATGTAGGCCAAGGCTATCTTTACGGTAAACCTATGCCTTGCGATGAATTTGAAAACAGTTTGATCAATCAAAACTATCGACCGGAACATTATGCCTACTCTTCTTAATAGATAATCAGTAAGGTCTTTACTCTCAGGCGTGCGATTCCTATAATCCTCGCCTTTCCTGTTCTCAATCAGTGATACCTCTTTATGGACCAACTTACCGCCACCTTAAAAAAAATCGAAAAACAGAACTATCGTGCATATCAGCAAATCAAAGGCCAATACGATTTCACTGATTACACCTTTTATATCGATTATGTACAAGGCGACCCATATGCCTCTGCATCACGCGTACGAGCGGTAAGACCTTGGTCTGTGACTGGTCTCGCTTGGTTACGTGATAGGTCTGATGCTTACCAGATTGCGGCGCGCGACTTCATTGCTCGCAGTTTTGCTGAGTTTGCGAAACAGGAACAAAGCATCGATATCGCGTTAACGGGTCAAACGGTACTCGATAGCACGGCGGTATTGTTTACAGAGCAAGGTATCGAGCTTCGTTTTAGAGTTAATCTACCTGCAGAAGGTCGATCAGTTCTTGGTAAGAAGACCGACAACATCCTAACGTTCCATCTGCCTAAATTCATTCGCCGCGCAACGTTAGAGCGTGCGCTAGACAAAGACGCGTTGATCAAACATTGCCAAATCATCGAAGACCAAGTCACTATGCGTGAGCAACTTGATGATAAAGGATTGATTGCTTTCGTGGGGAATGGCTCAGTTCTGCCACGTATCGCAGGCAACTGTGATTTACCAATGAAAGATGCAGTTGCCTTCAATGCGCCTAAATCACTGGAAGTGACATTGACGACACCTAACCAAGGTAAAATCTCCGGTCTTGGTATTCCAAAAGGCATCACATTGATCGTTGGTGGTGGTTTCCATGGTAAATCAACCCTACTAAATGCAATTGAACGCTCTATCTACAACCATATTCCAGGTGATGGTCGCGAATGGATTGTGACGAATACCGAAGCAATGAAGATCCGTGCGGAAGATGGACGCTGTGTTCACAACTTAAACTTATCTAACTACATTAACCACCTGCCGATGGGTAAAAATACCGCCGACTTTGCTACTCAAGACGCGTCAGGCTCTACATCTCAAGCAGCTTGGCTCCAAGAGTCTATTGAAGCTGGCGCACAAGCAATGCTGATTGATGAAGATACATCGGCAACTAATTTCATGATTCGTGATGAACGCATGCAGGCCTTGGTATCTAAGGGTGACGAGCCGATTACCCCACTGGTTGATCGTATCGGTCAATTAAGAGATGAGCTTAGCGTTTCAACCGTTATTGTTATGGGCGGCTCAGGTGACTACTTGGACGTCGCTGATACTGTTATTCAGATGCATGATTACCAAGCCTTAGACGTAACAGAAAAGGCTAAGCAGGTTATTGCTCAGCACCCTACTCAGCGTGCCAATGAAAGTGAATCACTGTTAGAGACGTTTCCTCCACGCCAGTTAAACTGCGCTTCACTGCAAAAGATTCTCGCTGAAGGCAAGTTTCGAATTTCTGCTAAAGGAAAAGATTCGCTACGCTTTGGCAAAGAGTTCGCAGATTTAAGTGCTCTTGAGCAGTTGGAATCAACGAGTGAGTTGCAGGCGATTGGTTGGGTTTGGTTCCAGCTAGCACAACAGGCAGGTTGGTCTAAGAACCCTGCAAAAGAGGTCGCAAAGCAACTGGAAGGTGATTGGTCGAGCCTAATGCCTAATCAAGGTGATCTTGCGAAACCACGCACATTAGATGTTATGGCAGCACTAAACCGCATGCGTAAGTCGCAGTTCAAGCCATCGCATTAACAGTTAACTCGTTTTTCATGTATAAAAGCGCCTAATATGGCGCTTTTATTTTTTGTATGATGAAGAGTTTTACCCTTTCGACCGAACGTTTCCTATTAAGAGACTTTACCAAAGCCGATGCGGCACGCTACGTTAATCAATGCCAAGATCCCAAGTATCAGCGGTTTTATAGTGAAGAGGATTGCTCTGAGGAAAAATCGCTTCATTTGGCTGAACTTTTCAGACAACAGGCGTTTGAAACCCCGCGCACTCAGTACCATTTAGCCATAGTTGATAAAGCGACCGGGCAATATATTGGTATCGCAGCATTAAGAGTGGAACCGGACAAGCAAGCTTCGATAGGCTGTGGCCTTGTCAGAGGTTATCAAGGAAAGAAGATAAGTGAAGAGGCCATGAGTGCTTTGCTCTCATACGGATTTAACCACTTGGATATTCACCGAGCATACGCAGAAACATTAAGCCAAAACAAAGCAGCTATCCGACTATGTCAGCGCTTAGGTATGCGAGTTGAAGCTCAGTTTTTACAAAACAGATACTTTAAAGAGTGTTGGTGGGATAGCACCGTACTGGCGATTTTGCGCCAAGAATGGTTAGACAGACACCTAGTGCCTTAACACATTCCAAGCTTCACACAGGATTCTAAACTGTTCACTATTGCCTGATTGACGATCTGGGTGCCACTTGAGCGCTAATCGACGCCACGTTTTTCTAATTTCCGTTTGGCTTGCGTCATGTGGCAATTTAAATAGGCTTAGCGCTTTCGCCCTATCCATATCTTTACCATTTGTACTACCGACAAACTCTCGATAACGCGTCCAGAACTCGTTCAATAGGCGCTTCACCTCTCCTTCTTCCGCTTCGTAGTTAAGCCAATCAAGATAGTAATCGCGCAATGGGTCACTATGGTCAACTTCATGACCAAACACCTGTTGACTTGACATTAGCACTATATCCATCGCTTGTACTTGCAGCCAGTTATCCGGATATAGGGTCTCTTGAAGTTGATAAAGCGCGTTCATAATTAGGAAGTTTCGCTTGAATAAGTCCTTCTCAGGTCTCGCATCAAGCAATGGCATGATTTCAATTTCAGTCAAGTGAGAAGCGAGCGTATGTACCTTCCATCCACTCGATTGGTTCCTCAGTACCTCAAGGATTGGCCAGAGTAAGGGGTTTTCCATGTACTGCTGAAACTGCGCAGCGACGCCTGATTGTTGTGACATACGGTTAACTAATTATTGAACGTACTTTAATTGAAATTCACCCGAGGCTATTTGTCGAGTATAGAAAGAGTAAACAGGAATATTTTCTACGTTTTTGAGAGTTTACTCCCTAACAACGATGTATGTTGGACAGTTTCAAGAAATGGCAAAAATAATGGTGCAACAACCTCTCAGTGTTATCAGACACACCTTCAACAAAAAAGCCGGAGATATCCATTATCGATATCCCCGGTCCTACGACATTCGTTACCGACTAGTTATTAGCGTTTAGATAACACCAAGCTCTCTTAGACGTTCCATTAGGTAGCTATCTGCCGTGTAGCGCTCAGATAAAACAACTTCTGGTTTCGGGTGCAAGAACAGAGGCAGTGAAATACGTGAATGCTCTTGGCGCGCACCAGTTGGGTTAATCACTCGGTGCGTTGTTGATGGGAAATAACCACCTGATGCTTCTTGAAGCATATCGCCAATGTTAATGATCAAATTGCCGAAGTCACATGGTACATCTAACCAATCACCATCTTTGCTTAATACTTGCAGACCAGGCTCATTCGCCGCAGGTAGTACCGTGAGAAGGTTAATATCTTCATGAGCCGCTGCGCGAATCGCACCTGGCTCTTCGTCACCAGTCATTGGTGGGTAATGAAGGATACGTAGCAGTGTTTTTTCACTACCATTGATCATTTCAGACAGGGCAATAGAGAATTTTTCCTGAACGTCTGCAGGAGCATGCGCTTCGACCCAACCTAGCAACTCTTCTGCGAATGCATTAGCGCGGCTGTAATAATCTAAGATCTGCTCTTTCAACTCTTCTGGGATCTGACCCCAAGGGTAAACGTGGAAATACTCTTTAATGTCTTTAACAGTGTGCCCCTTGGCAACTTCAGAAACATTCGGTGGGAAGTAACCATCTTGAGTTTCAACATTAAAATGGAACTCTTCTTTTCGCTCTGAAGTGAAGAACTTGTACCAATTTTCGTAAATTGACTCTACAAGCTCTTTTGGAATTGGGTGATTTTTCAGTACACCGAAGCCCGTTTCACGGAGAGAGGTAACAAATAGCTCGGCAGCATTTTCAGCTTGATAATCGACAGTTTCCAGTTTCATGACTTTACTTTTTAATAGTTATGTATGTGAAACGCAGATTGTAAATGTGACATTTTAGTAAAGCAAACGATAAACCGAATACGCATTTCATTTGCATTAAGAGTGTGCATGGTGACGACTTTTCAACAAGAACTGTAATTAGCTAGGTCGACTAGCGTAGATTACAATTGTACAGCGTTTTATTAAATGCTATGTCGAATGGGGTATGCTGCCCTCGCCAGCTGAGATGAGGGCATTGCATTTTTAGGTTCGCAAGGAGATATTTGGGATGCTCAAAAAGATATGTTAACGGATACCTTAGGGGCAATTTCATCGCTGTTATTGTTCACCGCTCAGCAACGTGTGTTTTGCTCAATCCAAGTTAGATAAGGGTTAAAGCCCTCAATAAATGGCACCTGCACCACTTGTGGGACATCATAGCTATGTTGTTCCACAATCACTTGCTCGAGCTCTGCATAACAAGCTTTCTTTGTTTTCATGATGAGTAGCGTTTCTTTATCTGAGCACACTTCATCTTTCCAAACGTAGTGACTCTCAATTGGCATCGCTTGAATACACGCAGCTAACCCACGTTTTAATACCTGTTCGATGATTTCTTTACGGTTACTTTCCGTATTTGTCGTGGTTAATACAATACAAAACTGGCCGCTCATTAGATCCTCAATTATTTCGAAACCGTCACTGGGTACTCTTGTTCAATTAACTCTTTTACAAAACATGAGCCTGAACCTGAGTAGGAGACCCAAACTTTTCTCTTTGCTCTGGTTAATGCTACGTAAAACAGTCGTCGCTCTTCAGCATAAGCAAACGTATCTTTCGATTTCGTCAATGCGTCGCTTAAGTGTAACGCTTTAACCCTTGCTGGGAACTGGCCTTCATCAACGCCAACAATAATAACGAAATCCGCTTCTTTACCTTTACTGGCATGGCAAGTCATAAAATCGATCTTCAGTAAGGCGAAATTTTTCTGCCAATCTGAAAGAAGCTCGGGCTTGTGGTAATGATTTCGTCCGAGCAGCAACACACTTTGGGTTGATTTAGCACTACGGTTCAATTTATCAAGAACTTTCTCTACATTATTGCTCGGGATTAAATTAACCGCTTTAGCTTTCTGTTCTTTGTGACTATTAAGCTCTTTCTCTATTTGGGCTGGATTTTGTTGTACAAAACGATTAGCCACTTCCCCGATTTTGCTATTAAAGCGATAAGTCGTGTCTAGGTAGTGCACCGTAGAATGAGGGAAACGCACATCAAAGCCAGTGATTAAATCGACGTCTGAACCAGCAAATTGATAAATGGACTGCCAGTCATCACCCACCGCGAAGAGCACGCAATGTTGGCCATCGTTTTGTTGGCATAACGCTTCGACAAGTTGCAAACGCTGAGGAGAAATATCCTGATATTCATCAATCATGATATAGCGCCAAGGAGATTTAAACTTACCGCTTTTGACATGCTGAGTAGCTTTCGAAATCATCAAATTGAAATCGATGTGCCCCTGCTCTTTTAGTTGCTGCTGCCAAGCCTGATAGCATGGCCACACTAAACCGAGTTCACTGTTTAAGCGCGTGTACTCTGAATTATCCACCAGCAGTTGCTGAAGCTCTTTTTTCGTGAGACTCATTGTCGCTAATTGAGAAACTTGTTTTTCAAGCCAAGCAATCAATTTCGGGTTTTCTACGTGGCTACCTAACTCTTCATCACCCGCTAGGTAAGCAATAGGCCATTTAGACAGGTGTTTTTGCCAACGTTTAAAGTTGGTTGGCGTCATCCAGTGTTTTTTCAGCCAATCAATATACCAGTTATGACGTTGGTTATCGTCAGAGACCAATGGCGACAAGATTGCCCCCTGACCATCGACCTGATTTAAGATAGAAAGACCAAGTTGGTGGAAAGTATTAACTTTGATCCCTTCCGTACCACTGCCAATTTTATCGCTCAATCGCTGGCTCATTTCCGACGCAGCATCTCTGCCAAAGGCCAACATCAGTATGTCACTGGCTTGTGCTAAGTGGCTTTGTAATAAGTATGCGACTCTTGCTGTCAGTACGCTGGTTTTACCCGAGCCTGCACCGGCAAGAATTAGATTGTTATCATCGTTTAGCAGTACAGCACGCTTTTGGCTTAAATTAAGGGGGGAAGATTCAATCTGGGAGAAAAGAACTTGCCAGTTTTCTAACTCATTAGCCATCCACTCATCGTTACGTTGTGGTAACGCACCATTTTCTTCTACCAACCACGACTCGATATCTTTCATTCGATTGGGCATACGCAAGCATGCATCCTCAAGGTCCATTTCCATAGAGTCGAAATCGCTGTTCAGGTTCGTACGCCACTCATCCAGTGCAGAGTGCGTAAGAAAGGACGGCTGATAGCGAAGAAGATTTAAGCTCTCTTCCCACTTTGGTAAGTGCTCCAATAGCTGAACACACTGTCTCTTATGCCACTGCTGATAAGTCGCTACGGCGAAACGAGCAAATTCACGGCATTTGGATAAAGGAAGACCTTGGACTAGCCAAGCTTGCTCAGTGCCCTGTTCACTGTATGCATAGAAGAGTAAACTACCCCAAACTAGGCCATTTTTAACTTGTACTCGGCCGTTCCATACGTTGAATGGAATCGTCTCTTGGCGAGTTTCTGAATTTAGAATGAGCGCATCTTGGGTGATTTCAATTTGATTGTATTCGCGTTGGATGAAAAACTGTGCAGTCTTGTTTGCTGTTAGCTGCATTATCTCTAAGCCTTTAAATTCCCTTGCAAACATCATAACGCAATTGATTTTGCTTGTGACAAAATAAAGACAAAAATATCGGACTATTGAGCATGACGCCAATTCGTACTGAGTTGATGATGAATAGTCAAGGCCCAAACTGGGTAAAACTTCATCAAACTCTTCGGTATCTTTATTTGGATCAGGGCGTTACGATAGACAAATCGATACATTGCAGACAAACATCGGTCAAAAGTAGTTTCTAGTGAATTTTATTAGCCAGTTGCGCCATCATTGGGCGAACAAAACCATCAACTATAGCTTTTTGATATTAATTGCCTTGCTTGGGGTTGTGATTCCCGCTTGGCACTTTCAGCTAAACTCGCTGATCATTCCGTTGATCCTCGGCATTATCGCCGCAGCGCTGGCAGAAAGCGACGACAGTTTCACTGGTCGACTTAAATCTCAATCTCTCACTCTTATCTGCTTTGCCATCGCTTCTTTATCGATTGAACTTCTGTTCAGTACCCCATGGCTTTTTGCTCTAGGCCTGTTTAGTTCGACATTTGGCTTCATCATGCTTGGTGCAATTGGTCCACGTTACGCAAGTATCGCATTTGGCTCACTGCTTATTGCGATTTACGCCATGCTTGGCGCGCATGAAAGTACCAATCTATGGTTCCAACCCTTAATGCTACTAACAGGTGCCGCGTGGTACTATTTCGTCTCAATGATTTGGCATGCGTTTTGGCCAATGCAGCCTGTACAGCAGAGCCTTGCGAATGTCTTTTTGCAAATGGCGAACTACTTTGATTCTAAAAGCCAGCTGTTTCATCCCGTGAGCATTATGATTCCTCAACCTCACCGCATTGCTGAAGCGAAACTCAATGCCGCAACGGTAAATGCTTTGAACTCTTGCAAAGCAACGTTTCTCAGTCGATCTAAGCGTGGTCACGTAGATGGAGCAAGTGACCGCTTTCTAAATATCTACTTTCTTGCTCAAGACATTCATGAACGTATCAGTTCGACGCACTACCGTTACCAAGAGTTAGCCCATCATTTCGAGCGTTCTGATGTATTGTTTCGATTCAAACATCTGATGGAAACACAAGCTCAATCATGCCGAGAAATCGCTGAAGCCATTTTATTGGGTAAGGAATATCAACATAACGATGGCTCGGTTATCGCTCTTGATGAGCTGCAAAATTCACTCAATTATCTGCAGGAACAAAGGAACCCTGAATGGCGCTTATTGCTTGGGCAGTTAGGCTACCTATTTAATAACCTCGCGACGGTCGAAAAGCAGCTCAGTAACGTCAATAACCCTGACACGAACCAACTTGAAGAAGATGTTTTAGATGATACCGAGGCTCACTCGATTAAAGCGATGTGGGTGAAAATAAAATCTAATTTCAGTAAGGATTCAATGCTGTTTAGGCATGCTGTTCGTATGTCGATTGCATTGACTGTCGGCTACGGTATTATTCAGTTATTCGATATTGAACGTGGCTATTGGATTTTGCTTACGACATTGTTCGTCTGCCAACCAAACTACAGTGCAACCAGACAAAAACTCGTCGCGCGAGTTCTCGGCACATTTGCGGGTCTATTTATCGGTGTACCTCTTTTAACGTTCTTCCCGTCGCAAGAGAGTCAGTTGGTCTTTATAGTCGTCTCCGGCGTTGCCTTCTTCGCATTCCGCTTAGCCAACTATGGCTATGCGACTGGCTTTATTACGATACTGGTTCTGTTTTGTTTTAACCAACTTGGTGAAGGTTACGCGGTTGTACTACCAAGGTTAGCTGATACGTTAGTTGGCTGCGCGTTGGCTGTAGCCGCCGTTGCTTTAATTCTACCTGATTGGCAGTCTAAGCGATTACACAAAGTGATGGCAGACGCCATAGAGGCAAACAAGAATTACCTTGCTCAGATTATTGGCCAGTATCGCATCGGCAAAAAGGACAGCTTGCCTTACCGTATCTCTCGTAGAAGTGCACACAACCAAGATGCTAACCTAACCAATGCCATTAGCACGATGTTAGCTGAACCTGGTCGCTATCAATCGGCTATCGATGAAAGCTATCGTTTCTTAACCCTTAACCATGCCCTGCTTAGTTACGTTTCTGCACTCGGTGCGCACAGAACCCAGATTGCGGATGAAGCGACACATAAACTGATCCTTGATGCGCACCGCGTGATCCACCAGCATTTGGACATTCTGTTTGCTCAACTCAACCAGCACTGTGACACTTGCGATACCAGTGATATCGATGACCCAGCACTAGAGCAACGCCTAGCAGAGTGGCGTGATGAGGACGATAGCTCCGTTCGTATGGTGTTACAGCAACTTCACTTAATCTATCGCATGTTGCCAGAGTTACATTCGTTAGCGAGTAAGTTTGCCGTCAGAGTAAACCATAGCGATCAGCAATAACCTAGCCTATCCGTCTGTTTCGTTACGTAACCGATTTATCATCATCGGTTACGTAATTCGTTCAATTCATAACCGCCCCACTTACTCTTTACACGCCCTGACATTGTTCAGACAAAATTTAAGCTGTGCCAAATAAAATAAAGTCAGTTAATTCTTATACAGAAGAACGGATTTTTCTGAAATGTCGAAGGTAACAGCCCATGACTCAACAACAATTCGAACTAATGAAGAAACAGCTTAAAAAGCTGTCGACTCAGCAACTGCGCGTACTGAAATATGAGATCAACAGTGAGTTAAACGCAGATAAGAAAGTCGCTATCACCGACGAAGAACTTAAGCTGATTTCGAGCTTGTTTGCATAAACAAACTTGCTGAATCTTATAGCTGCATTTAAGCTATAATTAAGTGGAGGTGTGTATGACAGTATCTTCCGTCCAATCTGGATATCAAATCATTGATATGTCATCAAAGATGGCCGAAGAAGCTGCGCTCGAAATACAGCAAACTCAGCGTGAACTTTCAATCCCAAAAGATAATACATACGAATTCAATAAAATTGAGTTCCACTCAGAGCCTCCCACTTCTTACCTTGACGCCATCAATAAGTTAAATTCTTCCGAACGTTACTCCCGTGTGGGTACGAATGTGATGCAACGCGATCAAGATATGATCGGTACATTGCTTGATATTCATGTTTAACACTCAGCGCGTGCTAAATTGTAGCAATACATTAAACAGTCGTTGTTTTCCCTACCCTATACGTTAGAATGCAGACAAATTTATCGTTTTAATTCGTAATGCCGAAACTCAATCTATCTAATCGCGATATCACTCAATTTCTACAACCAGAACACTGCACCTCCACTTTAGAACAAAAGCTCAGTCCTAACTTTGCCAGACCTGCATTAAGGTTAACCCCTAGCCCATACATATCAGAAAAAGCATTATCAAAACGATGGGCAAAGATTGAGCAACTCACAGATCAAGACATATTACTAGACGAACAAACCCTACAAAATGCCTCTCTGTACAATAAGAACATCGAGCATTTTATAGGCACAGTTAAAATTCCTGTCGGCCTTGCAGGCCCATTACGTGTGAATGGTTTGCATGCCAAAGAGGACTATCTGATCCCGCTTGCAACCACAGAGGCCGCCCTCGTTGCCTCTTATAATCGCGGCGCTCAGCTAATCACCGCAGCTGGTGGCGCTAGTGCGATGCTGATCAACGAAGGGGTCACACGTACACCGGTATTTTTATTCGAATCCTTGATCGATGCTGGTCAGTTCGTTGCCTGGGTTGTCACTCAATATGATCATTTCAAGCGCATTGCTGAGTCCACAACCTCTCATGGCCAACTGCATGACATCAATGTCAATATTGAAGGTAATCATGTTTACCTCATCTTTGAATACTGCACTGGCGATGCTTCAGGTCAAAATATGGTCACCATCGCAACCAACGAAGTATTTCATTACATATTAGAGAACTCCCCTCATACTCCTGAGGAAGCCTTCCTAGATGGAAACTTGTCCGGTGACAAGAAAGCGAATTCTCATACACTGCGCCATGTTCGTGGTAAAAAGGTTACCGCAGAAGTTCACATTGAGCGTCACCTTGTGGAAAAGTATCTACACACGACGCCAGAAAAGATGTCTCGCTTCGGTCAAGTCACAACAACCGGAGCAGCGCTAAGTGGCAGCATCGGCGTCAATGCTCACTACGCCAATGCACTTGCCGCGCTTTACATTGCTTGTGGTCAAGATGCGGCCTGCGTTGCGGAATCCGCCGTAGGTATTACCCGTATGGAAGTGAGCAAAACAGGTGGACTTTATGCTTGTGTAACCTTGCCTAATATCATGGTGGGCACCGTTGGTGGCGGTACAAGTTTACCTTCTCAAAAGTCATGCCTAGATTTGATGAATTTGCATGGCAATGGCAAAGCGAAAGCACTCGCAGAAGTCGCTGCCGCACTGTGCCTTGCTGGAGAACTATCCATTGTTGGCGCTTTTTGCGCAGGTCACTTTTCGCGCGCTCATCAAAAACTTGCTCGTTAACGCTCTAATTAGAAAAAACAAAAAAGGGCTGTGTAACCACAGCCCTTTTTCTATTTTATTTCATCCATTTGGTGGTAATTTTTTTGAAGTGCAAGAACGCTTTGTTTAACGCGATTTCCTTTATTGGTTTAACAATCACATAGTTAGCACCCGCCCTTAAAAACGAATGCCGTGTTTCTTGCATACCATCTGCGGTACATGCGTAGATAGGAATGTTCAATCCAAGTTCATTGCGGATAATCTCGGTGGTCTCTATCCCGCCTAAATTCGGTAATTGGTTGTCCATTAGAATAAGCCCGACTTGGCTCTCTTTTTTCAAGAAATCGATCGCATGTAAACCATCTTTAACCCATGTAACTTTCATACCATATTTTTCACAGAATGCTTTGGCAATAAAGGCATTGGTGTGGTTGTCCTCGACAAGTAGTACATGTATTTGCTCATCAAACATCGTCGCTGGCTCAGCCAAAAGGCCATTATTTTCAGGTAGGAAGGTCGGATTCATACCTAACTGAATAGGCATATGTACAGTGAAATGTGTTCCTTTCGCGACTTCACTTTCAATTTCAATTTCACCATCCATAATCGACACTAGGCTACGCACAATAGCTAGACCTAAACCACTACCGCCATATTCACGGGTCGTCGTTGATTCAGCTTGTACAAACGGTTCAAAAATATCTTTTAGTTTACTCTGATCAATACCAATCCCAGTATCAAAAACGTCAACCTTAAGTAGCCTCGTCCCATCTCGTTCTAGTGCATTAATACTCACTTGAACGTGCCCCTGATGAGTAAACTTAACCGCATTACTCACTAGATTGAACATTATCTGATTTAAACGAATTTGATCGCTAAATACCCAGTTCTCAGAGTCAATATTACTTTCAACAGTAAACTCAACACCCTTGCTATCACACAATGGTTTGAAAATTTTCTCAACCGTATTGGTTAACTCCCCTAGCCTGAATGCTGATTTCTCAATATGAAACTTACCATGTTCAATCTTTGAAAAATCAAGAATATCGTTAAGTACCGCCAGCAGGTGCTCTCCACTATTACACAGCACCTCCATATGTTCGACGTCTCGCGGGTCGTCCATTTTGCTCTTTAACAATTGAGAAACACCCAGTATTCCATTGAGCGGAGTGCGGAGCTCATGACTCATTTTAGCTAAGAAGTCAGCTCGTACTCGCGCAGATTCCTCAGCTTCTTCTCTTGCCGCCTCACTCTGCTTCTCAGCTTCAATAAAACTGGTGATATCTTGTCCCTGCGCCATAATACGCATGACACTGTTGTCAGTCGTGATTGGTGATAAGTTCCAACGGTAAGTCTTATTCACGATGGTGGTATTAATACCAGTTAATGTCACCCCTTGCGCACACATTCTGATATGTGGTTGAAGACTTTCAATCAGCAATTGACGCGCTTTATCAGTTTTAAAGCACCTTTCAGCTGAAGGGTTGAATTGAGCTAACTGCCCTTCAACATCCCATAACGTCACTGGCGATAAAGAAAAGTTAAACAGATCAGCAAACTGCTTTTCTTGCTCGTTTAATCGTTTAAAAGAACGCTGGAATGAGTGCCCTATCTGGTCGAACTCTTCAATACTTGAGCCCTTAAAATCACTAACTGTTTGGCGTTGAATCGAAGTATCAGCGTATTTCATCAGACTCTGCAGTTCTTTAGATACCCGTTTTCCAACCCAAATACGCGTATAGATGGCTATACATATGACTAACAAACTCGCGACAGCGATCCACACGTAATGACTGCGAACAAATTGAACAACGTGTTCATTGCCCTGAATGGTATAAACCGATAGAAAAGTTGGCACATTATTAATGGTCAGATCCGTTTTTGACACCATGTAACTGCTTGCGTTTAAGGAATGCGAAGATTGCTCAAGCCACTCGATATGCTGAAAGTCTTGGTCCTTGGTACTGGCAGCGATCACTTGCGAGCCGACCGCCAACAGTATCTCATCGGCATTGCCACCTTTAGTTATCGCATTAACTAAAGAGAAGTTATTATTCAGTACGACTCCGATGAATAGATAACCAACCACTTCACCCGTATAGAGATCGATAATCGCAGTGCGACGCATCATCAAGTAACGCATACCCATGCTCGATGGCGTTTGCGAAATATACCAGTCAGTACCACTCACCATATCTTCAGCTAAATGAAGTACCTGTGGCTCTGATATCCCATAGAACTGATAGTTTGCATCATCCCAAACAATCGCGTCGTTGCTATAAATGAAGCGAAAATCCGGAGCCAGTTCAGGGGAGGCTTGGTCAATTCCATTGAAAAATCGACCAAGGGCTAGATCATCATCACTCAGCAGCGCTTCTAGAAGGACACGGTTTCGGCTATAACTGTCTTGCTGGATTTCTAAAGACTTAATTCTAAGGTTGAAAATCTCTTGGACCAAACTCTTGGTTTGTTGCTTAGTACGGCCGATTTCTTGTGAGACCACCTCTCGATTGACCTGATAATTTTGCAACACCATCACAATGATCAATACGCCAATCACTAAAAAGATGGAGTTGGTAAGTATCGTTGCAAGTCGGTTCTTATTACCCTGTGAGAAAAATTCACTCATTACTGACCCGAATACCTAAACGCGCGTTGTTTTAGTTTCTCTAACTTGCTAGCACTATCTTCGCTGGTCACTAATTCAAAACCCCCTGAGTAGACATTTGGGACCTCGCGCCCTTCAATGTCCCATTTGATAGCTTCAGCCATCGCGATACCGGTATCGTCGTTCATACGCATTACGGTCACATTTAAGCGCTTATCAGCGATAGCTTCGAGCTCTGCAGTTCCACCACCCCAACCATTTAATAAAATGTCTGTACGCTCAAGTTCGTTTAATGCGTCCGCTGCGCCTAATGCTACGTCTGTTGAACATGCGTAAATAAATTTAAGATTAGGGTCCTTTTCAATTGCGGCCAACGCAGCTTGATAGCCTGAGTCTCGTGTTGCTTTGGTGTAAAACGATGAAGAGAGCTTATAGCCATCATGATGGCTCATTTCTTCTATAAAGGAATCACCTCTAGCATCACTCACGTAGCCTTCAGAAAAATAGAGCACCGAGTAACGGCTTTCTTTGTCTACATGATCCTTATAGTAGTTTTCAAGTACACGCGTGCCTTTGATATGATCAAAACCAACATACATAAATGGCTGTTGATGATCCCACGCACGAACTGGAGTCGTGATGTTTTGCAGTATCAACTTAGTATCCGTTGAGCTAAGAACATGCTCAATAAACTTGCGGTGGCGCGTCGTGTCGAGTGTGAAGATTAAGTAATCGGAGTCATTTTGCACCGCTTCAAGTAACGAAAGACTCTGTTGCCTGACGTCAATATTAGGTCGAGTAAACACTTGGTTGATGCTGTAGCTGACGCCTAATTTCTCCAGACGAGTTTCAAACGCCTTAATGTTACGGCTCCAGTAATCTGAGATCTGTTGCCCAGGATAGACAACTGAGATAGTCACTGGCTTTTGCTGCTGAACCGCTAAGGGAGTGGGATAACGGCGAACTTCGTCGCTGAGTTGAGTCGTAAGTTGTTTCTGTTTTGGATGAGCTTCTAAGTATTCATCGTACTGCCAGTAACCATTCAGTACTTGAGTCGTGTGGGCAAATGAAGCCGAAGAATATAGAGCGAATATCGATAATATTAGCGTTTTTGACATGCAAATTTCTCTCGTAACCAACCAGACTGAGCACTATTTATTATATTAGAGTTTCTAGCGCCTTATTCGTTATTTATAAAATGAGACAAAATGAATGAGTCCAACTCATTCATTTATCTCAGATTTTCTATTATGCCGAATAGTGTCTAGAACGTAAAAGCTAAATTGCCTGAAAGACCGAATTGGTTACTGCCAGAATAACTTCCCGCTAAATCAAAGCTCACTAAATCACCTGGGCTGATACCGATGCCCAGCGTTACTGAGTCATCCACGGTACTTTCTAGATCCATTTCGTAACCCGCTCTTAGTTGAGCCCAACCAAACGCGTTTCCTTCAATACCAAGGCGTAAATACTGAGTGTCATCGTTCAAATCAGAAAAACGTTCTTGGGAAGTTAGATCCAAGTCCACACTCGCAACTAAGTATTCCATTGCGTAAGATCCGGACACTGTAACTTGAGTATCCAACTTATATGTACTCACCCCACTACCGACGTCTAATGTATCTATTTTTTTAGAAAACAGGTCTTTGATTGCAATACCAACTCGGTAAGCGTCATAAAACCAAGCCGCACCTAGATCTATGTTAAACGCGTTTTCTTTCGTTTCACTTTCGTCATAATCACTGACATCGAAATCTTCAACGGAGAGGTTCTGTTTGTAGGTTCTTAGCTGTTGATACTTAGGCGTGACACCAAATGACACATCCTGACCTCGGACAGTCATACGCTTAGCGAGTGCAACACCAAACTCTGTATAGCCAAAGGCGATCATATCCACTTCGGAGTTTTCATAACGGGTTGTCACCTCGTTTAAACCATCACCGTTGTTCGGTGCAATTGCAGTAACCGCGATGACCTCCGCATAACCACGAGTGAAAATATTGGCTGATAGTGTATTGATTGGAATCGCCACCGCGATCCCAGCCCCACCTGTTACCGCTAAAGGCTTATCGTCCGACAAATCGGTCAAATAGCCGTTCAACTGAGTAGCAATAGCGGGATCAAGGTTATTACTGTTTTCGAAGCTTTCGATGGTATCTTGTAGGCTATCGATGGTATCAAGTGAACCGTCGGTATCACGCACGTTAGCACCAATCGCTGGAACTAAAATACCAAATGTGTCGCTATCTCGATGGACAGCAGTTAACGCGGGATTATAGAAAGGTGCTAATAGATAATCGGCACTTGTTACACCGGTATTACCCATACCGTTACCTCGACCATCAGCGATCACGTTTGCACCGATACTCACTGTTGAAAAGCCGAGACAACCCACCACTAATGACATTTTACTTAATTGATTCATATCCTTATTAACCTTATAAGTTGCATACTTATCATTACCAAGGTTAATACAAATATTGAGGTTTAGAGCGTTTTTTAGTCAATTAGTGCTAGTTCTACCAAATCAGAGAGCTCTTTTACTCCAGAAACGAGCGTTTCTTTTTGGCTTTTGCTTAAGCGCTTGATTTTATATTCAAGTTTAGAAGCGCTGCTTCTTGAACTTCCAGCTTCATGAAACCAAGCTAATTCAAGAGGCCCTTTGCCTTTTAATGCTTTAGCACCAGTACCATTTTGATGCTCTGAAAACCTGCGCTCTACATTGGTGGTAATACCGCAATAGAGCGCATTATTTCGCATTCGGATTAAATAGATGTACCAATCCGAAATTGAAGTCTCGGCCGCTGAATTCATTAAGCTTTAAGCTGCTCAACAATAGCGCGAAGCTCTGACATTTCCGCTTTCAGAGATTCAACCTCTTGCTCAAGCTGTTCGATGCGATCATTACTTGGGGACGATACTGGCGCTGCAACAGCTAACGCTTCGATATCCACTTCACCACTAAAAAGGTGCATGTAACGAGATTCGCGTTTACCTGCTTCACGAGGAAGTTTCACGACTAACGCACCTTCTTCGCGAGATGCCATTTTATCAAGCACTGCTTCGACTTCTTTAACGTCGCTAAAATCAGCTAAGCGGTTAGTACGTGTTCTCAGTTCACCCGGTGTTTGCGCACCACGTAGGAGCAGGCAACACACAATACCTTTCTCCTGTTTGGTTAATTTGAGATCACCAAACTCGGTATTGCAAAAACGATGTTGAAACTTATTAGCACGACTATTAAAGCCACTTTCATCACTAACTAAACGGCGAGAGATTAACGCGTCTACGGCCTTCTGGACATCATCATCGGTCAGTGCCACCACAGGGTCTCGGTTGCTCTTTTGATTACAAGCGGTTGTTAAGCTATTAAGAGTTAACGGGTAGTAGTCAGGTGTGGTGACTTCTTTCTCAATCAAGCAGCCGATAACACGCGCCTCAATAGGGTTAAGCTCAATATTCATACCGTTTCCTTATCTTATTCTTGTTACGTGATTCCACTAGTGCTCAGCCAAAATTGGGACGGACTTGAACTCTCCGTTCTCATCAATCATTACAATTTTACTGCGATTCAGTTCTACTTCTGTAATCTCTTGCTGAGTCCGCTCTTTTTTATACGCTGATACAAGTTTACTTGCTCTACCTTCAGGAGCGTCTTTAGGTTGAGGAATGACAATCTGGGACGTACGCATTGCTTGCGCTTAAATTAACTAACATTGGACAAATCATATATTGTTCCTTGCAGAGGCTCAATTGTCTCGTTGTAGATTGGCTAGAAAAGCGTCAACACATTGTAATGATTGATCTAAAGACTGTTATCACAGTAGATGTTGTGATTTAATCGATAACAGTTAACCAAAAATTAGGGAAAGAGACTTATGATCGGTGTATTTGAAATCGTATCTGAAGCACGTCGTAAAAATAAATTAAAACGTGAACTTATCGACAACGAGAAGAAAGTTCGTGATAACCGTAAGCGTGTTGACCTACTAGAAAACTTGCTTGATTACATCAGTTCAGACATGAGCACAGACGAGATTGTCGGCATTATTAAGAACATGAAAGCTGACTACGAAGATCGCGTCGATGATCACATCATCAAGAGCGCTGAAATCTCTAAAGAGCGCCGTGACATCAGCCGTCGTATCCGTGAACTGACTGAAGAAGATAAAGTAATCCAAGGTAAAAAGAAGTAATTCTTGTTTCACCTATATTCTTAGAGCCCGCTGAAATCAGCGGGCTTTTTATTGAGACTTGCTACCAACAAATTTGGTTATTTATTGAGTTAAACATACGTAAAACGTTTGCGTAATCGCTAACCCTCTCCGTTCACATTTCTGGGGGTTTCATCACACATTTACCCCTGTTATAGTTCATCCCAGTTAATCAATTAGACCATTCGAGGCACGGAGCTTCCTCAGTTATCTCAAGAAGAGAAGAATTGGTACCGACAATGTTCGGCAAAAATTAAGAGGGTCAAATTATGGATATGGTTGAAATTCTAGGTTATGCAGCGTCTATCATGGTCGCTATTTCACTTACGATGAAAGATATCGTGAAACTGCGTGTTCTTAACTTCATCGGTTGTGCACTGTTTACTGCATACGGCCTTATGATTGATGCCTGGCCTGTAGTCGTAACTAACGGCTTCATTGCGTGTGTTAACGTTTATTTCCTAGCAAAGATGCAAAGCGAAAAAAAAGACGATCAAGTTAAAAGCGCCGCATAACTAAAATACAAGTTATCAAAAAGCCCCTGAATAGCGTATTCAGGGGCTTTTTAATGCGTCAAATACGCGAAAAAGCAGTTAGATTCTAGTTATTTGAAACAATAAAGAGCACTTCCACACGGCGGTTGCACGCCTTGCCTGCTTTTGTTTTATTGCTACAAGCAGGAACATACTCACCATACCCACGCGTAAAGATGGAATCCATCGCAACGTTATTACGCACCAACAGACGTTTTACTGCGCTCGCTCGTTTCATTGAAAGACCGTCGTTAAACGTCGATGCGCCCGTACTGTCTGCGTGACCATCAATAACGATATCGATTCCTGGCTGAGTTGCGAGATAGCTGCCCATCATATCAAGCCAGTATTGTGAGTCAGGTGATACGTTTGACGAGCCAGTATTAAATTTAATAGTGTCTTTAAGCTTTACCATAACGTGGTTGCCAGGCAGTAACTCATAGTCAACACCGTTACTGGTCAAAAAGCTTTGTAGATTGTGATAGCTCTGTGTACGTTGCTGCCCCATCGGGCCTTTAACTCCCGAAGGCGAGATATTGGTTGGTGTACCCCACTCTGGGTATCTAACATCAAAATCAGAGCGTGGCGCTGTATCAAGCATATCATTGCCGAGTGTCGCTATCTCATCTGCCATATTGCTACAGCCAGCCAATGTTAAAATAAGTGGTAATACCAAGCGCTTCATTCGTTCACCTGTGAGTCCTTTACTGTTCTCTAACTGTATCGGCCAATTTACCAAGACTTTAGCCTACCAACTAAAAATCTTTGATTCGGGTGACTAATCTTTGCACTGGTGTAACTATTAGTCATACTTTATTTCAAATTCAGTAACCTAGCTGTTTCTCTTCTGACTTGGACAAAGTAAAATTGATCAACTATTTACGAACTACTGTCATATTGTGTTCGCGCAACAGTAGTACCGATATGAGAATCTAATATGAAAAAGCTTGTTACTTTCGCGCTGATTGCGTTATCAACATTGCTTGTTGGGTGTTCGGAAACCACTACCCCACAAGAAGGCACCCATTTCCAACAACTGCCAGCGAACCTTGCTACGTTCCGTCTACCTCTTGTCACTGAAGTCTTCTCTCTCAATTGTGGCCATTGTCGTAAGATGGAAAACGAAATGCCTACTATCGAGAAGCTCACTGGAGAAAGCATTGGTAAAGTTCACGTAACCTTTAATGAAAGCGCCCAGATTGGTGCGATGATTTACTACGCAGCTGAAATGCAATTGGGTAAAAAGCCTGATCATGACATGATGCTAGAACTATTTGCTGCGACTCAAATGGGTGACGGCGCGTCACTAGGCGATAAGAAACTCGCAATCGACCAAGCTTTTGAAATCCGAGGCCTAACTAGCCCATATAACTTCAATGAAGAGCAAAAAAAGCAACTGTTCGCTGCGATCCAACTGGCAGATGACATCACCACTAAAGGCGAGATCAATTCAGTTCCTACTTTCATTGTAAAAGGTAAATACATCGTCAATACTAGCGCCCACCAAGATGTTGAAGGTATCGCCAACACCATCAAATTCCTAATTACTCAACCATAATTCGACGGAAAGGATTTATGTCTAAGATTATTTTTCCAATTATTATCTTCGTTCTAGCGGCGTTCTTTATCTACCGTACGTGGACAAACAATAAAGCAGGTGAAGAAAATTTTGCGATTGGGCAAAGCTTCTTACTTGAGAACGGTAAGAAAGAAGGCGTTATCACCACTGAAAGTGGCCTTCAGTACAAAATTCTTCACAAAGGCGAAGGTAAAGAAAAGCCAACAGCATCTAGCAAAGTGAAGGTGCATTACCACGGCACTCTTATCGATGGCACGGTGTTTGATAGTTCAGTGGACCGCGGCCAGCCTATCAGCTTCAAGCTAAATCAAGTCATTAAAGGCTGGCAAGAAGGTTTAACTTACATGAGTGTGGGTGACAAGTTCCGCCTTTATATTCCTAGCCCACTGGCCTACGGCAAAAACGGTTCGGGTCCAATCCCACCAGCGTCAACACTTATTTTCGACGTGGAGCTACTTGAAATTCAGTAACAGCCATGGGTAAACAAAAAGCCAATCGAGGTAAATTCGGTTGGCTTTTTTATTGTCACTGGAATGGTTTTATTCGCAACAAATAGATAATTTAGCTGTATTGAGGCAGATGAGTCTTAATAAAATCGATATCTCCTGCGTAGAAATCATTGAGCGGCAAATCTTTTGGCTCAACCCAACGAGCACTTTCAGGCATGTCTGACAAAGCAAGCTTCAACTTAGCTTTGGCATCCGCCTTAAAAATAGCGTAGTAAGTACGCCCACCTTTTTCATTAACACCACTGAATGTCGCAGTATGTTGAACTTGATTCTCATCTGCTTCGACAATTAGCTTGCGCGCAGCATCGGTTGCTGACTCATTGTCGCTAACTAGACCAAGTGGAAAGTCGATGACTTTAGCCCCACTTGATGACTTAACTGTCTCTTGAACCAAAACTTTGCCATCTCGCACAACAATAGCCTTAGACAAGTGTTTCATAACCATATTCCTTATTATTTTATTTGTACGTACAACCTGCGTGTTTAATTTTTATGTAGGGGAACGCAAGCGCCTTGAGGGGCCGACTAAACGTGCGAATAGTAACCTATGAGAAAAGAGTATGCAGATATGGGTCGAAAAAGTATGATCTAGAAATAAAAAAACCAGCACATCATCATCGTGCTGGTTTTTTATCTAGAACATAAATAGGTTATTTATGTTTATCTTGAACGAATTTCTTGCTCACATCGACAACAGCGACATCTTTGAAAAAGCTACGTCCAAGTAACAATGGGTATGATAGGTGCGTTCGATCAGCTAAGGTAAAATCGGTTTTCTCTTTCAAGTCACCAAGCTGAATCCAAGCTTCAACAACGGCACGCTTTTGCGTTCCTTCTGCATTAGACTGTCTAATCTTGACCCAACGTTTAACTGGAAGTGCAATTTCTTTACTCTTCACACCATCATGCTCAATTTTAAACTTAACCCAGTCCTTGCCGTCTCTTTCAAATGGAATAGCATCAACAGCGCTAATTGAAGAAGTGGTTGCACCTGTATCAACACGTGACTTAAAGCTTTGCTCTAGTCCAGGAACATAGACCCACTCTTCTTCACCTAACAGTAACTTACCATCGGATGTTTTCTTTGCCTGCACTTCAACCACTGGCTCTTTCGGTTTTGTCGGCTTGGCTAGCTCGACAACCTCTTCCTTTGGCTGTGCAACTTCAGGCTCAACGATGGGCTCTTCGACAACAGGCTTTTCTTCAGGCTTGATTGGCGTAGTACCTGTTGTGGAACATGCCATTAAGCCACAGCTGAACAAAATTGGAATCAGCACTTTCCATGGTTTATTCATTCGACCACCTAATCTAGACAAAATAATATAAGGGACGCATCGCGCCCCATTATATTTATGATACTTTGATAATCGCTTCGGCTACGTAAGGAATGTCCTTTTCAGTCAGGCCCGCGATATTAATACGACCATCGCCCACCCCATAAATACCATATTCATCACGGAGTTGCGTCATTTGGTCTTGCGTAAAGCCTAGCACAGTAAACATGCCTTTGTGGCTCTCTATAAAGTCGAATTGTGAAGTATTGTGGGTATTTCTCAATTCATTACACAAAGTCTGACGCAAGTTTAACAAGCGCTGCTGCATTTCAATCAACTCTTGCTTCCAAATCGCCGTTAGCTCTTGATTTTGAAGAATGGTTTTCACTAACGCCGCACCGTGGTCAGGTGGCATAGTGTAAGTCGAACGCGCTAGTGTAAGAAGTTTACCTTTGGCATTGCCAACATCTTGCTGAGATTTACCGATAACAATCGCCGCACCAGTACGCTCACGGTATAGACCAAAGTTTTTCGAACACGACGTCGTGATCAGCATTTCTTCTACGTTGTCGGCCATATAACGAAGGCCTTTTGCATCTTCTTCTAGTCCGTCACCGAAACCTTGATAAGCAATATCAACAAATGGCGTAAAACCATTTTTCTGCGATAGCCTAGTGATTGCTTGCCAAGCTTCAAAGTCGATGTCTGCCCCTGTCGGGTTGTGACAACAGCCATGGAGTAGAACAACATCAGATGGACCTGCTTTTGATAGGTCTTCTAGCATCTTCGCTGTATCGACTTGCTTAGTCTCTGGTGAGAAGTAATGGTAGAACTTAACCTTAAGGCCAGCCGCTTCCATAACAGGTTTATGATTAACGTAGCTTGGATTAGAGATCCAAACAGTCGTATCTGGCTGCGCTATTTTCATTAAGTCACCCAACATACGAAGTGCACCACTCGCACCTGGCGTTTGGATAGCAGCAACGCGATCGGTTGTTGATGTACCCGCCAGTAGCAGGTCAATCATGCTTTGGTTGAATTCTTCACAACCGGCAAGGCCGACATAAGATTTGGTTTTTTGATTCGCGATAACAACGTCTTGAGCCATTTGAATAGCTTTCATGACCGGCGTTTCGCCTGCGCTGTTCTTATAAACACCAATGCCAAGGTCAACCTTGTTGGTGCGTTCGTCGTTACGGTATGCAACGGAAAGAGATAAAATAGGATCTAATACTGGAGTTGGTAGATTAGAAAACATGAAAGTCATAACCCTTTGAAATTCAAGTAACAGCCGATACGTTATCATCTAACTTACAAATTCAGAAACAAATTTTAGCGACCAATAGCAAATCAGGATTAAAATCTGTAGAACTTAACACACACGCAACATTCCCTACTTGCTATTGAGACTATATTCACGAAAGCTTGAAGGTATGAATGATTTGGTTTGAGCTTCCGCGCCACTCCAAGTTGAGGTCTTTCTTGTCTTGTTCAAACTTGCCATCAATCAGCACATCAATGTATTCAACGACTTCTCTCTGCACCTCATCCAATTCGCTTAATGTGTAGCCAGTCCAAACCCAGATGTCTTTTCCAGGACACTCCGTTCTGACGCGCTTCACGAGCTTCAATATGTCCGCCACATTGGCAGGATGCAAAGGATCACCACCCGATAGCGACAAGCCACGCTTTTTAATTCGAGTATCCTTCAAGTCGGCGATGATTTGGTCTTCGGCCTCTTGAGTGAAATAGATACCAGAATCTAAACGCTGAGTCGATTGGTTATAGCAACCACGACATTGGTGAACGCACCCTGACACAAACAGCGTACAGCGAGTACCTGGGCCATTAACAACATCAATTGGATAGTACTGGTGGTAGTTCATTAGGGAACCTTATCTACGAAAAGAAAATCAACCCATTACAGGTTGATTTTCAAAGTATGAGAGAGGAAGTGAGCCTTTAAAGATGCTTCACTCGGCGCTTAACTTCTTCTTGTTTACCGAAATTAAACGGTCGTGCATCTGGGCTGCCTAAGTAACCACATACACGGCGTGTTACCGACACTTTGGTTGAATCGTGATTGCCACAACTCGGACACGTAAAGCCCTTACTGGTACAGTCAAATTCACCGTTATAGCCACATTCGTAACACTCATCAATCGGAGTGTTTGTTCCGTAATATGGCACGCGACTGTAACTATAATCCCAGACATTTTCTAATGCTTCAACGTTGCGTTGCATGTTCGGGAACTCGCCGTAACAAATAAAGCCACCGCTTGAGATTTCAGGGTATGGCATCTCAAAATCGATCTTATCGTAAGGGTTTACCTTCTTCTCAACGTCTAAGTGGAAACTGTTGGTGTAGTAACCTTTATCAGTCACACCTTTAATCACGCCAAATTCTTTGTTGTCGATACGGCAGAAACGGCTACATAAGTTTTCACTTGGCGTGCCATATAGGCTAAATCCGTAACCTGTTTCGTCAGTCCACGAATTTACCGCTTCTTTCATATGCTTAATGATGCCAAGCGCTTTCTCACGCAGTACTGTATCATCATAAACATGGACTTCAGTCCCAAACAGTGCGTTCACGGTTTCATGGATACCGATGTAACCAAGCGAAATTGAAGCGCGGCCATGTTTAAAGATCTCCGCAATAGAGTCATCCGCTTTTAAACGAACGCCACATGCTCCTTCCATATACAAAATTGGGGCTACACGCGCTTTCACGTTCTCAAGGCGAGTAATACGTGTCTCTAGTGCACGTCGAGCCAGTTTAAGCTTCGCATTCAGTAGTTCGTAGAACTTAGTTTCACTGCCGTTGGCTTGAATCGCTATGCGTGGCAAGTTTAAGCTTACAACACCGAGGTTGTTACGACCTTCATGAACCAGCTCGCTATTCTCTTCGTAGGTACCAAGGAATGAACGACAGCCCATTGGCGTTTTGAACGAACCCGTGATCTCAACGACTTTGTCGTAGTTAAGAATGTCTGGGTACATACGCTTAGAAGCACACTCTAAAGCAAGCTTCTTAATGTCGTAGTTTGGATCTTCCGCTTTGTGGTTTAATCCGTCTTTGATGCCAAACACAAGTTTTGGGAACACAGCGGTTTTACGGTTTTTACCAAGGCCCGCGATACGGTTCTTAAGGATGGATTTCTGGATCAAACGAGATGCCCAGCTAGTACCAAGACCAAAGCCAAAAGTAACAAAAGGAGTTTGACCGTTAGCGGTATGTAACGTGTTTACTTCGTATTCAAGCGACTGGAATGCATCGTAACACTCTTTTTCAGTTCGTGCGGTGGCAAATGCTTCTGCATCAGGAATGTTCCACTCTTTTGCAATCTCGAAGTGTTTGTCGTAGCTCGTCATCACGTACGGCTCTAGCACTTCGTCAATACGGTTGATCGTTGTACCACCGTATATATGGCTTGCTACTTGTGCAATGATTTGCGCCGTCACCGCTGTCGCAGTAGAGATTGATTTAGGTGTATCAATCTCCGCATTCCCCATCTTAAAGCCACGTGTCAGCATGCCCTGTAGGTCGATCAACATACAGTTAAACATTGGGAAGAATGGTGCGTAATCCAGATCGTGGTAGTGAATATCACCTTGTTCATGTGCCTGAACAATATCACGCGGCAGGATGTGAGTTTTCGCGTAATGCTTAGCAACAATACCCGCAAGCAGGTCACGCTGCGTTGGAATCACTTTACCGTCTTTGTTGGCATTTTCATTGATAAGATCTAAGTTGCTCTCTTCGATCAAACCTTCGATCTCTTGCGTCAACGCGCTCTGTTTTTCACGTGCAGTATCGCGGTCATGGCGGTATTCAATGTATGAACGAGCTAGCTCTTTGTAAGGGCCTTGCATTAATTCATCTTCAACAAGATTCTGAACTTCAGTGATCTCAACTTCATCGCGATCTTGTAGCTTAAGCTCAACTGCTAATGCCACATTTAGGGCATAAATAGCGATCTCTTGGCTATTGTGATCCGCTGCTGCTTCCACTGCTGCTTGGATACGGTCTCGACTAAATGGTGCTCTCGACCCATCACGCTTGATTACGATTGGTTTCACTGATTCTCCTTACCCTAAGCATACTCACAGAGTTATCCACAAATACACTATATAGGCGATTTATTATTTTGCTGACACAAGATGTTGTGGCGTATTTAACGAAATGACACAGCTACGAGTATTGATTTCGATCAATAAAAAGAGAGCCTAGCTCAAGATCAAATCAATCTTGGTGGCATTGATCCAAGTTAGAAAGTAATTCATGAAAATTGCAAAAATGGAGCATTTGAGACTTGATTTTTTGCGATGACTTATAGGATAAAGGTTGCAGTAGAATTCAAAACATTGCGTCAACTATTATGCAAAAAACATGGCCAATTCTTGGCATCCTCGCTTTATTCGGATCATTTAACAGTCATGCGGATACTGTTTACTCAGCTTGGAATTTAGAGTGGTTGAGCAGTACACCATCTAACAAGTTTAAATCCTCACAGAGATATGATCAGGACTACCAATCTTTGCATCACCACTTCTCATCTATGGAAAGTGAAGTCTTAGCGTTTCAAGAGGTCAATGATAAGCAGGCCTTAAAGAAGGTCATAGGCAGTGATTACCAAATCTTTTTCTCTCATCGTTCAAATACCGCCAATCAGCACCATCAATTTAGTGACATTAATCAGTACACTGGTTTTGCGGTTAAAAAAGGCATTGTGGTAAAAGATATGCCAGACTTGAAACTGGACACATCCCGCAATAGTAAGCTTAGATTTGCTAGCTACGTCATGCTACACCCAGACTCACACAAGCCCATCCATGCTCTGTCGATCCATTTAAAAGCTCGCTGTTCGGGAGCTTATAATGGGAGTAAAGCGTGCCGAACGCTAAAAGCGCAAGGTGAAGAACTCAATAAATGGATAAAGGCTCGTGAGAGAGATAACGACGCTTATGTCATCCTTGGTGATTTTAACCATAATATGGGCTATCAAGGAGACTGGCTTTGGAATGAAATTTCTCAAGGTACAAAAGCCGTACTGGCATCTAAGTCAAGCAAAGCAGAATGTAAGGTGAGATCTCGAAACAATCCTAATAAGACTCACCAATTTCGTTCATTGATCGACCATATTATTGTCAGCAAAGTCCTTACGGCTTCAACACCTAAGCAAGACATCTTTCCCGTACAGGATGTACTTAAGTATCAGTTAAGTGACCACTGTCCTCTATCCGCCTATATTCGCTAATTAAAAATCACGAGGATTTAGCACTACCCTATCACCTTCACTTAGCCCCTTACGTACTCGGAAACCATCTCCAAGTTGAACCAATCGAGTATGTAAGGTTCCCTGTTCGACAACTTTGACATAATCAAGCTGGCCTACTTGGTAAATAGCCGCCACAGGTACTTTTAAAATTCTTTCCGAACCAAGGTCGATGGACACTCGAGCAAAATTCCCCGGATAAAGCGTATATTCACTATCAAAACCAAGCCGAATTCGATAACTTCTTGAGCCACTATCCGCTGCAGGCGCGATTTCATTTATCGTCGCATCTAATACTAGGCCATAAGTGGGGATTTCTAATGCCAACGTGCTACCGATGGATAATACTGGCATCACTGACTCAGCAACATCAGCCTCAACAATCAAGGAGTCAGGGTTATACATTGAAAGCAACGCCATACCTGGAGTCGATGTGTCACCCGAGTCAACGGATTTATTGGTAATGACACCATCAAACGGTGCGGTAATGACACTAAAGCCAAAAGTTGTTTCAGCTTCAGATACTGCAGCTTTCGCCTGCTCTAAATTTGCAGTGGCGCTCTTTAGCTTGCTTTCAACTTGATCAAATTGCGATTGTGGAACCAGTTTTTTAGCAAGCAGCTCTTTAATTCGTGCATACTCTTTTCTTGCTGCATTAAGTTGAGCTTGTGACGATGACAAACTCTGCTCTGTTTGTCTGACTCTTGCGTCAAGATCATCACTTTCTAATCTCAACAGTACATCACCTTTCTTAACCGGCTGACCTACTTCAACCAGTACCTCCACTACCGTAGCAGTGAGTCTAGATGCAATCGTAGCTTTTTGGTCAGCAACGACAGTACCCGGAAAATCACGCATCACACGCTGCTCTGTGGCTACTAGGGTCACCACTTGTTGAGGCTTAATGACCGACTGACGAGCTTGCATCTGGACGGGAACCTTGGGGCTAAACACTCCAGCCATGTAGAGAAACATTAGGGCTAATCCAGCGAACAGAACTAAGCCCCAAAAAAACTTACGATTCATCATTATTCTTCCTCCGTTACTGGAAGTCCGTGTCCCTTCGTATTCTGGTAAGCGAGATTATAAACAACTGGTATCACCAACAGAGTGAAAACGGTTGATGCTGAAATACCAAAGATGATTGCCCATGCAAGGCCATTAAAGATTGGATCAAGGGTAATCACAATGTTACCAAGTAATGTTGTACCAGCGGTTAATAGTATTGGTCGCATTCTTACCGCCCCCGACTGGATCAACGCGTCTTGCAATGACGCACCTCTAGCTAAAGACTGATGGATAAATTCAATCAGCACTAACGAGTTACGCACGACGATCCCAGCCAGTGCAATCATGCCGATCATCGCGGTAGCGGTGAACAAAGCTGGATTAGGATAGCCATTTATGTCAGCGGATAAGCTATTTAGCAGCCAGAACCCAGGCATGATACCGATAACAGTGAGCGGAATAGCGAGCATGATGATCCCTGATACCGCAGGCAAGCCAGTCTGGATTAGCATCACGACAAATACCCCCAATAAAGCCGCGCCATAAGCAATACCTAAATCACGAAAGACATCGACCGTAATCTTCCATTCTCCTTCTCCGCTCCAAACCACTTTGATGTGATCATCTAGCTGCCAGTTTTGGCCAGAGCCGTTAGATAAATAAGTTCGCTCTTGCCATTCAATTAAGTCTGCCTCGTCTCCACGATTGTAATCGGCAATCACATCAGCAATGATTTCACCCGGAACTCGACCAACAGATTCCGCATACACATATACAACAGGCTTTAAGTTTTTATGATAGATCGGCGTATCGACAGACCGTTTAACAAATTCCCCTAACTCCGACAGCTGCACCAAAGGCTGAGGCGCATCACTAAATGTTCCTTGGTTAGTGATTTTTACTACGCCTGCTTGACCACGGACATATAACTGTTTAATGCTTTCAAGGGAGTCTCTCTCAGCGGCTGGCAGACGGATCTCAATCGGTAATGCAGAGACTTCGCGAGGGGCTGCGAGATAGCCCAACACTTTACCGTTATTTGCAGCAACAATGGTGTCATTAATATCCTCAATGGATACCCCAGATAGAGCTGCTTTCTCTTGATCGATAATAAATTGCCAAGTTTCCAATTTCTGCTGCACACTGGTATCGACCTCAGTGACAAATGCTTCATCTCTCAGACGGTTAGCAACAATATCGGCCTGAGCAATCAACTCTTGGTAGCTTGTTTGCTCATCACCATACACTTCAGCAGCTATTGTCGCGATGACTGGAGGCCCTGGTGGAACTTCAACCAATTGAATGTCAGCGTGATGACGTGCCGCAATTTGTTCCAAATTATACCTTAAGCGAGTAACAATCTGGTGCGATTGCATGGAGCGGTTATGTTTATCGACTAACACGATACGTAGTTCCCCCTGATGCGGTTCACTACGCATGAAATAGTGACGCACCATACCATTGAAGTCCATAGGGGATGCGACACCAGAAAACCCCGATACTGATTCTACTTCTGGTACATCCAATAGGTAATCTGCAAAGACACGTAACGTATTTGAAGTATCGGCAAAACTTGTAGATTCAGGCATGTTAACGATCAACTGGAATTCATTTTTATTGTCATACGGCAATAGCTTTAGCGGCACTAAGCGTAGCGCTGGTAACATAGCCGCGACCATAAACAGCACTGCCACTAATCCGAGAAATAACCACGCTTTTTTACGACTAACCAATAGTGGCGTTAACAACTTGGCATAGAATTTATAAAGCGACGTATTTTCAACGTTATAGTGCCCCTGTTGCTGTGCAGCCTTAAGGATTTTTTTCGCTAGCCAAGGAGTAATAAAGAACGCGACTATGGTGCTAAAGATGACACTGATTGGCACGTTGAACGCTAACGGTGCCATATATGGCCCCATCATACCTGTGATGAAAAACATCGGTGTAAATACAATGACAATAGCGACTGTCGACATCAACAAAGCACTGCGAATCTCCGCCATCGCATATACTATCGCTTTAGAACGAGATAACTCTTTACGCTTAAGATAACGCTCTATGTTATCAATGCTGGCAATTGGATCATCGACGATTAAACCGAGTGCCAAAATCAATGCAAATAGCGTTACACGATTGATCGAATAACCAAATAACAGGTCCATACCCAGCGCCGCACCATAGCTGATTGGAATCGCGATCCCTACCACCAAGGCACTACGCCAGTTTAAAAATAGGCCGACAAACACCACCACAGTCACTATCGAAATAGCCAAGCTAGAAACAAGATTGGAGACCTTGTCATCTGCAGTCTGACCATAATTGCGAATAATATTGACCTTCACTTCTCTGGGGAACTGCTCGTTTTGCAAGCTAGTGAGTTTATCAACGACAGATTGCGCAACCTCTACCGCATTAGAGCCTTTTTGTTTTGCAACCGAGATAAAAACCGCGGGATACTCAGTCGCGCTATCTTTGGAGATATACCAAGTATCTGTTGCCGCTTCAGTCGCACCATCAACGACATCTGCAACATCTTGTAAATAGACTGGCTTGTTATTGACCACCGCGATCACTAAGTTTCGGATCTCTTGCGCTGATTTAAACAGCTGTCCTGATTCTAGCTGATATTGCTGACCCGATATTTGAACGCCACCTGCTTGCGACTTGTTGTGGCTTACCCTTAATGCGTAATTCAAATCACCGACTGTTACGCCAAAGTTCGCCATTGCGACTGAATCAAGTTCGATGTGAATTTTGCGGGATTCTCCGCCAATTACGGCAACACTGTTGGTCGAAGGGAGAGACTTAAGACCTAACGTCGCTTGCTCGGCTAATCGGCGTAGCTGATAGCGATCGACTTTCGAGGCATCAGTCGAGTAAATTGCCGCTACCACAATCGGTACATCATCAATTTCGATGGGTTTGACTAACCAACGAGTAACAGAAGGAGGGATATGGTCTTGGTTGGAGTAGAGCTTGTTATAGAGTTTGACTAATGCCGCCTCACGAGGCTCACCAACGTAAAAGCGGACGATAACATGAGCTGCCCCTTCCATAGAAGATGAATAGACATACTCCACGCCATCGATTTGGCTAAGAAGCTTTTCTAACGGCTCGGTGACTTGATTCTCTACTTGTTCAGCTCTCAATCCTGGCGCAGAAATCAACACATCAGCCATAGGGACAACGATTTGCGGGTCTTCCTCTTTTGGCGTTAACCACAGAGCAGCCGCACCTACCGCCAGCAAGAGAATAATAAGTATGGCTGGAAAGAAACTATTCATCACTGAATGAATAACACCATCCTTGGTTTCTTTTCGTTCCATGTTACCTCCCGCAGTTGTTAGTTAGAGCCTACTATTTGTGGTTGGTTGTTGTTCTTACCAAATATCATTTTTGCCAATAAAGAGCCTATAACCATAGAGCAGAAAAAAATCACTATTAACCCATTTCCCAATCCTAAGCTCGCTACTGCGGGGCCAGGACAAATACCTGCAATCCCCCAACCAAGCCCAAACAGAGCAGATCCAGAAATCAATTTCGAATCAATACGCTGTCCTTTGGGTAGACTGTACTCGCAGCCACTCAGTGCCTGATGTCTTGGCTTGATAATTAAAAAGTAGCACGGCATAAAAACCATCAATGCTCCCCCCATCACAAATGCTAGACTTGGATCCCACGCACCCATTACATCCAGAAAACCAATCACTTTTTTGGGCTCAATCATGCCAGAAATTGCCATACCAGCCCCAAATAGAACACCACTAATCAAAGCTGAAATTCGAAATACTAATTTGTTCATCAAACATCCCCTACTGGAAAACATGTAAGCGGAAAAAAACAGTTAAAGCGGCAACAAGCATGAAGACAACTGTTGCCACTAACGAACGTTTTGATAAACGACCAATGCCACATATCCCGTGTCCACTAGTACAACCATTCGCTAATCTTGTACCCATGCCAACTAATATTCCCGCGATGGCTATCGTAGGTAGCGAAATCCCGTCTGTAACAGGGCTAGAGACCCCTAACGCGATAACACTAACAAGCCCCCCTATTACCATGCCTGCGAAGAATAGCAATCGCCATGAAAACTCACCTTCTTTTGGTGTAAGCAGGCCGTTAATAACGCCACTAATACCAGCGACCTTTCCGTTGAAGAGCATTAATAGAGTTGCGGATACTCCTAAGAGCATCCCACCAAATAACGACTGCCAGGGAACGATATCTAACATATAAATCAACACCTTCTTATTTACAAAAAACGCTGTGTAAGCTTTGAACTAGCGGCTCCACTCGAGGATCCGCCAGAGAATAAAATACTTGCTGAGAGGCTTTGCGCGCTTGAATCAAATTATGTTTGCGTAGCACAGTCAAATGCTGAGAAAAGGCAGATTGACTTAACTCTGAACTCAGTTTCAGCTGTCCAACACCAACTTCACCTCGGATTAACTGGCACAGCACCATCAAACGTTCTGGATGCGCCATAACCTTCAGCAACTCGGCAGCTTCACTTGCACTCTCTTGCATTTCCGCTAGGTTCATTTCATGTTCAACCATATCAACCTCTACTCGCTTATCTAATTTAGATGTTACTAAAATACATTTATTAGTCAACCCTAATTTAGCATAATTCAAATTAGATAAAATAACATTAGACAATACTAATACATAAACTTATAGTTATGGAAACAGACAACATGTAAAGGAAGATACTATGACACTTGATAACGCAATTCGTGTACTGGCTGGTAGCATGGTTTTGATATCAGTTGTATTAACATTAACTGTCCATACTGGTTTTGTATGGTTAACAGTATTTGTCGGTGTTAACTTAATCCAAAGTGCATTCACGGGTATTTGCCCTGCTGCCTTCTTCCTTAAAAAGCTTGGCTTTCATTAATCGGAGTTTCAAATGACAAAAATTCTTATCGTAGGTGGCGTTGCTGGTGGTGCTTCTGCTGCTGCTCGTGCTCGTCGTCTAAGTGAAGATGCAGAAATCATCATGTTCGAGCGCGGCCCTTTCGTATCTTTAGAAAAGTAAATAATAAACCACTCTTTTTACAGAGAGTGGTTTATTAAGTACTTTCGATTAAATTTGGAGTTAGGTAATGACAAAGATTCTTATTGTTGGTGGCGTTGCTGGTGGAGCATCAGCCGCAGCACGTGCTCGTCGCTTGAGTGAAGATGCAGAAATCATCATGTTCGAAAGAGGAAGTTTCGTCTCGTTCGCCAATTGCGGCTTGCCATACCACATAGGTGGTGACATTAAGGATAGAAGTAAGCTCCTCTTGCAAACTCCAGAAAGCTTCTTAGCTCGATTTAACGTTGATGTTCGTGTTATGAACGAAGTCATATCCATTGATCGACACAACAAGCAGGTTAATGTTAAGAACCTATTGGATAATAGCGAGTATACTGAAAGCTACGACTTCTTACTCCTTAGCCCTGGCGCAGGCCCTATCGTACCGCCAATCCCTGGTATTGATAACCCACTAACCCATTCGCTGCGTAACATCCCAGACATGGATCGTATCATTCAAACGATCCAGATGAACAAGCCAGAGCACGCAACGGTTGTCGGTGGTGGATTCATCGGTCTAGAAATGATGGAAGCCTTCCATCAATTGGGAATTAAAACCACGCTAATTGAGATGGCCGATCAGGTGATGACACCTGTCGACCGTGAAATGGCGGGCTTTGCTCACGCTGAAATTCGTCAAAAAGGTATTGACCTTAAACTAGGCGTTGCTCTTCAAGCTATCGAGTACGTGCCGAACGAGCATATAGCCAACATCGGCTCTGGTGAAGATACCGAACACCAGCATATTGAAGGTGAACTCAATCTTACTCTAAGCAATGGTGAGTCACTAACTACTGACATCTTAATCATGGCTATCGGTGTGCGCCCTGAGACTAAGTTGGCAAAAGAAGCAGGGCTTCAAGTTGGTGAGCTCGGTGGTATCTACACCAATGAAATGATGCAGACCAGCGATCCTAGCATTTACGCTGTGGGTGATGCGGTCGAAGAAAAAGACTTTGTCACAGGTGCACAAACTTTGGTTCCGCTTGCTGGCCCTGCTAACCGTCAAGGTCGCATGGCTGCCGATAATATGCTTGGACGCAGTGAAACCTATCAAGGTACACAAGGCACCGCTATCTGTAAGATATTTGACCTCGCGGTTGCTTCAACGGGCAAAAACGAGAAACAACTTAAACGTGATGGTGTTGAGTACGAAAAGGTCTACGTTCATACCGCAAGCCATGCAAGTTACTACCCAGGCGCTGAGATTGTCTCATTCAAGATGTTGTTCGATCCAAAAACAGGCAAGATCTTCGGTGCTCAAGCAGTGGGTAAAGACGGTGTCGATAAAAGAATTGATGTAATGGCTGTTGCACAACGTGCGGGCATGACTGTCGAGCAGCTTCAACACCTTGAGCTCACTTACGCGCCGCCGTATGGCAGTGCTAAAGATGTGATCAACCAAGCAGCCTTTGTGGCAAACAACATCATTAAGGGTGACGCCACTCCGATTCACTTTGATGAAATGGACTCACTAACTGAAGAGCAAGTCCTGCTCGATGTACGTAACCCTGGCGAACTTGAAAATGTTGGCTTTATCAAAGATGCGATCAACATTCCTGTAGACCAATTGCGACACCGTATGGACGAACTACCAAAAGACAAGGAGATCCTAATCTATTGTCAAGTTGGGTTACGCGGTAACGTTGCCTACAGACAATTGGTTAACAACGGTTATAAAGCTAAAAACCTTATTGGCGGATACCGTACTTATCTATACGCACAAGCGTAACCAGCACAAACACTGCACTTGGGGGGCGTTCGCTCCCCCTTTTTTATCGCCACAACTTGTGGTCAGTATCACTACTACCTTGGTATATAGGCCAAGTAAAATAGATCTAAATCAATTAACTATATTTAAAACAAGGCTATGTTGATAGTATGTTAATAGCTTTTTAACAAAGGATTAAGTTATGGAATTGAAACAAGACCCTCGCTGTTATACAGATGTTTGTATTGATGGAAGGTGGTTTCACCATGATCACTGCACAACCAGCGCTTATATGCTCAAGGGTGGCGCATCATGTGCTGTAGATCTAAAGAAAATGCCGGAAACTGAAAACGAACTTATTGAGCTCATTCAACACAATCTTAAATAACCTCCTCTCAGAATGAATTCAATAAAAGCATAAGGGCTGCTACGTGTAGCCCTTTATTTGATAAAGCAATAACATTTCTTACCTAAGCGATAGATTGTCGTGTTTTGTATGTGTTTACGCCAAACAGGGCTAACACGGCTAATACAAACGGCAACACGTAGATATTCATCATCTCCCATCCAACTGTAGATTCAAGCCAGCCTGATAGGAGCGCTGTTACGGTTACGCAACTGAAGACAAAGAATTCATTGAAAGCTTGTGCTTTAGATTTGTTACGTGGCGAGTAAGACTGACTAAATAGTCCTGTCGCTGCGATAAACATAAAGTTCCAACCTACACCGAGTAGAATAAGAGCCAAACTGAAGTGCCAGATTGATTGTCCGTGAATGTTGATGGCAATGCATAGCACAAACAGTATGCCACCAGATATGATCATGTTCTTTGCACCAAAGTGTTCAATCAAACGCCCGGTAAAAAACGCAGGAACGAACATACCCAATACATGCCATTCAATCACCCCTGCCGCTTTTTCAAAATCAAATCCGCAACCAATCATAGCCAAAGGCGTTGCAGTCATCAGAATGTTCATCACCGCATACGCCACCATTGCTGCGAATACTGCCAACATAAAATTGGGCGCTTTGATAATGTCTAACAATGGCTCTGTTTGAGTATGCTCTTGGTTTTGGTGGCTCGGCGGAAACTGAATCGTCTGAAGCAAGCACAAAGCTAGAATATTCAAAGCAATTAATGCCATAAATGCACCAACATACAAGCCATCAGCCGACCACTGCTGCGAATAGATCGCCAAATTAGGTCCAAGCATCGCTGCTAATAGGCCACCAGCCATAGAAATCGAAATCGCCCTATGCCTTGCGCTTTCGTCACAAACTTCTATCGCCGCGAATCGGTAAAGTGTGCCAAAGCCGATGCCTACCCCTAGCAGGAATGTACCGACACAAAACAGGTAAAATATCTCTTGAGAGAGCGCATAAGTCGAAACGCTAGCCCCCGCGATACCAATAAGATTACCTATGCTAAATCCCTTTCGTCGACCGAGTTTCCCCATAATCAATGAAGCAGGAATCGTGGCACTCATTAAGCCTAAAAACTGTAAAGCGACTGGCAAGGTGATCAGACTTAAGATGGGTGCTATCGCTTTGCCGACGAGACCAATCACCGAGATAAGGAGTATATTGCCCGTCATCAACAGAGCTTGACAGAGAGACAATAGCCATACATTGCGATTCATTAACTCACCGCCTCCTGGACTGCGGCTAAAGCATGAATCTCAACTGTATCAAATAGTGGTGTCTCCGTTTCATCTTGTGAGACTAACAATCCAATCTCTGTACAACCTAGAATCACACCTTGTGCACCATTTTCGGCAAGATCACTGATGATAGTATGAAAATCATCTTTCGAACGACGGTTTACCTTACCCAGACACAGTTCGTTGTAAATAACATCATGTACCAACTTTCTCTGCACACCGTTTGGCACAACGACTTCAATCCCAAAGTTTTCACTTAAGCGTTGTTTGTAAAAGGCTTCTTCCATTGTAAACGCGGTTCCTAGCAGCCCCACTTTGGTAATGCCCTTCTTAACTAGCTCGTCACCGGTAGTATCAGCAATATGAAGCAGAGGGATTGATATCGCTTCTTGCACTTGTTCGGCAACCTTATGCATGGTGTTGGTCGCAATCAAAACGAAGTCTGCGCCCGCTCGTTCGACTGACTGAGCGGCATCGCACAACAATACGGCACTTTTGTCCCACTCTCCGCTACGCTGCAGCAGTTCTACCTCTGCAAAATCGACACTATTGAGGATGATCTTCGCCGAATGTAGTCCGCCTTTGTGCTGTTTTACGCCCTCGTTGAGCTGCTTATAATATTCAGCAGTAGACTCCCAACTCATACCGCCAATGATCCCTATCGTTTTCATCCCTTCACCCTCGCGTTTATTTGTTACAAATAAATAAACAGATCCCATGAAACATTACAAATAAAAAAGGCTTCCAAACAGAGTTTGAAAGCCTTGTCGTGTTTTACTTAGTTACACAGTTATTCTGAGCTTATCGGCAGAACTTGCTTCACATAGTTGCCAGGAGCTGGACCCAATACAGGGAACTGCTCACTACCTACCGCGAAAGGCGTAACTTGTTCGTCAGCATTGAAAGCCATTAGCCACTGATGCCAATGTTTCCACCAAGAGCCTTCTGTATGATTCGCGTTAGCCAACCATTCATCAGCACTTTCATCTAGTGTGTCGCTTGTCCAATAACCATATTTCTCTTTGTCAGGATGATTCACGATACCTGCGATATGGCCTGATTCACCAAGAACAAACGTCTTGTTGCCACCCACGTTAAGAGCTCCGCGGTACGTCCCTTGCCAAAGAGCAATGTGGTCTTCTTTGGTCGAAACAAAGTAGCTAGGGATTTTAATCTTGTTTAGATCAATCCAAACGCCACCGATTTTAACCCCTTTGTCCTGAACTAGTTTGTTGTTCAAATACAACTCTCGAAGCATGAAATTGTGTGTTTTCGCTGCCACGTTTGTGCTGTCACTGTTCCAGTAAAGCAGGTCGAAATCAACCGGGCTATTACCCTTCAAGTAATTATCAACATAATAGTTCCAGTACAGACTGTTCTCGCGCAGCAAGCTGAACGTCACGCTGAGCGAACGACCATCCATGTAACCTTTGGCATCATTCTGAGCTTCAATAGCTGTGAGTATGGTGTCGTTGATGTATGCGCCAACTTCACCTGGCTGAGAGAAATCAAGCAATGTCGTAAAGAATGATGCACTTTTGATACGCTTTTTCATACGCTTCGCTGCGTAGTACGCAATGGTACTCGCAAGCACAGTACCTCCAATGCAGTAACCTGCCGCATTAACTTGATCTTGACCGGTAATTTCTTCAATTGCTGAAACAGCCTTGGCAACACCTTCAGTTACATAATCACCAAACTCAACATCACGCTGCTCAGCCCCTGGGTTACGCCAAGAGATCATAAATACTGAGTGACCTTGCTCTAGTAACCAGCGCACCATCGAGTTCTTTTCACGCAAATCTAGAATGTAGTACTTATTAATGAATGGTGGCACGATCATCAAAGGTGTTGAGTTAACATGCTCGGTCAGTGGTCGGTATTGAATTAACTCAAACAACTCATTCTTAAACACTATATCACCCGCGGTGTTAGCAACGTCTTCACCAATGCGGAAAGCATTGTTGTTGGTCATACGAATTTTAAGAATATCGGCGCTAGACTCCGCATCTTCTTTCAACTGCTCTAGACCTGCCAACAAGTTCTGACCATTTTGCTCAAGTGTCAGCTTTAGCAGCTCTGGGTTGGTCGCGATGTAGTTACTTGGAGAGAGTGCGTTAATAGCCTGACGCGAGAAAAAGCTGATACGTTCTTTGGCCTTTTCGTCGATACCTTCAATACTATCGATAGTCTCAAGGTAGGTTTTACTAAAAAGCAGGTAAGATTGTTTGATAAAGTTGAAGAAAATATCTTGTTGCCATTCTTCGTGAGTAAAGCGCTTATCGCCTTTCTCTGCCTTAATGACATCCTCAGTATTTGCGCTCAGAGCAACACTTTGCCAAATCTGTAATTGTTGCTGCCACCAATCGGCTTGGATTTTAAGCATTGCTGCCGGTTGGTTGGCTGCGCCCTCTAACAACTTAACGGTGTCTTCGAGGTTCACCTCTTGCATTGCTTTATTAAGAGGAGTATTTGCGGCTGCCCTGCTGAGTTCTAGATCTTCCCACCACTTTTGATTGGTTTCTTGGAGCTTAACAAGGTAGTCCGAAAAGAAGTTTTGTAACATGGTCTGACTCCTACGATCGGAAAAAATGCCGCCTTTCGACGGCTAGTATAGGCAGTGTTATGCGGGAGTCACTGTCTTAAGGTTTTCCGTCGTCATCTGTTCCACATCGTCTTTGAACTCTTTAGCAACGGCTTGAAGCTTGTTGCTATCGTCCATCATTTGCTGAGACAACTTAGTAAGAACACTTAGCTGTTGGCTGTTAAACGCGGTCAAAGACGTTACATCTTTGATTTCGCTAGCCGCTTTCATTTGAGCTAAGCCCATTTCGCTGTATGTACGCATCGCGTTAAGCTGAAGCTCAGTTAATACTTCAACATTCTTAGTCACTAGCTTGTTGAACTTTAGGTATGGTTCTAGGCTTTTTTCAGTTTGATCGCTAAATGTTTTAAAAAAATCTGTGTACATAAGTATTACTCCTGGGTTAATTCCATTTAATAATTACAGGGTTGATTTGATGATTAGCGCGGTACCCATACCACCACCAACACATAGAGACGCCACACCGTATTGGTCACCTCGGCGGTTGAGTTCATGGATGAGTGATACAAGAATTCGGTTACCAGACGCTCCGAGTGGATGGCCTAAAGCAATTGCCCCACCGTTTACGTTGGCTTTATCTAAGATGGTTGAAATCGATACTTGGTGTTTATCCGCAAGTTTATGGATAACGCCGAGAGCTTGCGCTGCAAACGCTTCATTTAGTTCGAACAAATCGAGGTCTTCAATAGTTAGACCAGCTTTATCAAGTGCAATGCTCACTGCTTCTACAGGACCGAGCCCCATTAGCTCCGGCTCTAGGCCTGACTGGCCATAACTCACGATTTCTGCAATAGGTTTTAGCCCATGTTTTTTAACCGCTGATTCACTGGCAACAATAACCGCACTCGCACCATCATTTAGGCCCGAAGCATTCCCTGCCGTCACCGTACCTTCACGATCAAACGCAGGTCGTAGCTTTGCCAATCCACTTAGTGTTGCTTCCGCTTTTGGATATTCATCCGTATCAAAGACAACGGTTTCGCGGCGTTTTTTTACATCGACAGCCACAATCTCTTGCTTAAATTTTCCAGCTTCAATCGCTGATACAGCCTTAAGTTGACTACCTAACGCGTATTCATCTTGCTGTTCACGACTAAGGTCTACGACTTTCGCGATGTTTTCAGCCGTAACACCCATATGATATTGGTTATACACATCCGTCAGACCATCATTGATCAGCAAATCTGTCAGATTCAAATTGCCCATCTTGTGGCCATCACGAATACCAGAAGGGATAGTAAATGGGATTTGCGACATCACCTCAACACCTGCAGCGACAACGATGTTAGCGTCTCCAGCTTTAATGTGACTCGCGGCATCCATCACCGATTTCATACCGCTGCCACAAACCATATTGATAGAGTATGCTGGCACTTCATTAGGAATTCCCGCATAGAGAGACGCCTGCCTACCAATTCCCATCCCTTGGCCTGCACTAATCACATTACCAACGATGACCTCATCAACGAGGTTCACGTCAACACAACCTTCAGACAGCGCACCTTTAATTGCAATTGACGCTAAGTTGCCAGAAGAAATGTCTTTTAGAGTCCCACCAAATGAACCAATCGGTGTACGTTTTGCCGCTACAATGAATGCTTTTTCCATGATCAAACTCCTTTTAATGCATGTATAAGCCGCCATTTACAGAGAGTGTTTCCCCTGTAATGTACGCACCTGCATCACTAACTAGGAAAGAGACCGATTTTGCAATTTCAGCTGGAGTTGCAAGACGACCCATTGGAATTTGAGCTTTGATGGAGTCTAAAACTTCAGGTTTCATCGCTTCCACCATTGGCGTACCTGTATAACCCGGTGCAACAACGTTTACGGTTACACCACTACGTGCACCTTCTGCAGCAAGTGCTTTAGAAAAGCCAATCATGCCTGCTTTCGCTGCTGAGTAGTTGGTTTGCCCAAACTGCCCTTTAAGTCCATTAACCGATGAGATGTTGATGACTCGACCGTTGCCCTTTTCACACATAGCGGCAAACAACGGCTGAGTAACGTTAAATACACTATTGAGATTTGTTTCAATCACTTCTTTCCACGCTGATGCTTGCATCTTTTTAAACGTACCGTCACGAGTGATGCCTGCATTATTGACGATAACGTCAACCGTACCTTCTTCTTCAAGCAAAACCGCCAGTCGCTTTGCACACTGCTCTGTATTAGTCACATCCAGTTCAAACAAACGTACTTGCTGTTCATTAAATTGCTTCTCATTAAACCAATTTAAAGCGCATTCGTAATTACCAGTAAAGTACGTCGCTACGACTCGATATCCGTCATTCACTAACTGCTCCGAAATAGCGGAACCTATCCCACCTTTCGAACCCGTGATCAAAGCAATTTTCTTCATTAATGGACTCCATTCCTAACAAGAAACAAATATAAATTGATAGTTTCTAATTTATACGTAACTCAATACGTAAAAACTAAAATAAAATAGAAATCAAATAAGGCTTCCTTGCGCCCTTTAATTATTAAAATTAATCCTTAATTATTACACTTCAAATATTTTCTAAAAATTAGTTCGTAAAGTTGAACGAAGTCTCATATGGAATGAAATGTTATATTAATGTTAACTATGTTTAAGTGCATGTTTTCACTGGCCATTTTTTAATCTACAACTTAATCATTAAGATGTAAGTTATTGTTAAAAAACAAGTAATTTAAAACCCCACTAAAGTTGCATAAAAATTCCGTTACGTAAAATATCAATTAGCAATTTTCCATAACCTAATCAAATTTAGTAGGTATGTTATCAATACGGATTAAACCTTAGTATTAGATCGAGGTAATAGTTCAGACAGGATATAAACACATGATTTATAAGATTATGATTAACAATGGTTCGTTAAATATTTTCTATTTATACTATTGTATAAATGATTATTAAAGGAGAAATACACACTATATATTCCTCTCTATTTATCCGTGCTAAATATTAGGCTAACACTCAAGTTTTAAAGATATAAAAAAGCCCGGAACTGATCCGGACTGACGTGTTTTTTAGATTTGTCGCTAAGTTAGCTATTACGTTATGGATTTGCGGTTTCGATATTTTGAGTCGGCGACTTGATAGTGTCGTTTAACAGGCCCGCGTACAAGCCATTATGGGCCAGCAGCTGTTTATGATTTCCTCGCTCGACGATCTCACCCTTTTCCAACACGAGTATCATGTCAGAGTGCCTTACAGTACTCAACCTGTGAGCAATTGCGATAACTGTCTTATCATTAAACAATCGCTGCATCGCTTGTTGAATAAGGGACTCAGTGATGGAGTCGACCGAACTCGTCGCCTCATCTAACATCATAACCTGGCCACCTTGTGCAACGGCACGAGCAAATGAAATCAGCTGAGTTTGCCCTACTGACAGGTTCGAGCCATTCTTTTCGATTTTGAAATCATATCGCCCAGGGAGCTTATCGATAAACCGATTTGCGTACACATATTCAGCCGACTGCTCAACATCCTTACTTTCAATCTCGGGTTTACCTAAAGCAATGTTAAACTCGATACTCTCTTCAAATAAGTGCACCTCTTGCATCATTAACGAAAACAGGTGCATGGAGTCCTCTACGGCAATTTCAGACAACTCAATACCGTTTAATAGGATGCTGCCTTCGTAGTTTAGATAAGTCCTAGAGATCAACCGAAGTATTGTCGACTTCCCAGAACCTGTTGAACCAACCAGCGCAATTTGATGACCTTTTTCGAGTACAAAGGAGACATTATTTAATACATAGGGGGCATCATTCTTGTAGCGGAAACTCACATTACGAAACTCCAATCTTTCGAACTGTGTTAGTTGGTGTTTCACTTCCTTAGTTGGCAATAGCTCACGCCCTTCTTCCTCTGTCGGTTGAGCGAAAAGCTCTTCAATATGGTCAAACGCAGCGAATGAGCTTTGTATTGAGGCAATTTGGGAGGTGAAGTCGCGTATCGGGACAAAGACTTTTTCCAGTGTGTTGATAAAAGCAATCAGAACACCAAGAGTCAAAGCACCTTCAATTACTTGCTCTGAACCATACCAAATCAGTAGAGCGATCGTTACCGAGGTGATACCAGAGATAAACGAAAACAGAATCGCATCATATTTGTTGATCTTTTTCTGCGCATGTAAAAACTCATCCGTGTAGCTTTTAAACTTCTCTTCTACTTGTTTTTCTGCTCGATACATTTGAACGGTTTTCATGCCAAACAGGACTTCCTGTAAAAAGCCAACGCCCCTTGCTAATGCAGATCGAGTCAATAGATACAGCTCTCGTAATCGATTTCTCACGTATACCGTTAAATACATCACTGGCGGCATGACAATTAATACAATCAGGGTCAGCTGCCAATCGATTAAAAACATCATCACCAGCAAGGCAATGGTGTTCAACGTATCCTTCACTAAGCCCACAACCGATTGGACAAACGTCTCTCCGATGGTTTCTAAGTCACTTGTTAGCCGAGACAGCGTGACACCAATAGGCGTACTATCAAAGTAACTGCGTGGTAACTTTAATACGCGATCAAAGAGGACACTGCGCATGTCAGTCACGGTATTTTGCCCCGTTTTTCGTAAGTTGTATGAGTAAGTCGTATCAACAACGTAACTCATCACCAGAACCGCGACTAAATACGAAACATATTCAAGCAAGCCTCCCATGTCTCCTTGACTGAGGTGAACATCGATTATTTGGATGATCAACCAAGGAAACAATAAACTCGTCAGCACAGTGAGCGGCAACATTGCGATGCCTAAAATCGCTGACTTTTTATACTTCTTAGCAAACTTAAAGAAGTGCTTAAGGTATTTGACGTCGACACCCTTTAACATGCTGCTGCCTCTGTCTCATTTTGTTGAAGTTGCCAAGTTTCTAGATAGTAATCACACGTTTTTAGTAACGTTTGATGATCCCCTCGCGCAATCACTTCACCGTTATTTAAAACAACAATCTCATCCATATATTCAAGCGCATTGACGCGATGAGACACAACCAAAACTGACTTGTCGCCTAAATGGTCGAATAGATTCTCTAAGATTTTTCTCTCTGTTTCGTAATCCACTGCAGAGAGTACGTTATCCATAATGATCAACTCTGCTGGTTCTAGAAGCGCACGCGCGATACTAAGCCTTTGCTTTTGGCCGCCTGACAGCATAATCCCTTTTTCACCCACTAGGGTTTGGTCACCATGTTCAAAACGAGACACATCACCGGCCAGCTGACTGAGTTCTAATACTTCATCGACTTGCGCTTTTGCTACCTCACTCTGGCTACCAAAGCGGATGTTGTCTTCAACCGTTGCTGAAAACAAGTACGGATCTTGGGTTACTGTTTTGATATAGCGACGCAAGTCTGAACGAGAAAAAGAGGTAATGTCTCTATCGCCAATAAAAATACTTCCTGCGGGCACCTCTAGATGATGGTTTAGGCAGTTAACCAGCGTCGTTTTACCCGCACCGATCCCTCCCAGCACCCCGACTTTCTTCCCTTTCGGAATATCAAAGCTAACATTGGACAAAACATTTTCTTCATCTGAATCATATTTAAAACTCAAATTACGGACGGAGATAGTTTTCCCCATGAGCTGATCAACTTCAGGCTGAGAGAGTTTAATTTCATCTAACTCAGGCATTTCAGCATTCAAGATTGTTTGAGCGCTTTGAATACCAACAATCCCTCGCTGGTAAATAGTCGCAATACGGCCCAACTGCATTAATGGCATAGCAAGTAACACTGAATAGGTTAAAAATGCCGTTATCTCGCCCAGTGTGAGTTCTTGCGCCATCAGCATGTATCCGCCTAGACCTAGAATAATAATCTTCATTAAGTCATTAGCGTAATCCAACACCGGCATAAAGTAGACTTGTATACGCATGATTCTCATGCGGCAACGGAGTAATTGTTGATTAAGCTTTTCTATCTCAGCTTTCACCCAAGGAGACATGGTCTGGCTCTTAATCAAGTCGATACCTGACAAGTAATTCATCATTTGAGCTGACAAGTTTTGCAGTCGACTCATGTGCTCTAGGTGCAAAGTTTTCATGCGCGTAAAACCCACTCGAAATATGACGAAGGCAATTGAGATGGGAATAACTGAATACAAAGTCAGCTCAGGAGAGATGTGCCACATATACAGAGGGGTTAATGACAGTGCTAACAAGGCATTAAAAAACTGCAAAAATCCGACACCGAATAGAAGTCGAATTCCGTTAAGGTCATTATTGATAATTGAGATGAGGCGACCAGAAGCAAACTGCTGATGAAAGCTACTCGGCAAGCGATTGAGCTTTTGAAGCAATGTATTTTTGAGTGCCGCTTCTGTAATCCTACCTGGGTTCAATGCATAAATGCGAGATAAGATACGCACGACCACCATCGCAATCGACATTGCGACCACAATACCAACGTAGGTTTTGAGCTGTGCATGGCCTGTTACTGATGCGTCTTCAATCAAATCAATCGCTAATTGAATGTAATGAGGGATCTCGACCTGTAGCCAGTTAACAAGAAAGATAAATACAATCGCAAGCAGATACGATTTGCGATTCATACGCACGTAATGCGCGAAAAACTCAGTTTTGGTCATACGACTCGTTCTTTCTAGAAAGTTTTATTATGCAATTCAATGTGGCATTTCAGTACGCGAAGGTGTTGAACACACTGCTTTTAAGATAATGTTTAGAAAGCAGATTGAAGAGTAATATCTTACTCTCTCCGCCGTGAAAAATCATCAAATCCAGTCGACTTTTCCAGACCTAAATACATGAAAAAAAAGCCCGGAATAAATCCGGGCTGGCATTAAACGAATCGGTTTCAATCCTTGAACTATCCGGCAGTGGATGGTTTGATTCGATAAAAAAATAGCGAATAATACTGGTACAACAATCAGTGTTAGCACCGTAGCAAAGCCTAAACCTGCCATTATGGTGATCGCCATTGAGCCAAAAAATGCTTCTTGCGCAGTCATATCCGGAAGAAGGTTCATTATCTTAGGGCGATCAATAGACACACTGGCAGAGTAGCTGTTGGTATCACTGCCAGGTTTAGTCGAGATCTCTTTAAATCGCGCAGGAATCGCCAATACGGATAACCCGATAGCAACGAAACGCACCATTGATCATATTCTTTTGGAGATCTGTTCATTGCTTATATTACACATACGTGCAGTATATTAATTATATGAGTGAGATCAATATTTATTTTCCACCTGTACAATATAATTTTTATGTAGCTATACCGTTAAGCGGATTCTTTAATGAAATGATGCTGATTTTCTGGTAGAAAGAAGGCGTTGAACCGAATTGACTAGGTACTATGACGGAAAGAAAGCAAGGCAGACGAAGCGCTCAAGACGCTGAGAGAACCAAATGTGAGATTATGCGTGTCGCAACTGAGCTATTTTGTGAGCTTGGCTATGAGCGTGTTTCTCTGCGAAACATCAGTGAAAAAGCAGGCGTATCGCACAGCCTTATTCGCCATCACTTTGGTAGCAAAGAGCAGATCTGGTATTCGATCAGTGACGGCTTACACCTCTACATGGAAAAGTATATTCGCACGATCATCGCGAATATGCCTGAAGGTGTCGGCTCTAGCGTTAAGCTATACCACTTTTCCGTTCGTCTACTCGCTCATATGCTTGATTGCAAACAACCGATCCAGTTGATTGCTGATGCGGTACGTCAAGAAGATGCCCTATTCGATTACTTCATCGATAATTCAGGTGAAATTGAGCAGTTAGTTCAGGGACTAGCAGAGCAGTACAATGAAAATCACCCAGAGACACCAGTGAAAATCTGGGAGATAAAATGGCAAATGATGATGTTTGCTCACGGCGCTGCCAGCCTTACGCCATTTATGAAAGAAACTTGGGCCGATCAAACCGATGACATTGAAGTGTGCTTACTTAAGCACTGGGAAATGTACAACAATATAATGGCTTGTCGATTCCAAGTACCGAGCAAATACATTTTGCGCCCCGAGCGACTGAATGACCTAGTCTACAACGTCGTGTGCGATGCAGAATCCTTGGCTCAAGAGTAGTCATAGTGAACAGCTAAAAATTGAAAAAGCGAGCCTGATTGGTTCGCTTCTTACTTATTACCGACTAACTGCTTAAGTTTCGTTTCTTAGGATCATCGCTCAAGTATTCGACAAATTCGATTTCAAACCCTGCTGGGTCAACAAAGTAAATGTTCTTACGATAAGGCTCTTCTGCGCCATCTTTCGCAATCGGGAACCCAGCTTCGACCAGCCTTTCAATAACTGAGTCGAGACTGTGTGTCACGTAAGCAAAATGCGCGAGTCCGACCTGGTGCCCTGCTAAATATCTATTTTCGCCTTCACCGTGATCGCTGAGCGCAATGTACTGGTATTCATCACCAAAATGGAGCCAGTTACGGGGCTTACCCGACCACTCTCCTTGGCCTTCATCGCGCACGTACCAATGGGGAAACGCCGCTTGATAGAATTTGAGCATTTCTGGAATATCTTTTACGACCAAATTTACATGTTCTAGTTGAATCATAGCGCTCTCCTTAGGTTATTCATTTTTGATTCGTTTAAGCAACTGAGAACATGCTATTACCTCAAGTTAAGTTGAGGTAAAGGGCTAATTTCAACTTTTTATAGATATTTTTCAATTGGCAATAATTGTAAGAATCCAGACTGCATACGACGCCACTTACCTGTTTCAGGCTCCTTATCCCATTCATTGCCTCCTGATAGCCAATAGACATCGCCATCTTTTAACTCTAAATGCCAGCTATTAGCATCAGTCAAAGCGTGCTCCATGTTAACGTTTAGCAGTTCAGCAACCTCTTTATCACGAATAACAAGGATAGATTCGGTATTCAAGTAAGTTGAGCGCAGATTAAAATTGAACGAACCAATAGAGGCAATACGATCATCAATCACAACTGATTTAGTATGGAGCCCATAAGCAACAGACGGCTCACACTTATTACTATCTTTTGTCGACTCTACGCATAGCTCGCTGTCGGGTTTGAGTTCATACAGATCAATGCCATGCTCTAGCATGTCTTGCCTGCGACCCGCATACGCAGAATGGTTAGTCACAAGATCATTAGAGGCCATTGAGTTGGTTAGCGCTTTAACATCGACGCCACTTTGCTCAAGCTTTTGCCACTCTTCTAACTGATTGTCATCAAACACCAAATAGGCAGATTCCATAACCACGCTATCTGTTGCGGTATCAACTAACTCAGATAAGTACTGTGCAGTACGCTTTGGCGTATCAGTATCACTGACCTCTTGAGGAATGGGGTCATCATAAACATAGTTCGCTTCTACCCAATGAGCACCCTGCATCACTCCGGTCAGCAAGTGAGCAGAGTCTACTTTGTTGTCCGGTAACTGCGGATAGTTTGCATAACTCGGCTTCGCGATTTGATCGGAGGTAGGCAATGAAGTATCAACCTCTCCCCCTAACAGCTCGACCGGGTACGCCCAACGGCTGTTCCAATAGTCGACAAAGCCAGACTGGATATCCGTCACCGCATTGCCACTGACTAATACATCACGATCTTTAAAGTTAATCTGCTCGGAAAGATCAAAGTACTCATCACCAATGTTGCGTCCACCGACAATTGAAAACGCCCCATCGACGGTAAATGACTTATTGTGCATACGGCGATTTAGGCGAGAGAAATCACCCAGGAAGTTCAGCCATTTCGTCACGCCTCGCCGAGTTGGAATGGGGTTGAACACTCGAATCTCAATATTTGGATGCGCATCCAGTGCCGTTAGCAAATCTTCTCGCTCATTGAGGTTAATGTCATCAAGCATCACGCGCACTTTCACTCCGCGGTCCGCCGCGGCGTATAAGCGATTGGCTAAGTACAACCCCGATGCATCTGAGTTCCAAATGTAGTATTGAATATCAATGGTATGCTCGGCCAGCTCGACTAAAGCGAGCCTTTGAGCAAGCGCATCCCAACCGCTTTCTAGCAACACAACAGAGCTGGCCTCTGCAGCTGCTTCACTCGGTTCAGACTTAGCACTGAGTTGAGACAAGGTGCTGGTTGCAAAGATCACAGGTTCGTTTGAGTGAACTACTTGTTCTGGCAAAGAGCCACAACCAGCAAGGGATATAACAGCAAGAGCAATAACAGCGCTACGCTTAAGATTGGGCATTAAATCAATTCCATGTGCTTATCTACTAAGTTCAATACTAAACTAAGACCGCTCAAACAGCACAGTTCAAATTCAAAAATACCTGATAAACAAAGAAAAAGGCGAACACTTGGTTCGCCTTATGTTTTACGGACTCAACAATTTCCGTTAACAATAGAAACGTTACATTTCCCCTATAAAGCAATTACTTAACAACCAAGACACTTCATCATAACTGAGTAGATATTCTAAATGAGTGGACTTGTTGACATTTACTAAATCTATTGAAAGTAGACCTTCAACCCAAAGCTGAAACATTCAGTCTATGGATATTTGACATATTAGAGTATTTAGTCAGAAACTGACCTTTAGATGAGAGGATTTCTCATTTATTGCGACTGATAACGAGACTATTATGAATAGAACAATGATTTTATTGAGTGCTTTGCTGCCACTCACTGCAACCGCATCAGAAACCTCCGTCTCTCCAGAAATGGTTAGCTCTGCACTAGTTGAGAGCGCGAGAAGCAATCAAACCTATACTTATGTACGTTGTTGGTATCGAACCAGTTACTCTAGAGACGAACCTGCGACAGACTGGGAATGGGCCGAAAACCCTGATGGTAGCTATTTCACTATTGATGGGTATTGGTGGAGTGCCGTCTCTTTCAAAAACATGTTTTATACCGACACACCACAAAGTGTTATTCAGCAGCGCTGTGAGCAAACCTTAGATCTTGCTAACGACAACGCTGATATTACCTTCTTTGCTGCTGATAACCGTTTCTCTTACAACCATACAATTTGGAGCAATGACCCTGTGATGCAGCCATCGCAGATCAATAAAGTGGTCGCATTCGGTGATAGCCTCTCTGACACAGGTAACATTTTTAATGCCTCGCAGTGGCGCTTCCCTAATCCAAATAGCTGGTTCTTAGGTCATTTCTCAAACGGATTTGTTTGGACAGAGTACATTGCTAAAGCCAAAGGACTGCCTCTGTACAACTGGGCGGTTGGCGGCGCTGCGGGTGAAAACCAATACATAGCTCTAACTGGGGTTGGTGATCAGGTTTCTTCTTACTTAACTTACGCGAAGTTAGCTAAGAACTACCGACCAGAAAACACCCTCTTCACATTAGAATTCGGCTTAAACGATTTCATGAACTACGGCCGTAGTGTGGCCGAAGTGAAGTCTGATTATGCCGAAGCTTTAATTCGTCTAACGGATGCAGGAGCAACTAATTTACTCTTAATGACATTGCCGGATGCGACGCGAGCTCCGCAGTTTAAATATTCGACCCAAGAGGAAATTAATGCGATCCGAGCAAAGATCGTTGAGATGAACACCTTTATCACATCACAAGTGGAGTATTACACGATGCAGGGTTATAGCATCACGCTATACGATACTCATGCCTTGTTTGAAGAGTTAACCTCTGCACCGCAAGAGCATGGCTTTGTTAACGCGAGTGAAGCATGTTTGGACATTAACCGTTCGTCTGCGGCTGATTATCTCTACAACCATTCACTACGCTCTGAGTGTGCTTATGAGGGGTCTGAGAAGTTCGTATTCTGGGATGTAACCCACCCTACGACCGCGACACACCGCTACGTTGCAGAGAAGATGCTAGAAAGCAGCAATCAACTTTCTAACCATCCTTTCTAACCACCGCGATTAAAGCAAGTCTCACATCTTTCAAAAGATTCCCAACTCGCTCCTTCGTCTCTCTATGGAATGACGGTAACTTTGCCACTGTCATCCCCGAGAGGGAGGCACGACCGAGTTGGGGGATTTCTAACAGCAAGCAGAAAACCTGATATAGGCGAATTCATATCAAACAAGGGTTGGAAGAAAATGGTTAGCGTGAATCTAACCTACGACAGCCTAAAACGCCTTAAGAATCGCCGAATCATAATTCTCAATATCTAACGTCACACCGTACTCTTCCAGTAGCTCATCCAGTTTAGCTTGAGCCTTATTCAAACTATCCATAGTGATGGTGTTGTCGTCCAATTGCCAAAGTTGACGAGAGCCGTCATAGCTAAATTGAAGCGCGAGCATAGCATCGACATTACCCTGCTCTGCTGCGGCATCGAGCTTTCTCTTCTTACGGTAGATGAGGTTTAACGCCTGTTTAAGATCCCAAACGTAAGCGACTTCATGCATTTTGGAGTGTGTTTTGAGCTTAATGAGCGTCATCACTACGCCTATTGCGCTGACAATCACGCCCAATAAATTCCAGTGGAAATGCGAGCCAGACTCTGATGGAAACAGGAAAATAAGCGCCTGAGAGATAGCAAGGCTTGATACCGCCAAAAGTGCGATACACGCGACAATGACAATGTTTAAACGTGAACGGTATAACTGCTTGTCGATCTTTTGTAGTTTCATCAATAGTCCATTGTTTGAGTAGCCTTAACATCGCGTCGATAGGCTAGAATGAACTGATGATTATACATTTTGAATGGCTTTAGATAAGCGCTAATTTGTTGCAAATAGTGTGGTTAATTACACCAAGAGGCTAAACGCCGAAAGCTAGCCACCAACAAAGTGCGATTGGTAATATTTCGGAGTCACGGCCAAACGCTTTTTAAACTGACGTTGAAAGTGCGCTTGGTCGGAGAAACCTAAGCTATGTGCCACCTCAGACAGAGACTCACCCGCTTTTAGCATTACTTTCGAGCGTTTGATCTTTTCATCCATCAAGTAGGCGTATGGTGGCAATCCGTATTGGTTTTTGAACGCGCGCAGCAACTGATAACGGCTCATCCCCGCCTCTTCCGCTAGGTTTTCTAACTCATGGTGCTCGGTCACTTCATCCAGCAGCTTTTCGCGAACGCGTTTAATCGGCTCTGCTTGCTTGTGTCGGCTTGTCGGGCTGGTTATTTGAAAACTGGATTCAACAAAGCTGTACAGGCAAGTTTCAATGTCTAAGCTTGATTGCTCACTCTCCAAGACATCAAACAGGTTCAGATATTGCGCTTTTAACGCATCATTGCGCTCGAAGTCATTATTGAATGCCTGGTAATCCATCTGCATGTGCAGGTTATTCTCACGCAAAATATCGCGCTGTAACTGGCCCATTTTTGTCGCATTTGCGAACAACATACTATATGACCATAGGCCCGCCGCAGGGTTACATGCATGCACATCGGAAGGGTTAATCGTGACCAAGTCCCCCACACTAATTACATGGGACTTATTGCGATTTTTATAGTCTGCCGCGCCTTGGAGAATCACTCCAAAAGAGAACTCATCATGAGAATGAGCGTCATAACAGGCACTACTTCGATTAGCGACTCTCAGTTCAATCCAAGGTAGAACTTGGTTTTGCTTAAAGCTAGCGCTGTTATCTCTTTTCATTGTGACATTCCTTGTCAAAGCCAAATCATTAGCACTGAGGCTAACAATATACTAGCCATTGAACGATTAAAGAACAGTTGTTTTCTTTGCTCCTGTAGCTGCCAGGTAAACATCGTACCGACCACAGCCCATAATCCTACACCGATTAAGCACGCGATAAGTGATACTAATGTGTACATCCATAACCAAACTTGCTGCTCACTTTGCCCGACTACATAAAGGCTGACGCCAGACATCGCCACCAACCACGCTTTAGGGTTTAGTAGCTGAACCAATGCGCCGCTCAGCCAGCTAGAATGACGTTCACCTTCGATATCCAAGCGGGCAAATGGCGCGGTGTAAATCTTGTAAGCTAAATAGCTGAGAAAGGCACTACCAACAATCTGCATAGCTAACTCTATTCGCGGTAGCCATTCGACAAGACTGTTCAACGTATTACCCGTAATAAATACCACCAGCGCGTAAGCAACTGATGCACCGAGAACGTGCTTAGCGGCAGTGGATTTACCAAATTGCGCCGCTGTCGAAGTTGCGATTAGGTTGACTGGCCCCGGAGTCACCGCTCCAACCAGCGCGAAAACCACCATTGCTAAAAATACGCTATTCACACTCTCTCCTTGTAAGACACTAGTTGCTACCTATCAAGATAATGAGAATGGGATTAACAGTATTGAACGATATTGCGCAGCGCTATCGTGAAGGAGTAAACAACTAAATCTCTACTAGGTTCTCCCCTAAATAGTGATAGACTCTCCGCATCAAAAATATCGAGATACCCTATGTTTATCCATCACGTTAACGGCATCGACTGGCTGGTTATTACCGCTTTTGAAGAACTGAAACCTATGTTTATAGAAGACGCTGGCAGGATCCCCTCTTGCTTCTCTATCAACAGCGAATTGAGCCTGATTGATCAAGCCAAGCGTACTTATGGATATCTGCCTCCACTTAACGGCGTAATCACCGATACTGGCACATTTGAAAGCGCGGATAATGAAGAAGATTTGAACCCACAGCTTGCCTGCCTAGTTGAAGGGCGTGGTCGAGTATTTATCTATCACGGCGGCTTTGTCGCTTTTGTCGATGACGAGCAGACCTTTATTACCCGAATAGACTGAAAACCATTCAGTAAGTTGAAATCTACATGAACCGCTTAATAGGCAATAGAGTTCCTATTCCAATTCTGTTATTTTGACCAAGAATATGCAGGAAACGGACTTCACATGACACAAAAAACAAAGCATGCCTTAGTCGTTGAAGGTGGTGCAATGCGAGGGATATTTGCAGCTGGGGTTTTAGACGGCTTTATTGACTACGACTACAACCCTTTTGATTTTTGCATTGGCGTTTCTGCGGGTTCGACCAATATCGCCTCTTGGCTTTCTAACCAGCGGGGTCGAACCTATACCATCATCGCAGACTATTCTTGCCGCCCTGAGTTCATTAACTTCCGCCGTTTTGCCAAAGGTGGTCACTGGCTCGATCTTGATTGGCTATGGGATTACATAGCGCTGCACAATCCCTATGATATGCAAGCTTTCTCCGAGCAGTCTATCCCCTTTCATATAGTGACAACCGATGTCTCGACTGGTGAACCCGTTTATACCCTAGGACATGAAAGTAATTTAGAGATGATTCTAAAAGCGTCATGTTCACTGCCTATGGCTTATCGCACTCCGATTAATGTTGAAGGAAAAACAATGATCGACGGAGGCGTCGCTGATTCCATTCCGGTGATGGAAGCCTACAAGCGAGGTGCAAAAGAAATCACTGTTATCCTGTCGCAAAAGCCAGGCTATATGAAGCGACCGCCAAAGGCTCCTTGGTTAATACGTCGACTGATGAAAAACACGCCGCATCTTGCTGATGCGATGATCAATCGAGCTCAGCAATACAACGACACTCTAGCGTTTATTAATAACCCGCCTCATGACTGCAGGGTTCACGTTATTGCCCCAGAAGATAACTTTGCCGTAGGAAGGCTCACAACGAACAAAGACAAGCTCGATGCTGGATATCAAATGGGGTTGAGAGCCGCAAAACATGCCATACAACCCTTTCCCATTGCTTAAACTACTGGGGTCTATTCTCCCAGCTATGTTGCTATACCTTGCAAAGCGTAGTAGCCTTTAGACAGGCCGGTTGGATGCCTACCTCGCAAAAACGATAGTACCAACGATTAAAAAATTTATAGCAAGCCTTTCACTTGCATATCATCCCATCACCGACAGCGAGTAGGTTGACTAAAAGGAGGACGATATGTGCCAACAAAATAATCCCGATCTTCAACTTTGGCTTCGAGAAGCAAAAGTCTTACAAAAACTCACCCAGTCAACGTCACTGTCTGACGCGTTACCTGTTCTTAGACGTTTACTCAATTCAAACGTGCTAACCAATATCTCGTTGGTTGAACTCAAGAAAAATAGTTCGATTATCCAACGTAAGCATTTGTTGCAAATGCTGGCGGCAGAAAATGGCGCGAGTTGTTGGGCAGACTTCAAACAACAAATCGTTACAGCTCCTAAAGGTTCAATACTTCCCAATAGTATTGAGTTACGTGATGCTGGTTACCCTGTTCTTTGGTTCTCCAATGCCACTGAAGCAACTGGCTACTCTAACCAACATGGTGGAAAAGTCGTTAAGTTAGGCGGCCAAGCAGCCGTTATTCCATCGCAATGGGAACAGTAATGAGCATCACGTGTTCAGTTGTATTTAATAACTGGCGTAATACTCAGGATAGGTTGAAAAGGAGTTAAAAGTGGCTAGGTTAATTCTGGTGTGTGGGCCTACAGGCGCAGGTAAGACAACGTACTCGATAAATTTATGTGACGAGCTCAAAGCAGTGAAATTCTCAATAGATCCCTGGTTGCAGACATTATTTGCGAAAGATATGGATTCACTTGATTTTTCATGGATGATGGAACGTGTTAATCGCTGTTATGAGCAAATCTGGGAAGTCAGTGAGCAAGTTCTATCATTAGACGGAAATGTCGTGCTTGATCTGGGTTTTACAACTAAGGCACAACGGGGCATCTTTATAAATAAGGCTCGAGGTTTAGGTATCTACGCTGAAATTCATTACCTCGATGCGCATAAAGAGACACGAAGACAGCGGGTCGCTAAACGAAATGTTAAAAATGATCCTACCGTATACTCTTTCGAAGTAACAGACATGATGTTCAACTTTATGGATCCTAAATTTGAGGTACCAGAAGAAAGTGAACTTGTGAATGGACGCAGGATTGTCGTTTAACTTAATAAAAAAGGCGAACCTGATGGTTGGCCTTAAATTGACTTATGTTCCTGTTTAAGCTGTTACAGCAATTCTACCGACTGTTGAGCAATAACGAACTCTTCATGGGTTGGCAACCTATTAGTATTGCACCTACTAACACGGATTTGGACAGAGAAACGTGTCAGTGACTTTGTTAAATTAGCATTTCACGAATTACCAGAGGTACGGCAAAACCTCGATCTTAGTGCCCATTTTTGTTCATCCACTACACTCACTTACTCAATATTCTTACTGACCACCTTCCAGCGACTTAATCAACCTTACATTCGCAGCTTCAATCGCGGACAACTCAACCGAATCAAAAATCGGGTAATACCATGTTCTTTTTGAAAAGTGCTCTGTCAGATCTTCAGATTTAAATATGTAACCATGCCGCGCGAATATCTCGTTCCGTATAAAACGTAACTCCTGAGCAGAGAAACCCGTCAGTTCACTTTTCTTCAATGGCCTTTTATCAGAACCCGGCATCAATTCGTCATCGGTATAGACTGAGCGTTGTTGATTGGCTTTGGGTGATTGAGACTGCGTTTCTTGTTCCTGCTCCAGCTGCTTGAGGAACATAACATTGTACTTTTCAATCTCAGTTAACGACACATTTTTGGTTTCAGGTTTGTACCAGCTGGTAGTGGAAAAATAATAGGTAAGCTCTTTAGAGCTAAAAATGTAGCCATGGCGAGCAAAAATTTCGTTTCGTGCCACTCTTAGTTTTTCTGGTGAAAAACCCGATATATTCGCATGGTTTAGTTTGGTATGTTTACTGGCTGGAAGTACCATTTCATCGTCAAACTGTTTATCCCACAATATGACTACAGAAAAGCCTTCCTCACGAATATCATTTGATGAGTAACGAACTTCTATCCCCTCTCGTTCATCAAGTTCATAATCATGATTGATATAAACTCGGCCACCTTGAACATCAAACCGCTTATTCGTTACCAACTGGGTGATTGTTTCTATCGACAGTAATTCAGACATATCATAATAATTGAAGTCTTCTTTTGTCTTCTTACCAACAGCCAAACCATTGAGATGAAATAAGCCTTGAGGGATATGCTGCAAGTTCTTTCGGTCCATCATCCTTGCATTCCAAAGTTCATCATCTTCTCTAAGCAACACAATCGGCGGTTGGCCCGTACCCAAAGCATAAAACCTGTTGTGCTCCTCTGGGAGAACTTCTCCTGTAATTGCCAATGCTATGAGAAACAAATAAAACATGCGCTTTCCTTATCCTGTTATGTCCGAAGTTCACAATGTATCATTAGACGTAGGTTCCAAGTCCTCCTAGTTGCGGTCACATACAAATTCGAACTTACACTTCATTGGGTGACTTCCCGCTGTTATCTACCGAAGACGCTTTTCCATCGTTATTAGAATTCAACAATGCGAGCTAGTGACACTAAAACTACCATAGCTCGCTTTGCTCATTCTATAATCTTATCCACTTACGAAGGAGATCTAAATAATTGTGGTGTCGTGGTCAATTTAATTGGCCACATACATAAACAAATTTCATGGCTTTTGTGGTTAGAAGACCCTTGAATATATTGATGCCGGCACACTTCGGGGCAAAAATAAGTCAGCTCTAGCCTCGTTAACTCAAAGGTCTACTAGACAAAGAAACTATCGTTTGTGATGGTTTAACCAACATATAAAACAAAAAAGCGAGCCACTTGGGCTCGCTTTTCATTATCTGATTTTCTTAAAATAGATTACAGAAGCTCTACCGACTGTTGAGCAATCACAAACTCTTCATTGGTTGGCAACCTATTAGTATTGCACCTACTAACACGGATTTGGACAAAACCTTGTTAGTTACATTACTAAATTAGTAATTAATGGATAACTTCAAGTATAGGAAACTCCGCCAAGAAAAAAGCAAGACTTGAACCTGATAGTATTTGGTGAGGCCGACAATACTAATACCGATGATTTGCCCGTCTTTGTTGTGCAAGAACGCAGGGATGATCTACTTGTAGTTCTCATTTTCGATGAGGCGTTCACCGTCTGAACTGAGTGCAACGGGTGCCTAGGTTTCACCGTCGATCATTTCAAGATCGCTCAACCAACCTTGTGCAGGAGCAGGTTCGTCTTTCGGGCCATTGAGTTCGGTAGCGTGCTCGATATCGAGTGGGATTTGGCGCTTTTTGTTTTTGAAGTGCTCTAGAACGGCGGTTGGGTTGTCGTTGTTAAACTGGCGGCCATCGCTACCCGCTGGCAGTTCAAAGCAAAGTGATAGATAAGTTATGATGGTCATATCTGGCATCCAAGTGGTGGATTGTATGAAGTTTTTCCTAAACCCCAAAAGTGGATGAAAGTTATAGAAAACAGAACACAACATACGTTATTTTATGTTCAAGGTTTCAAAGGATGATCCATATAAAATGAAGACCCACCCAAGACATGATTTCCTAAAAAATACAATCACCACACTAAGAGAAAATGTTGCTGGCTATTGTTCAAATCCTAACTGTCGTGTTTTAACTATTGCATCTGTATCCGATAAGGACAAAACCTTAAACACTGGGGTTGCTGCTCATATATGTGCTGCTGCACCTGGTGGACCAAGATATAACCCAGATCAAACAAAGGATGAAAGGCGATCCTATGAGAACGGAGTATGGCTCTGCTCGAATTGCTCGCGATTGATAGATGACGATGCGGCTTCATATTCAGTGGAGTTACTCAATAGTTGGAAAAGCCAAACCATTGAATATGTAAGAAGTAATGTCGGAAAACAGATGCTTCCAAAAGAAGAAATTGAGACTAGAGCTATAGCTGAAACTTTAAACTATGTCGGAGGTCGAGACCCCGCTTCGCTATTCAATAAAGGTGCAATGGCAGTCAAGCATTTTGACAAGCATTTAAGTCAACTAGACAATAGGTTCTCAGTTCAAACAAATGTCATAAATGGTAATACCCAAACACTTATTACACCCATTGCTGACAATGTTAGCGTAAAGGTGACAATGGACCACGAGACTGGCCTATCTTTCGATAGCCAACTCAAAGAAATGAGAACATCCGGTAAGCCTGTAACAATACCTACGAGTTCAATTTCGTTTTCAGGTTCTAAACTATTCGAAGCGGTTACTGATGGCTTCGGTGAAAGTGGCGAGCTTCGAATAGAACCACATGCGACAAAAATTAAGTTGTCTTTGTACGCGATATTGAATGACAAACATCTTTACTTGGGTGAGTTCAACGGAAAACAATACATTTTGGAAAATGGGCTTAAGTTTACGGCCTATGCTTTCAATAAATTTCTTAAGATCACAATGTTCTATCACGCAGACAGAGGAACTCTCCAATACAACTTCGTCGCATCTGTTGAGCAATGGGGTAATAAAAGCCTAAACAAAATTCCGTACTTTAAGAGACTTCTGTCTGCAAAAGATATTTTGCTGAATGGCGGTATCCTAGGGGTCAGTATTGAGTTTGAAGAGGGGTATGAACTCAATCCATTTGAGGCCGAAAAAGATTTCTCTAGTGAAACAAAACGTTTTTTTGTCAGTATTGGAGAGTTAGTCCATGTCGTCGATTGCGTTAAGAAACTTTCATCTCACTTCAAACTACCAGAGCCAACTTTTTGTGACTTTGAAATTCCCGAAAATGAGTTTATAGCACTTACTACCGCTAGCTCATTAACTGAGGGGAATATTCACACGAGTGGCACTGATGTCGGCTCATTTGACTTTTCAATGCCAAAAGAACATTACGAACGGCTACCCGATCAGGGAAGCGAGTTCCCACTTGATAAGATTTCTTTTGTAGAAAACAGTCCAATCCCTACCGTATTTGGGACAAGTTTTGATTTTCTCAAAATTGAACATACATACTTCAATATGAATGTTAAAACGGAAGAACACGAAAAATCGGTTTCGGTATATTTAGAGCCAACGGATCAGTCCAGTTGTGTGGTTAGCTTATTAGATGAAAGAAATAAGACTTCAAAGCAATGACCACTATTGTTTAAAACCCGTTTAATTCAAAAGAAAGCCTTAGACTAGGGCTTTTGCATTTAACACGCAGCAAGCTTAGCTTGTGTGAGTCGGAGTGCTATTTATTAGGCAGATTGGGAGGCCCAACCGTTCGCTCTACTTGTTGCTCTTCCTTCTTAATCTGTTCGCTTTGCCTCGTTACTCGATAGGCGTCTAAAGCTGCTTAGAAATACCCCTTAGTGGCTTTCACTACCGAGACATAGCCCGCTTGCTCGTGAATGTAGGTGAGTGTGGTATCTTGGATCACTTCACCCTGATCTTACTCAAGGTGAACCAATCCATTGTTGCCGTCGATGTAGCTACCCGTGTATTGGTGCGGCATCAATTGATCAATTTGCGCACGCATTCCAGATAACATTTTCTAAGAAAAAATGAAGATCAGCATTTTAAGAGAAATCATTCAGCTAAAACGTTTCGGGGCAAAAATAAGTCAGCTCTAGCCTCGTTAACTCAAAGGTCTACTAGACAAAGAAACTATCGTTTGTGATGGTTTAACCAACATATAAAACAAAAAAGCGAGCCACTTGGGCTCGCTTTTCATTATCTGATTTTCTTAAAATCGATTACAGAAGGTCTACCGACTGTTGAGCAATAACGAACTCTTCATTGGTTGGAATAACCATGGCGACCGCATCAAGAATATGAGACTTCGCGATAATACCTGCATTACCAAAGCGTGCGTCTTCGTTACCCTTCTCGTCTTCAACAAAACCTAGAAGCTTTAGGTTGTTTAAGATTTCACGGCGAATAGGTAGTGAATTTTCACCAATACCACCCGTAAAGATAATTGCGTCAAGGTTGCTAAGTGGAATTAGGTAAGAACCAATGTACTTCGCTACGCGGTAGGTAAACACTTCAAATGCGAGTTTCGCACCTTCGTGACCAGTTTCCATCGCTTCTAGAATGCCACGAGCGTCCGATGTTAGGCCAGAAACACCTAAGAAACCTGATTTCTTATTCAGAGTTTCGAATACTTGCTCTGTCGTCCAACCTTTTTTGATTAGGAATTCGATAACGCCTGGATCAAGGTCACCAGAACGTGTACCCATCATTAGACCAGCAAGCGGCGTGAAGCCCATAGAGGTATCGACTGACTCACCCTTTTCAATCGCACATACAGATGCACCGTTACCTAGGTGAACAGAGATAAAGCTCGCTTCTTCAACTGGTTTATTCAGCATTTTCGCAGCTTCTCGGCTTACGAAATAGTGGCTAGTGCCGTGGAAACCGTATCGACGGATTCCGTACTCTTTATAAAGCTCATTTGAAATCCCACCTGTGAATGCTTTTTTCGGCATTGTTTGGTGGAATGCAGTATCAAATACAGCGAATTGAGGTAGGCTTGGGAAAGCTTGCATAGCAGCTTGAATACCTTTTGCGCCTGCTGGGTTGTGGAGCGGTGCCAAATCAGACAAGTTTTCAATTTCTGCTAGTACTTCATCATTAATTCGTACGGTAGAAGTGAACTTTTCACCACCGTGTACGATACGATGACCCACGGCAACTAAATCTTTTGTGAAACCTAACGCTTCCATCAATGCTACGATTCGGTTGATAGCATGTTGGTGATGATTGTCTGGAGCATCGATAGCTTCTTCAGTTTTCTCACCGTTATACTTCCAGCTGATTACGGCTTCTGGTAAGCCGAAACACTCACCTAAACCACTGACAATTGCGTCGCCAGACGCAGAGTCAATCACTGCAAACTTTAATGATGAGCTACCAGAGTTAATGACCAGCACAAACGAATTCGACATGGGTATGTTCCTGTATCAGAGCAATTTGATGAAGCGTAGTGCTTCTATTGTAGTGTTTAAGTCATTATTCAATAATTTTTTAATCTTTCAACTTTTATTTGAAAGATTCAACAATATAAATAAATTTTGTTGATCTGGAGCAACAGTTGATTTAATTCGACTAAGAAAATTAATGTCATCTTTGTAAACAGGGATTTGATGACTAAAATTTAATCTATGAATACTCCTTCTTGATATTCACAACGACCTAACTACAACTTAGCAGAGCAACATTCGGTTACTGGATATTTATTTGTTTATACTCGCGGTCACGCTCATCATCATCGGCATTATTTTTCTTGTTTATGGGTTAGCTCAAGCAAAAAAAATATGCGCTCAGACCCAGCACACTGGGTGGAGGTTGTTGAGTCTGCTGATAGCCTGTTTCGTCGTCGGCTACTCTCTGGTTTTAGGTTCACTGCTGATCGATAAAACTGTCGACCCTATTTTATTTGGTCTATCGACGATTCTGTTTTCAGGCAGTATTTTTGTGTTTATGGTCACTAAGTTTAGCCTAAGTACTATTCAACAGTTGCGTATGCTCGCCCAAGAAGAAAAGCACAATGCTCTTCATGACCCACTCACTGCCCTGCCCAACCGTAAACACTGCATTGAAACGGTTAACTTCCTCGTTGCAGACAACATTCCTTTCCAACTAATGCTGCTCGATGTGGTCAATTTTAAACAAGTTAACGACGGTATGGGACATTTTTGCGGTGATCAACTGCTGGTTCAGATTGGGCATCGCTCAAGAGCGCACTTAAGTAAAGGCGACTTTATTGCCCGTATTGGTGGGGACGAGTTCGTAGTCGTCATGCCAAATCAATCATTGGATCATGCATTCGACATTGCGCATAAAATAAACCAATCACTCAAAAAGCCGTTTTCGATAGATGGATTTGAGTTAACCAGCAGCGTTATCATCGGTATCGGCTCATACCCAAAACATGGGACCAGCGTTGATCAGATTATTAATGCCGCAGATGTCGCGATGTATTGGGCCAAAACACATGGTAATGAGGTCGCACACTTCTCTTCACATATGAGCCAAGACGCGCGCCGAAAACTACAGATTTCTCGCCAAATTGATCAAGCGATCGAGAACAATAAATTTGATTTATTTTATCAACCGATTATCTGCTTGGAGCGCGATATTGTATGCAACTATGAGGCGTTAATGCGGTGGTTAGATGAAGATGGTAATCCAATCACACCGTCTGACTTCATTAACATTGCTGAGCAAAGCAATAAGATCACATCAATCACTGAGTGGATGCTAAATAAGGTAGCTAGTGATATTGAAAAGCTTATCAAGGCGGGTATTCACTGCCCAATACATGTCAATCTGTCTGCTAAAGATTTGATGACCAAGAACCTTGAAAATCAGTTGAGTCGCTTGGCTTTTTTAAACAAGCACTTTGTAAATATGGTCGTGTTAGAGATCACTGAAACAACGGCGATTAATCGCTTACGCAGCCCTGCACCTCTTTTAGAGAGATTAAAACAAATGGGATTTAAAATTAGCCTTGATGATTTTGGTACCGGTTTCTCTTCTCTTTCATTGCTTCGTGATCTTCCTGTCGACCAAATCAAAATCGATCAGTCCTTTGTGTCTCAGATGCAAAGAAATGAGAGAAACCGTTCAATTGTTGCGAACTCTATTTCTTTGGCTCATGGCCTTGGCTACACCGTGGTATCAGAAGGTGTCGAGCATGAAGAAGTCATCAACATCCTAAAAGAATATGGCTGTGATTACGTCCAAGGTTACTACTATAGCCCTGCTTTACCGTTAGAGCGAGCTATCAACTGGACTCTAAGCCGCGACGCTGCCCACTATGAAACCCTCACTCAAAATAAAGTTAAAAAAGCGGCTCCATAGATATTTAACACTTAAACGGGTGACACCAAACCGTTCACTTTTGCCCACCCTATTGCTGAATTATACAGCACCTCCACCTCATTCTAGGTAGGCTTTTAATTTTCAATCGCCTCTTAGTAATTAAATTGCTGCAAATCTCATTACAATAGTGGTAAAACACTCTAAACCCTATTTTGACTTGAGCTTGAGGATCGACACATGAACATCGGAGCTGTATCAAAGCTAACTGGACTATCGAGTAAGTCTATTCGCCTTTATGAAGACAAAGGCTTGATTACTCCGCCTAGCCGCAGTGATGCTGGGTATCGTGAATATTCAGAGCAACAAGTCCAAGAGCTTAACCTTATCTCTCGGGCAAAAAATGCAGGATTTTCACTGATCGAATGTAAAGAGTTTGTTCAGTTTGCTTCCAACCCAAACCGTAAAAGTAGCGAAGTAAAGGCAATAGCAAAAGAGAAGCTGGCTGAAGTAGAAGTGAAGATACAAGAGCTCAAAGAGATTGAGCGTCAGCTCAAAAACTGGCTCTCTGCTTGCCCAGGTGATTCTGGTAGCCAGTGTCCAATCATTGAAGATTTAACCAAGTGATCAAAAAAGGCCTTGATTTCAAGGCCTTAATTTCATTAGTAGTAAGTACACATCCGTTTGCCATCGACTTCGATGATGTTAAACGGCGTGTCATAGATACTTTCTAAAATGTCAGACTGAATCACTTCTTCCACTTTACCTTGCGCCACTACCTGCCCTTTCTTAAGCGCAATGATCTTATCTGAGTAACAGGCAGCAAAGTTAATATCGTGAATCACGACGACGACGGCTTTATTCATCTCATGGGCTAAACGGCCAACGTTGCGCATAATCTGCAACGAATGCTTAATATCTAAGTTGTTTAACGGCTCATCGAGAAATACATAGTCGGTATCTTGCGCCATCACCATCGCGATAAAAGAAAGCTGTCTTTGACCACCACTGAGTTCATCTAGGTATTTATGCTGAATCTCTACTAGGTCCAAGTACTCAATCGCTTTATTGATGATTTGGTTATCTTCATCATTGAGCTTGCCCTTTGAATAAGGGAAACGTCCAAAGGCGATCATTTCTCGAACAGTAAATCGCATGGTGATGTTGTTGGCTTGGCGCAGCACCGCAAGTCGCTTAGCGAGCTCTTTGGTATCCCAATCACTCAGCTCTTTACAATCGATGTAAACTTCACCTTTGTCTTTACTGACTAGGCGACTCGCCATAGATAGCAGAGTACTTTTCCCTGCACCATTTGGGCCGATGATTGAGGTCACTTTGCCTTTTTTAAACTCAGCGCTCACGCTATCGACCACTTTAGATTGACCAAACGCTTTGGTCAGGCTTTTTAATGAAATCATAGAAACCTAGACAATTTTGTTGCGCAGCAACATGGTTAAGAAGTAAATACCGCCGACAAAGTTAATCACGACACTGATGGTGGTTGAGAATCCAAATAGATTTTCGACAATCCACTGACCACTTAATAGTGAAGCGACTGACAATAAAGATACGCCGATCAATAAAACCTTATGCTGAAACGACTTAAACAGCTCTCTTGCAAGGTTGGTCACTAACAAGCCAAAGAACATAATTGGCCCAATTAAGGCCGTCGAGACAGCGATAAGTGCCGCGCTCAATATCAGTACTTGCAGCGTCACTTTCTTCACGTCGACGCCCAAACTGGTTGCGTTATCTTTATCTAACCAAAATACATCAAGTGTACGGTGCAAGCGGAACAACAGAAGGCTGATACCCAGCAGCAGTGGCGCGCAAAGATAAACGAGCTCGACCTTGACGTTGTTAAAGCTGGCGAACATATTCGCTTGTACTGCAGCGAAATCATTAGGATCGAGCAGCATAGTGAAGAATGATGAGATACTTGAGAACAGCTGCCCGAGGATAACCCCGAGAAGCAGCAATACCATCAAGTTCTGTCGCTCACCTCTGAAATAGAAGCTAAATAGCAACACAGAGAACCCTAGCATCGCTGCCACAGACAAGCCAAAGTTGAGGTACGCGTTTAACGCCATGGCGCTCATGCCACCAAACAAAACAACTACCAGCACTTGAGTGAACATGTAGAGCGAGTCAAAACCCATAATGCTCGGCGTCAAAATGCGGTTGTGCGTGATGGTTTGAAACACTAGCGCAGACTGGCCGATGGCGATGCCTGCGATCACCATTGCCAACACTTTAGGAACGCGGCGTGACAAAAAGTATTGGTAGTTGTCCGCATTGAGGCCAATGCCTATGAACAGAAAGCAAAAGACGATTGCCGTTGCTGCCAGCAAAACGAGTTTGGTTCTATCTTGCATCTTTCTGCCCTTTCAAGATGAAGAAGATAAACACAGAGCCACCCAAGATGCTGATGATGGTCGAAATTGGAATCTCATATGGGAAGATAATTAAGCGACCAGCTAAGTCACAGCACAGTACAATCAATGCGCCAAGAATCGCCGTAAGCGGAATATTGCGTCTTAAATTGTCGCCGAAGAAGTGACTGACAAGGTTCGGCACAATTAGACCAAGAAATGGCAACATACCAACAATCATCACCACAGAAGCGGACATCACCGAAACCAGCAATACACCAATGATCAGTACCTGTTGGTAGTTCAAGCCAAGGTTAGTCGCAAAATCTTTACCAAGGCCAACCGCGGAGATACGAGCAGCGTATAGGTAGCTGAATATCGCAAATGGAATCGCGATATAAAGTAATTCATAGTCGCCTTGAAGAAGGTTGGCGAAGTTAGCCACTGTCCAGCTAGAAAGGTTTTGCAACGCATCGTATTTGTAAGCAATAAAGGTGGCGAGTGAGTCAACTACGTTACCGAAGATGATGCCGACTAAGGGGACAAAGATGGCGTTCTTAAATTGAATTCGGTTGATGAACTGGACAAACAATAGTGTTCCAGCCATTGCCACAGCAAAAACTAGCCAAAGCTGTTCGCTGCCAAACAGTACTAAGCTGATGATATAACCGAGCATGGCACATTCGATCGTGCCGGATGTAGATGGAGACGCAAATCTATTCTGACTGATTTGCTGCATGATCAGCCCAGCAATACTTAGGCCTGCACCGGCCAATAGTACGGCAAATAGACGCGGAATACGACTGGTAAATAGTAGGTGCCAGCTAGCAGAATCGCCTGCCAAAAGGGATGTTAGATTGAGCTGCCCGACACCAACAAACAATGACGCTAAACTCAATATAACCAGCGTCAGAAGTAACTTTTTCACTCTTTGCCTCTCAGCACAAAAGCCTCAAGTAATAACTTGAGGCTTTATTCTTATTTTTTTGTAATAGGTATTAGTTTATTGACGATGCTGACTTAACATCTGAGATCATCTGTTCAGTGGCACGCATACCAGCAATTGATAAGTACCAAGCATTAATGTCTAAATAAGCCATTTTCTTGTTTTGGTAAGCATCTGTCGCTTTCACTAGATCGTTCTCAAAATCACTTTTTACGGTGCTTGGCTTGCCTTTATTGATAAGGACATCTTTATCGATGATCAGCAGTGTGTCTGGGTTTTTCTCACGAATAAATTCGTACGAGACTAGATCGCCGTGACGGCTTTCTTTAATGCCTGCGACGGCTTCTTTAAAGCCAAAGTCTTTGTAAATCGCTGAGAAACGCGATTGCGTGCCAAACGTGGTAATGTTGCCGCCTGCACTCATAACGGTAAGTGCGTCTGTGTTGTTGTGCTGATTCGACGCACTGATTGCTTTAAACTGGCTATCAAGTTGCTCGATTTTCTTCTCTACAAAGTCTTGCTTTTCAAACACTTCACCTAGGTTACGCCATTGTTCTTGCGTGCTTGCCCAGTAACCCTTCTTAGCGTCTGATGCGTAGACGATCGTTGGAGCGATTTCTGAAAGCTCTTTGAACTGAGACGCAGCGCGTGTACCAATGATGATTAAATCTGGTTTTTGCGTGTAGATAGTTTCGAAATCCGGTTCGTGCAGGCTGCCCGCCGAAATGAAGTTGTAATCACGGTATTCCGATAGGTAATCAGGGAACATACTTACGGTAGAAATCGCTACAGGTTCAATACCAAATGCTTTCACGGTATCAAGTGCACCGAGGCCAATAACCACAACACGTTCAGGGTTTGATTCTACTTTCGTTGTGCCCTGCGCATGCTCAATTTCGACCATTTTTGCTTGAGTGCCAAACGCTAGTAACCCCGTCACTAGCACTGCTGTAGACATTTTCATTGTTAGACTCCATAATTACAAATGCAATGCATTATCATTTAGATTTGTAACTATGTCATCTTCCCTTTACGTTTTTTACATTCATCACTCTAACGTAAGGCAAACCTTAAACTGCAGGCACAAAAAAGGGGCTCAAAGCCCCTTAATAACAATCATGATCTGTTAGAAGAAATCTATCGAGCCACGTCCATTGCTGTTCTTTGACTTGCTCGCGGACTTGTCTTGTTGAACATTTTTCTTCTGTTTAGAGGTGTTAGCTGATGGTGATTTCGGCTTCTTGGCAGTTTTTTTCTCAGCTTTCTTTTCTTGCTTTACGGGCTTCGCTTCAGGCTCAGTCACTGGCGCATCACAGATCACAACGTAATATTCTTGGTTAAACTCGAAAAAATCTCCGTCATACATTTTGCGGCGCTTTCTTGATTCTAGCTCACCATTTACAGCAACAAAGCCTTCAGAAATAAGGTGTTTAGCTTCACCGCCGCCACCGACTAAGTTAGCAATTTTAAACACTTTATAGAGTTCGATCGGATGTGAAGACACCTCGATACCGATCGCTTCAATCTCTATTTCTTCGCCTTGTTCATACTCGTGGCTCATACCTTACCTTAGGTCGATTTACTCACAAAAAAAGAGAGTCTAATCTCAATACTTCTATAAATAAACTAAAGTTACCAATAAGTATAAAATACTTGTAAGGACTATTTACTTTGAGATGGTTACTTTTCATTAGTCTAGTTTACAGTGCTGAAAGCGCAGCTTACCACCCGCCAACAAAGGTGGTGGTTTATGGTGACAGTGGGTACCCTCCATACAGTTATTTAAGCGATAACCAACCTGCTGGTATTTATGTCGACATCCTACAAACTGTCTTTGAAACCATGCCTAGCTACCAAGTGCAAATTCAACTCCTTCCATGGAAGCGTGGCCTAAAAATGCTTGAAGTCGGCGAAGGTTTTGCGCTTTTCCCTCCCTATTATTATCCAGAACAAAGGCTTTATATATCCCCATATTCAGAAGCAATCCTTAAAGAAGAAGTATCCGTATTTTGCTCTAAAAAAACAGCAAGTAGCCGTGAACTCTCCGTTTGGCCAAAGAGCTACTTCGGATTAACCATTGGCATCAATGAGTCGTTTTCTTTAGGAGGCGGAGAGTTCTGGCAGGCTGTTAAAAAAGGTCAAATAAAGATCAAAGAAGCCCAAGGCAACCGGGAGAACATTCTTAACTTGCACAATGACAAAGTCGATTGCTATATCAACGACCGTATATCGATCTTGTGGGAAATAAAGCAGCTGATTCAAGAAGGCTCTTTACCTAAAGACTGGATGGTAATAGAGAGTGCATCAGTCTCGAGTGAGCACGGCTACCTTGGCTTTACCAACGTCACCCCAGAACGCTACCCATATAAAGATGATTTCATTGACGACTTCAACACAAGTCTTAAAAAGCTAAAGCAAGATGGAACCTTAGAAGCGATCCTTCATCGCTATAACCTTAGTAACTAAGCCCTGACATAGTTGACTTGTTGCTGACTGATTTTCCAATTTGGAAAATTTGCCTTTCCCCCTTTTCCGTCAGTTATGCCTTACATTGCACCCCGCTTAACGAATAGATCAATAGTTCAAATCAAATTAGTCAGTGGAGAAAATGTATATGCATATTTCTAAAGTCTTAGTTATCGACAGCCAACCAATCATGCGTGAAGCAATTGGCCAAATAGTTCATGATTTATCAGTCAGTACCCAAGTCTATCAAGCATCATCTTCATCATTTGGTTTGCAGATTATTAATAACCACCCTATTGAGCTTGTCATTCTCGATGTTGACCTTCAAGGCTCAGACGGTTTTGAATTTGTTCGACGCTCACGAGCACACGGCTACCGTGGCAAGATCCTATTTATTTCTGCCAATCAACATCCAATGTTTTCCAACACGGCTAAAAAAATTGGCGCGAACGGCTACATCACTAAAGCCGAAAACATATCCATGTTGAAAGAAGCGATTGTTAGCGTAACTCGTGGTTTCAACGTATTTAAAAACGATGAAGGCAGTACGCAACGTCGACATACTAAGTTGTCGAAACGTGAGACGATCGTATTCAACTACCTGTTAAAAGGTCATACCAATAAGCAGATCTCAGAAATACTGACTCTAAGCTCTAAAACTATCAGTACTTATAAGTCACGTATCTTAGATAAGTACAAAGTGGACTCTATTGTGGAATTAATTCGACTTCAACAGCATGTCGATGTTGATATGACTGAACTTAAAAGAGATGCCGCTTAATCATATCAACAATCATGTTGTGCATCGGGCTATCATAGTTAACTAGTTTATAGTTAGCGACAACAGACGGCGGATGCTCCAATTGCAGCTCTTCAGGTAACACTGTGGCTTGGCACTGAGTAGAAGATGTTATCTGACGAGCTGCCGGGAGCAGTGTTGCACATTCAATTTCCTCGAGCACGTCAAAAAGACAGGTAATATTGTCTACCGTAGCAATGTTATTCACTTCTAGACCATTGGATTGTAAGGCTCTTAGGCCAACTTGCACTTTATCGCGCCAACCTTTCATTTCCATAAAGACATACGGCATAGAGAGCTTTTCTTCTAATGAGCGCTCTGCGTATTTCTTAGAACAAACAATCGCACCCTTGTACTTACCAAGGTGGTTTTGATAAATGGTTTTGGTCAGCTCTTCATTGAAGTATTGAACACCTAAATCGATATTGTCATCCAAAATCTCATTGATCGAAGTATCGGACCAAGTCGTAATTGATATTTTCGCTTTTGGAAAGGTGCTCAGTAACTCAAGGAGTAGTTCTTTACCTATTAAGTCTTGAGCAAGACTAGGTAAAGCGATAGAAATCGTCTTTTCGTAACTGGCAGGATCAAACTCTTCATGTTGCACAGCCTCACCAATAAGGTTGAGACCCGCCGATATTTTCGGCAACAGATTGATGGTGTAATCGGTCGGTTCAAACTCAAATGCGCCCCTTACAAAAAGCGGGTCACCAAGTTGCTCCCGTAGTTTAGCAAGGTGCTTGCTCACCGCACTTTCTGTTTTACCTAACTCTTTTGCTACTGGCTTTAGTTGGCGATGCTTATCAAGCAGCGGTAATACCTTAAGCAGATTAAGGTCAAGCTGAGATTTCATTCTCACTCCATAAAGATATTGTTGAGTTTAGGTGGATAAAAATACGACAAACTAGCGAGTAAACAACGCCTTAGCATGGCTCATTTTAAGCAACAAATTTACCATTTATTCAATTCGAGTCAAACAAGCAGAGTTCATTTTCGATACGGTCATTTAATTAAAATTTCAACTTTTTCGCTCAACCAGTGAGCTCCAGTTAATACTTTTTAATCATAAAACCAAGATTAGTATCAATTTGATAGGAATTCATAAATATTTAATGTATTACTCTAACTATAGATTTGTAACATCACTTTCTTGTTTAAATAGGTAAACGCTCGTCAATGTCGCAACCCATCAAAAGCATTCAGCCTCGACCAAAGATAACACTTGTCTCTGAATTGAGTGTCGATCGCACCGATGAAGAGGTCGAGCTGCCTATCGGGTTGACTGGCGCTCAGCTTGACGATCTTATGGATAACCAATTTTGTCACATGGTTGATGTGATGAATGATGGTATTTTCTATATGGCAGATACCGAACATGTTTGTTTATACAACCCCTCTTTCTACTCTAAGTTCGGCATCAAATCAGGACACACCTGCTTACAAGATTGGCTCGATTTAGTTCATCCACTTGACCGAGACTCCTTACGCGACGAGGTCGGTGATCATATTCGAGACAACGAATCGAAAGTCACAACCCAATATCGTATCCGCTCTAAGAATGGGCAGTACGTTTGGCTTGAAGGCACGGCGATAACCAAAACGGTCAATGGCAAACGGTTTATGATTGGCTGCCATAAAGACATCTCCGATCGCAAGCTGATGGAAACCTATGTGCAGCAAGCCTCTCTTCGCGATGGAGCTTCTGGGTTATCAAACGAACAAAAGCTAATGATGGACTTAGATGACCTATCGGCAAATGAAAGCTACCACTTGATGTATGTTCAGCTCGATAACGTTCGATCGTACCAAGTTGTCTATGGTTCACAAATAGTACGCAATATGCTTTCCCATCTAGCTAACACCTTGAATCGCTTTCCGGATAAGTTCGTTGATTTGTATCGAATTCAGTCCCATGACTTCGCTATCCTTCTCTACGGGCAGTATGACGAGGCTGAGTTAAAAGAGCTCGCTCTGCGTATACATACTGCATATCAAGAGTCGAACAAGGCCATTGATCTGTTATTCGCGACTGACATCAGTGTCGGCATCTACCCTAATATTTCTCGCCACGAGAACCCAGGAGAAGTCGTTAAAATTGCCGCGCAAACCAGTCAGTTTGCCAATAAACAAAAAGACTGTTTCATTCGTGTTTATACTGGCTCGACAAAAGCTAAAGTGGATCGATACTTCTTCATTGAACAAGAACTGGCGAATGCGCTTAATAACGGCAAACTTTCTGTTAAATTCCAGCCTATCATTTGCTCTCAATCTCAACGCATTGCGAGCTTTGAAAGTCTCGTTCGATGGAAAAGTGACGAACTCGGAGAGCTTTATCCGGATGAATTTATCTCTGTCGCAGAAAAGAATGGCTTAATCAGTGAGCTGGGCTATTTTGTTTTTAATAAAGCTTGTCAGTTTATTAAGCAGTATCAATTAACGCATACTGGTGATGTGCGTGTGAACGTTAATGTGTCTGTTCTCCAGTTGCTAAGCCAACAGTTCCCCCAAGAATTAATGCGCCTAGCTGAGCAACATGGCATTAAGAGCTCCTCTATCGTTCTGGAGCTTACCGAAACAATCAGTCTAGATGATAACAAGAGCGCTATTACTCAATTAAACGCCCTCAAAGACTTAGGGTTTCAACTTTCTCTTGATGACTTTGGGGCCGGTTATAGCTCACTGAACAGTTTCTTCGATCTCCCTCTTTCACAGATTAAAATCGACAAGTCCATCGCTTGGCGTTCACTTGAAAATCCAGTGACATTCGAGTACCTGTCATTTATTACTAATTTATGTAATTCGTACGGCATTGACATCGTCATTGAAGGTATTGAAGATGCCGCCATGCAGCGTGTCTTTACTGATATGGGCGCTTCTTATCTACAAGGCTATTGGTTTTCAAAACCCCTTTCTCTTGCTAGTGCTAGCCACTACACCAAAGTCTAGCCATTCAAATCTCAAACTTAAGACACATTCAGCAAGTTTATATTTCCATTTGACTAATTAACTAAAGTTGTAGAGAATTCGCACAAATTTATAAAAGCATGTTCATGCTTCACGCATTGCGTATGCTGTATCAAGGATAGAGACTAAAGCCTAAAATCAATAACTTAGGCTTTGAACAAGGAGAAATTAACCTTGCTCCGGAGAAGAAAGTGTCTATTCAATACCGCCAAATCCTAAGTACTCTGTTCGCCTGCACTGCCCTTGCGTCACCGACTGTACTTGCCGCTAGCAATACATCACTTTGGTACCCAAGTACTGACATTAACATGCCTAAATCGACCACAGTTGACCGTTTGGACAATGGCTTAAGATACGTTGTTCTCCCTACAACTCGCAGCTCAGATGAAGTATCAATCCGTGTGCGTGTTAATGCGGGTGTTGCACAAGAAAACAACCAATTCCCAACGGCACGTATTGTCGCTTTAGATACGATTCAAAACACTGACTGGCACGTCTCGACTGACTATCAGCAAACTGTGTTTGATATTGATTTCGCGTCGGCGACAAACAGTGACATCGAAAAAGCACTAGAAGCGCTTTATGCAGGTTTAATCCAAGAAGTTAAACAACCAAACGCAGAGCAGTTGTTAGAGTCAGCACAAGGTTCACTCAAGGACATTAATGACTTGATTAGTCAACGTCACCTAGATACCTTAACTCACGCACTAGCGCCACTAGACGAGCAGTCACTAAACCAAACGCCATTAGAGTCAGTGAAAGAGTTTAAGCAGACTTACTTTACACCAGACCAAGTCTCCATCGTTGTAGTTGGTGGTATTAAGAAAAAGTCAGCTATCAAGGCGATTGAACGTCAGTTTTCATTCTGGCGCACAACCGCTCAAGCGGAATCTGTACGCTCTACTCCTCAACTTGAACTTATCAGCCAAGAAGAAGAAACAAGCCCAATTGCTATTAGCTCTTTAAGTACATTTAACGACGAAGAAGACAGTAAACTTCATCGTAAAGAGCTTCTAATGACAACGCTCGCGAACAAAATGCTAGAACAGCGCATCCAAGACGCGCTAAACAAACAACATCTACAAGCTCAAGTAGACGTCGACAACCAGGTTCTATTTGATCATCGTCTACTTTCACAGGTACGCGTGGCAAGCCTTGAAGAAACAGACAAAACTGAAGTGAAAAAAGTGGTTAAGTCAGAGATTAAACGCGCGCTCGCGTCAGGCTTTACCCAGACAGAATACGAAATGGTTGTTAGCCAAGTTCGCAAACAACTTGAACGCCAAACTCGATTGAACGATCCAGATAACTACACCCGTAATCAAGCAGACCGTGTAGTTGCAGCCATTGATAGCGGCAGCGTTTATACTGCCCCATCATACGACTTAGACTTACTCAACTTCCACGTCGCTCACCTAAATGAGTTCGACATTAGCAAAGAGTTCGAGCACATTTGGTCAAGCACGACTAGCGTGATTATGTAATACAAAAAAAGCTGCCCATCTCCGGCAGCTTTTTTTTCAGCTCTGCAACTCGCTAGACCATCGACAAATCGACTAGCTGACGCGTATAGGAGTGCTGAGGCTGGGTGAAGAGCTGTAGCGTATCGCCCTGCTCTACAATCTCACCTTGTTTCATCACAATCGTGTAGTGGCACAAGGATTTGACCACACTAAGATCGTGACTAATAAACAGATACGTGAGCTTGTACTTTTCTTGTAATGACTTCAGCAAGTCTAGTACTTGGGCTTGTACAGTTCTGTCCAATGAGGATGTTGGCTCATCTAATAGAATAAACTCAGGCTTTAAGATCAGCGCACGCGCAATCGCGATCCTTTGTCTTTGACCACCAGAAAACTCGTTGGGATAACGATGGCGTGTTTCTGGGTCCAAATCGACTTCCGCCATCACCTCACATATACGCTGATCAATTTCGTCATCATCAATTTCCTGATGAACTTTAAGACCTTCGCCGATCACTTGTGCAACTGACATACGTGGATTTAACGCAGAAAACGGGTCTTGGAAAACAACCTGCATCTTGCTTCGATAAGGCAACATCGCTTTTCTGTCTAAGCCTTGCAGCTCAACGCCCTGATAAGAGACAGAGCCTTCAGATTTGAGCAATTTGAGTATCGCCATTCCGGTTGTTGACTTACCAGAGCCACTTTCGCCCACAAGCCCTATTGAATGCCCTTCTTTGAGGGTAAAGGCCATATCCGTTACCGCTTTTACGTGAGAGACCACACGTTTGAAGATCCCCCCAGTAATAGGAAACCAGACACGAAGCTGATTCACTTCTAACAGTGGGCGGGCATTTTGACTAACAGGTACAGGCAAACCTTTCGGGTCTGAGTTAATGAGCTGCTGAGTGTAAGGGTGAGTTGGAGAGGTAAACACATCATGACAAGCCCCAGTTTCAACTAAACGGCCATGCTGCATCACCGCTACGGTATCAGCGATGCGTCTAACGATACTCAGATCATGAGTGATAAATAACATCGCCATGCCCAGCTCTTGCTGTAGCTCTTTGAGCAGATCCAATATTTGAGCCTGCACCGATACATCTAATGCTGTGGTTGGCTCATCAGCAATAAGCAGTTCAGGTTCATTGATTAACGCCATAGCAATCATGACACGCTGTCGCTCACCCCCCGATAATTCATGTGGATAAGCATTCACCTTCTGCTCTGGGTAACGTATCCCAACTTTTGCTAGCCACTCCACGGCAAGCTGTTCTGCGGCTCTTTGCCTCATACCTCTATGAATTGCTAACGTTTCGACAAGTTGCTTGCCAATTTTATGCAGTGGATTTAATGACACCATCGGCTCTTGGAATATCATGCCGATTCGTCCGCCGCGAATGCCTCTTAGCTTGCGCTCTGAGCAGCTCAGCATATCGACCCCATCAAAATCTATCGAACCTGATAGGTAGTGCGATGAGCCCTTAGGCAAGAGTTTTAAAATGGAGTTGGCCGTTACCGACTTACCTGAGCCACTTTCTCCAACTAACGCGAGCGTTTCACCTTTCTTGATCGATAAGGACACGTCGTGCGTCACTGCCTCAACGTCATTTTTACGGCCAAATCCAACCGAAAGCCCATTGATTGATAATACTGTTTCAGCCATGTTTATCGTCCTTGGTGATGAGGGTCAAACGCGTCACGTACCGCTTCACCGACAAACACCAGCAATGTCAGCATGACAGATAAAACAAAAAACGCAGAAAAACCAAGCCACGGTGCTTGTAGGTTTGACTTACCTTGAGCGAGGAGCTCGCCTAATGACGGAGACCCTGCTGGCAGACCGAAGCCAAGGAAATCGAGAGAAGTCAGCGTCGTCACCGAGCCCGAAAGGATAAATGGCATCATGGTCAATGACGCAACCATCGCATTTGGCAACATATGGCGCAGCATAATACGCTTATCAGACACACCCATCGCTTGTGCAGCGCGAACATAATCAAAGTTTCGACAGCGCAAAAACTCTGCGCGGACAATCCCAACTAAGCTCATCCAACTGAAGGCCACCATAATGCCAAGCAACCACCAGAAGTTCGGTTCAACAAAGCTCGACAAGATAATCAACAGAAACAGTGTCGGCATACCCGACCAGACTTCAATAAAGCGTTGACCAAAGAGATCTAACCAACCACCGTAGTAACCCTGCGTCGCGCCTACGGCAACGCCAATCACACTTGAAACTATGGTCAGAACAAAGCCGAACAGCACTGAGATCCTAAAGCCATAGATGATCCTAGCGAGGACATCCCGCCCTTTGTCATCAGTCCCGAGCCAGTTAACGCTGTCCGGGGCAGACGGCACAGACCCGCTGATATTGAAATTGATGGTGTCATAGCTAAAACGGATAAGCGGCCAAACTATGTAACCTTGTTCTTCGATAAGCTCAATAACATAAGGGTCGGTATAGTCCGCCTCGGTTTCAAACTCACCACCAAACTCGGTTTCCGCATATTGATTGATGATTGGGTAAAACCATTGGCTGTCGTATTCCACCAATAGCGGCTTATCATTGGCGATGATTTCTGCAAACAAACTCAATACAAACAGAGTTGAGAAAATCCACAATGACCAGAATCCTCGTCGATTGGCTTTAAACCTTAGCCATCTAGCTTCATTTAATGGATTTGGTGTTTTTTTCTTCCGCATCAACGCGCCTCAAAATCAATTCTAGGGTCGACCCATGTATAAGTAAGGTCAGAGATAATGCTTAGAATCAGTCCCAATAAAGTCATGATATACAAAGAGCTAAACACCACTGGATAGTCACGCTGAATCGTCGACTCAAAACCAAGCAAGCCAATACCCTCCAGAGAGAACATCACTTCAATCAGCATAGAACCGGTAAAGAAGATACTGATAAATGCGGCAGGAAAACCCGCAATAATAATTAGCATTGCGTTACGAAATACGTGCTTGTAGAGGATATCGCGCTCATCAAGCCCTTTCGCTCTTGCGGTCACGACATATTGCTTATTAATTTCATCCAGAAACGAATTTTTTGTCAGCATACTTAGCGTTGCAAAACCACCAATCACCATCGCAAAGATAGGCAGTGCTAAGTGCCAAAAGTAATCAATGATTTGTTGGTACCAAGTGAGCTGTTCGAAGTTACTTGATACCAAGCCACGTAAAGGGAACCAGCTAAAGTAGTTACCGCTAGCGAAAAGAATGATCAGGATAATAGCGAATAAAAAGCCAGGAATGGCGTAGCCAACAATGACGACAGCACTCGACCAAATATCAAATCGACTGCCATGATGAATGGCCTTTAATATCCCCAGTGGAATAGAAATCAAATAGATGATTAAAGTACTCCACAGCCCTAAAGAGATAGATACTGGTAGCCGCTCTACAATCAGGTCTATTACGTTGCCGCCTTTAAACAGGCTTTCACCAAAATTAAAGGTGGCGTAGTTTTTCAGCATGTCGAAGTAACGCTCATGCATTGGTTTATCAAAACCAAACTGCTTTTTGATCGCTTCGACCACTTCTGGATCTAAGCCTCGTGAGCCTTTATAACCAGATGCATCGGCTTCATCGCCAGTGCTTAAGTTGACCTCACTCCCGCCACCAGCAAAGCGCTCCATAATGCCTGATGTATGACCTTCAAGTTGGGCAATTGCCTGTTCGACTGGTCCACCGGGCGCAATTTGAATGATGAAGAAGTTGATAGTGATGATCGCCCACAATGTAGGGATCACCAGTAACAAACGTCGGAATATATAAGCAGCCATGTACCCTCTTTAACGACGTTTTTCAGGAAGCGCTTGGGCTTTCTCTTTTGAAACCCACCAAGTATCTAGGCCAAGATCATACTTAGGCAAGATGTCTGGTCGTTCAAACTTATCCCACATAGCAACACGATACTCACCAACGTGCCACTGAGGAATAATATAGAAATTCCACTGAAGAACTCGGTCTAAGGCACGTCCTAATGTCAGTAACGCTTCTGGGTCTTGTTGCTTTTTGGAGATTTCCATCGTTAGGAAATCGACAACAGGGTCAGTTACGCCTGCGGTGTTATAAGTAGAGTCTAAGTAGTTCGAGTTCCAAGCAATCATCAGGTTTGGACTTGGGTATGGATTCGCACTATAGGCCGACGACACCATATCAAAATCTCGGTCTCTTAAACGCTTGATGTATTGAGTGGTATCCACCGTACGGATTTTCATATCAATCCCCATACGGCTAAGGTTCTTCTGTACTGGAATCGCAATTCGCTCAGTGGTTGGACTGTAGATCAGCAGTTCAAACGCCAGTGGTTCGCCTGTCTCAACATTCGTCATCACTTTGTTTTTAAGCTCCCAACCTGCCTCTTTGAGTAACTTAAACGCTGTGCGCATTTGTGAACGAATTCGGCCAGAGCCATCCGTCACAGGTGGCTGATATTCTTCTGAATATAGACGAGGTGGTAGCTGTTCTTTAAATGGAGCCAGCACTTTTTGCTCTGCTGCTGACGGTGTGCCTTTCGCCTCGTAATCCGTATTTTGGAAGTAACTACGAGTACGACTATATTGGCCATAGAACATGTTCTTGTTCATCCACTCAAAGTCCATCGCATAGGTCAACGCTTCACGAACCTTCGGGTCGCTAAACATAGCTCGCTTGGTATTAAATACAAAGGCTTGAGTATTTTCTGGCTTCTGGTGAGGTATCTCAGATTTAGAGATATACCCTTTGTCGAAATTCACACCGGTATAGGAGTTGGCCCAAAACTTAGCTGAGTTTTCTAAGCGAAAGTCAAACTCACCCGCTTTGAAGGCTTCGAGCATCACAGTGTCATCACGATAGTAATCGTACTGAACCTGTTTGAAGTTATTGCGACCTACGTTGACGGGTAGATCCGCTGCCCAATAATCTTCAACTAATGAGTAAGTGACACTCTGGCCAGGTTTATAGTCGGTGATCTTGTACGCGGAGCTGCCAACTGGCGGGCTTGAAAGTGGTTCTGATAAGCTCTTATCTTGCCAAAAGTGTTTAGGTAATACGCGTGTCCCCTGGGCAAAACTGAACATTTTTTCGCGATTTGGCGTCACCATATCAATACGAACTGTTAGATCATCTTTTGCAGTGACTGATTTGATGTCTTGATAATAAACGCGGTATTGAGGAACCCCTTCAGACATGAACTTTTCAAACGTAAACGCGACGTCATGAGCGGTAATAGGTTTTCCATCGTGGAAACGAGCTTTAGGGTTGATATCAAGTTCAAGCCAAGAAAAGTCATCTGAGTAGCGCACACGCTCTGCGATCATTGGGTAGTATGCGTCAATTTCATCGCTCGGAGAGAACATTAAGGTGTCGTAGAGTTCACCTGTTGCAGCCGCCGCAACACCACGTGACGCAAATCGATTGAAGTTATCGTAAGTACCGACTCGGCCATAAGTGACCTTGCCATACTTCGGCGCATCAGGGTTAACATAGTCAAAGTGGGAGAATCCTTCGGCGTATTTAGCTTCCCCAAATCCAACCAACGTTGTTGTCTCAACCACAGCGGCATAACAACCAAACGTCGCCGTTGAAGCAACTAGCCCACTTAAAGCAATCTGTCGCCACATTCTCATACCCTAATCCCTCAGTCGTTTCCGTACAATCGCATAATATAAGATAATTAATATATTAATAATTCAATTACTTGGGAAAGTATAGAAGCCCTTAGCGGTTTCTGTGAAGCAAATTAGCCCATGCTTATGCACACGACGATGATTTAGCCAGATTGCCACCGTTGAGCAGCTCAGCTATTGTGTTCGGCTGATTAAATAAAAGAAGCCAGCGAATTTGCTGGCTTCTTTTAAATCATTTCTTTCGCAATCAAGTGCAATAGATAGGTCTCACGCTCAATGCTCATACCTTTCTTTTCACTCTTAGCGATGGTCTGCTCATTGTGCGCAATAGCGTCATGAATGTTCATCCAAACTGCTTTCATGCCGTTTTTAATTTCATAATCTTCATAGTTAGTTTCACCTAACTCACGATCAATTTTGCATGTGTAGCAGTAAGAGATCATGTGCATCACGTCCGCATCATCTTTGTACCATGGGCGGAACTCTTCGAAGACCCCAAATGGTTTAATACCATGAATATTCTGGGCTCCGGTTTCCTCTTCCAACTCACGCACCATACCCGCAATCATGTCTTCACCATCGTCTAGACCGCCACCAGGAATGGTGTAGTCATGGTAGCGCTCAGTGTAGAGCAGCAAGATATCTTCACCATCAACGACAATCGCGCGCGCGGCATTGCGCTTGAAGATAACCTTATCATCTAGGTGTTGAAGGTCTGGGTGTACAGCAGTTTTTAGGTGTCTCATGAAGCAATCTATTGGAAAATTTGTGCGATTCTAACACTAGCCGAGTCACGGTTTCCAATTAGATTGCCTCTTGACTTGCTTAAGCCAACTTGAACTTGCGAATCATGTTGACCAGATTATCAGACACAGACCTCAGCTCTCGCCCAGAGCTGGCCATTTGTGACGACTCACCTGACACAGATGTAGCCATATCACTTAAGCTCACCACATTTCTATTGATGTCATTCACCGTCACAGTTTGCTGCTCAGCAGCAGTCGCAATATGCTGAGCCATCTCTTGAATGGTGCGCACTTCTTGGTCGATTTGCTTGAGAGTTTCTCCAGCTTGGTTAGATAACTCTGCCGCTTGGTAAGCTTTACTAGCTCCTTGATTCATCACCACCACCACATTTTCGGCGCCAACTTGAAGTCGTTCAACAATGCTTTGGATTTCTAATGTCGACTCTTGAGTGCGTTGCGACAATGTACGTACTTCATCAGCGACCACCGCAAACCCTCTGCCTTGCTCACCGGCTCTTGCCGCTTCGATTGCCGCATTTAAAGCCAGTAAGTTGGTTTGCTCTGCGACACCACGAATCACTTCTAACACGGTATCGACGTTTCGAGCATCGTTAGCAAGCTGTTGAACCGCTTCACTCGCTGCCCCGATTTGCTCAGATAATCGGTTCGCCTCGTCGACATTTTTTTGGATGATATTGCGGCTATTTTGTGTCTCTTTCGCCGCGAGACAACTCGCATCGTTCGCTTCTGTCGTTCTTCCCGCCACTTCTTCCACGGTTGCGAGCATTTCTGTCATAGCCGTCGCAAGCATATCTACATCCGCTTGCTGCTGATTCAAACTATCATCGATGTGATGCACCGAGTTGGAGAGTTGCACTGCAGACGAAGAAACCTGAGCGCCCGCATCGTTAATATTAAGCATAATAGACTGGATGGATGCGATAAACCGATTGAAATTACGCGATAAAACAATGAGTTCTTTGCTGCCCTCTTCTGGCAACCTTTGTGTCAAGTCCCCCTCTCCATGGGCAAGCACTTTCATGGCTCTAAGAGTTCGTTTAAGTGGTGACGTAATCGTCTTAATAAAGAACCCGACCACAATCGACAAGATCAATAGAATAACAACGGCATAACTGAGTGAGCTAACCTCTGAACGCTGAGTTACAGACTGTAGCGCATCCATATTCATACCTGACCCGACCATCCACCCCCAAGGTTCAAACATCGCTGCATAACTGGTTTTAGGCTCTAGCGTTTCTTTACCGGGGTATCGCCAGTAGTAATCAACAAAGCCACCACCACTTTGCGCTGTCTGATAGAGTTTCTGTACAAAATACTGACCACTACTGTCTTGTAAGTTCATTATATTGGTGCCAAGCAGAGCAACAACACCCGTCGAAAGCTGGATTCCCTCTCTGTCACCGACAAATATATAGTTATCGCCATCAAAACGCATCGCCGTAATGGTCTCTAATGCTCTGGCTTGAGCAACAGCCTCCGACAATGCACCATTTTTGCTCTGCTGGTGATAGAATTTAACAACTCCTAATGCACTTTCAACCATGGTTTTTACGCCACGTTCATAATTCTCGCGCATGTGCTGGCGAGATGCATCGATATTCAGAAAAGTATTTGTAAGTAGACTGATCGCAAACAGTCCCAGAATTGACCATGCCCTCACAGCAATAGAGGCTTCTTTAAGTTTCGTTACCAACATAGTTATTTACCCTAACCAAAATTATAATGAATTCCCGACCCTTAAAGCCTTATTAATTTAATGGTTAGAAAGGGTCGATTTAAATTTTTATTAATTTCAACGTAGCAGTAATTTTTATGCTTTGTGTAACAATGACATGAAATTAGTAATACTTAAGCGGTATTAATAAAACAGTCACCTCAAGTAATTGATATTTGCCTTATGTATGCAACTTCATCAACATAATATGCTGTGGTCCCGCCTCTCCACCTAAATAACACTCACCGGTGTCGCAGAAACCATTTTTCACGTAACACTGGTAGGCAGCTACATTCTTGCAATTAACGGTAAGGTAAATGGAATGATAGCTTGGATAGTACAGGGCAAGATAGTCTTGCAATTGACTCATCACTTCCCCGCCATAGCCTTTACCTTGTTGGTGCTGATCAATCAGAAATGCTCGAAAACCCAGACTGCCACCTTGTGCAAATTCATACGCCTGTGAATAGAGTCTATCAATGAGAAACATGCCGATTACCCGATCATCGTTAAGTACAATATGTGGATGCGTATTTTCGTCGGCATTAATTAACACTTGATCGACAGTACCCACGTACGGCAACTGCTTTTCTTCAACCGATAATTTAATTACATCTTCAAGTAATTCCGTTCTCAATGGAATGAGTTTCACCATGTCAACGATTCAACCATATGAAATTTGTCAATCAATATAGTTCAAAGGCTTACCTAATTCCAAGTCTAAAAATAGCCCTTGATAATTCATGGTTTATTTTTGCCGGAATTAAGTATTCAATAAAGGGATTACTCTCCCCGCTATCTTAGAGAGGTTTTTATGATAGATGTCGCGGTATTCAGTTCTAAATCTTACGATGAAGTTTCTTTGGCTTTGTTGCGTAATTCGATGGAACTAAATCAGGAAGTTACGATCTGATCGGCTACATCAGTTAATCATCGTAGCCTTATGCCGAAACCTCGTTACAAAACAACTAACTGGAAACAGTACAACAAAGCCCTAATCAACCGTGGTTCACTCACTTTCTGGATTGATGAGGAAGCCATACGCGAGTGGAAGCAAAGCAAACAGAGTAAGCGCGGCAGGCCTCGTCGATTCAGCGACCTAGCCATTACTACCGCACTGATGGTAAAACGCGTTTTCTCTATGCCATTGAGAGCGCTGCAAGGTTTTCTAGACTCAGTATTTAAGCTGGCTAACATACCGCTTGTTTGTCCGCATTACACCTGTATAAGCCGTCGAGCCCAGCAGGTTGAGGTTTCATTTAAAACTAAAACCAGAGGTGCGATACAGCATCTGGCCATTGATGCCACTGGTCTCAAGGTTTATGGCGAAGGTGAATGGAAGGTCAAGAAGCACGGTACTGACGGGAAGCGTAGAGTCTGGAGAAAGCTGCATTTAGCAGTCGACACCAGTACTCACGAGATAGTAGCAGCAGAACTGAGTTTATCTAATGTCACTGATTCAGAAGTCCTTCCTAATTTGCTCAAGCAAACACGTCGACAAATCATCGAGATATCTGGAGATGGTGCTTACGACACAAGGAACTGCCATGATGCCATACGGATTAAGCGAGCTATTCCGCTTATCCCACCAAGAGAAGGGGCAGCCTTCTGGGAACAAGGACATCCTCGCAATTTAGCAGTGGGTTGCCAAAAGCTCTACGGCTCCAACAAGAAGTGGAAAAAGCGGTATGGTTATCACAAACGTTCACTATCAGAAACAGCCATGTATCGAGTGAAGCAGTTGCTAGGTGGGAGGTTAAGCCTGCGAAACTACAATGCTCAGGTTGGCGAAACCTACGCCATGATTAAAGCGCTGAACAAGCTTACAGGGCTTGGTATGCCTGAAACTCAGTTTGTTGTTTAAGAATTGCACAATTTCGGGCGGTTTGTTTTTCTGTCCGAATTACGCAACAAAGCC